>NZ_LT977070.1:2944636-3304379 GCF_900250075.1 Cupriavidus taiwanensis
AGCCGCGGCCGTGGCCGCAGCGAAGCACTACCTGTCGATGTTCCAGGGGCGCCTGGAGACATGGCAGTCGCCCGACCCGCTGGCACTGCGCCACGTGGTGCCCGAGAACCGCCTGCGCGTGTACGACACCCGTGCCGCCATCGACGGGCTGGCCGACGTCGGCAGCGTGCTGGAGCTGCGCGCCGGCTTCGGCACCGGCATCCATACCGCGCTGGCGCGAATCGAGGGCCGGCCGGTGGGCATCCTCGCCAACAATCCGCGCCACCTCGGCGGCGCCATCGACGCCGACGCCGCCGACAAGGCCGCGCGCTTCATGCAGCTGTGCAACGCGCACGGGCTGCCGATCGTGTCGCTGATCGACACGCCGGGCTTCATGGTGGGCCCCGAGGTCGAGGCCCGCGCGCAGGTGCGCCACGTGTCGCGCATGTTCGTGACCGGCGCCAAGCTGCGCGTGCCGTTCGTGGCGGTGGTGCTGCGCAAGGGCTACGGCCTGGGCGCGATGGCCATGGCCGCGGGCGGCTTTCGCGCGCCCAGCTTCACGGTGTCGTGGCCGACCGGCGAGTTCGGCGGCATGGGACTCGAGGGCGCGGTGCGGCTGGGTTTTCGCAAGGAACTGGAAGCGTTGCCCGAGGGCCCGCAGCGCGATGCGCTGTACCAGCAGCTGGTCGCCCAGATGTACGAACGCGGCCATGCCATCAACGCGGCGGCGGCGCTGGAGCTCGATGCGGTGATCGATCCCGCCGCCACGCGCCAGTGGCTGGTCAGCGGCCTCGACGCGGGCGCCGCCGACCCCCACCGCGCCCAGCGACCGATACGCGCCTTCGTCGACGCCTGGTAGGCGCGGCGGCAGACAACACCCCAGAGCGACAGCAAGAGGAGACAGCAGATGAACGAACAGGCGTTCTTCGCGGACCTGGAAGCCCGGCATCGCAAGATCTGGCCCGCCGGCCTGCCCGACGCACCGGTCTACCCGCATGGCGAAGTTCCGCTGGGCGACTACCTGCGCGCCTGGGCGCGCAAGCGCCCGGACCATGCGGCGCTGGTCTGGTACGGCACCACCGTCACCTATGCCGAACTCGACGACCTGTCCGAGCGCTGCGCCGCGCTGCTCAGCGGGCGCGGCGTGGGCGCGGGCGACCGCGTCGCGGTGATGATGGGCAATTGCCCGCAGTTCCACATCGTGTTCTACGCCATCCTGAAGCTGGGCGCGGTGTACGTGCCGGTCAACCCGCTCTTCAAGGAGCAGGAGCTGGAGTATGAGCTGAACGATGCCGGCGCCACCACCATCATCGTGCAGGACCAGCTGGCGCCGCTGCTGATGTCGGTGCGCGCGCGCACGCCGCTGCAGGCAATCTACACCACCAGCGCGGGCGCGATGCTGCCGGCCCAGCCCGAGCTGCCGCTGCCGGCCGGACTCGATGCGCCCGCGCTCGCCGTCGACGGCGCCATCGACCTGCTGCGGGCACTGCGCGAGACCGCGCCGGTGGCGCTGCCGCCGGTCGACCTGGACGCGCTGGCCGCGCTGAACTACACCGGCGGCACCACCGGCCTGCCCAAGGGCTGCATGCACACGCAGCGCGACATGCTGTACACCGCTGCGGCCTCGTATGCGCTCACCGGCGGCGTCGATGCGGCGCGGCTGGCCGAGGGCGCCGATGACGTGATGCTGAACTTCCTGCCGATGTTCTGGATCGCGGGCGAGAACCTCGGCCTGATCTACCCCATCTTCAGCGGCGCGACCGTGGTGCTGCTGGCGCGCTGGGACCCGGTCGCGGTGATGGCCGCAATCGAGCGCTACCGCGTCAACCGCACCTTCGTCGTGGTCGACAACGCGGTCGAGCTGATGAACCACCCCGAGTGCGGCCGCTACGACCTGCGCTCGCTGCAGCATACGCGCGCGGCCTCGTTCATCCGCAAGATCACGCCCGACATCCGCCAGCGCTGGCACGCGCTGACCGGCAGCATCATTGCCGAAGGCGCATGGGGCATGACCGAGACCCACACCAGCGACACCTTCACCACCGGCATGCAGGACGACGACATGGACCTGCGCGGCCGCCCGGTCTTCGTCGGCCTGCCGGTGCCGGGCACGCGCATCAAGATCTGCGACTTCGACACCGGCGCGGTGCTGCCGGTCGGCGCCGAAGGCGAGATCGTGGTCAGCACGCCGTCGCTGTTCAAGGGCTACTGGGGCCGCCCCGACGTCGACGCCGAGGTGTTCCGCGACGGCTGGTTCCGCACCGGCGATATCGGCGCCTATGACGAGGCCGGCTACCTGCATTTCCTGGGCCGGCGCAAAGAGATGCTGAAGGTGCGCGGCATGAGCGTGTTCCCGTCCGAGCTGGAGGTGCTGCTGTCGCGCCACCCGGCGGTGCTGGGCTCGGCCGTGGTGGGCCGTCCGGACCCCGACAAGGGCCAGGTGCCGGTGGCCTTTATCCGCCTGCGTCCCGAGCATGCCGACGGCACCACCGCCGATGCGCTGCATGCCTGGTGCCGCGAGCAGATGGCGGTCTACAAGGTGCCCGAGATCCGCATCCTGCCCGAGTTCCCGCTGACCGCCACCGGGAAGGTGCGCAAGGTGGAACTGCAGGCGCTGCTGGACACCGAGGCCGGCGGCTGAGCGCGAGCGCGACCCGCCCGCACCGAAGCACCGGCGACCAGCCACGCGCCTTGTGCGCGCCTGGGCACCACCACGGAGTCACCACGGCCCGGGCATGGCGCCCATGGCGATCAACGTGGGCGGTCCGTCGTTCCGGCTGTCGCCGTCGTTCCTGCTGCAGGAAGTGCGGCCGCGGCTGCTGGAGGTGGTGCGCCAGCTCGAGAGCAGCTTCCCGCGCTGAGCGCATCCCTGGTTCACACCCACAGCGCCGCCACGAGACGGCGCAACAGGAGGAGCACCATGCAAGTGAAGACACTGTCCGGCGCCACCCGCCACCGGTTGCTGGCCGGCATCGTCGCCGCGGCCATCGCGCCGCTCGCCCCCGGCGCCGCGCCAGCGCCCGCCACCGGCAGCCTTACGGTGGCCTTCGGCGCGGAATCCACCACGCTGGATCCGGTCAAGATCTCGGCCGGCGTCGACCATTATTTTGTCGGCCAGATCTTCGAGATGCTGGTGCGCCGCAACGCCGCGCTCAAGGACGAGAACTGGCTGGCGCAGAGCTGGAAGCTGGAGACCGGCAAGGATGGCAAACCGGTGCTGGACGTGCAGCTGCGCAAGGGCGTGCGCTTCCACAACGGCGACCCGCTGACGTCCGAGGACATGGAGTTCTCGTGGCAGCGCCAGCGTGATCCCAAGAGCAGCTTCTTCTCGCACTATGTCTCGTCGGTCGAGCGCTTCGAGATCGTCGACGCGCACCGCTTCAAGCTGCATTTCAAGGAGCCGGACGCGCAGTTCCTGGTCGGCAACATGCAGCTGTGGGCCATGCCCAAGAAGTACATCCAGACGGTGGGCGAGGAAGCCTTCGCCAGGAAACCGGTCGGCACCGGACCGTGGAAGTTCGTCTCGCGCACGGTCAAGGACGAACTGAAGCTGGAAGCCTTCGACGGCTACTGGAACCAGGACAAGCGCCCGGGCGTCAAGGAACTGACCATCAAGGTGATTCCCGAAGATCTGACGCGGGTGGCCGCCTTCAAGACCGGCAAGGTCGATTTCATCGACAACGTGCCGCCGTCGATGGTGGAAGAGTTCAAGAAGATGCCGGGCGTGAAGACCGTCACGCTGGTCAGCGGCAACAACCTCTTCCTGAACTTCAACACGCAGATGCCGAAGTCGCCGTTCAACGACGTGCGCGTGCGCCAGGCGGCCGCGCATGCCATCGATGTCGACGCCATCATCAAGCGCGTGCTGTTCGGCCAGGGCGAGCGCTATGCGCAGGTCGGCAAGGAGTCCAACGGCTACGACCCCGCGCTCAAGCCTTATGCCTTTGACCAGAAGCGGGCGCGCGAGCTGCTGAAGCAGGCGGGCTACCCCAATGGCTTCGACACGCCCTGCTACAACCTGACCACGCCGCGCGAGCCGGGCGTGAAGGAAGTCGGCGAAGCCATGTACGCCTACCTGAGCGCGGTGGGCATCCGCTGCCAGGTACGCAACCTGGAGTACGGCGCGTGGATCAGCCTGGGCAAGCGGGGGCGCACCGGCCCGCCGGAGATGGATGGGGTGTTGAGCTGGATGTGGTCGCAGGGGCTGCCCGGCGACCCCGGGCTGGCCTGGTCCGGCCACCTGCACAGCTACCAGAGCGGCGGCGGCTGGGGCACCTACTCCTACACCAGCGACCCCGAGGTCGATGCGCTGCTGGAAAAGCAGCGCCAGACCATGGACCCGGCGGCACGCACCGCGCTGCTGCAGCAGATCGCGCGGCTCAAGCAGGAGCGCGTCCTGGGCGGCCTGCCTACCTACCGGCCGCTGGTCACCTTTGCCTGGCGCGACAACAAGATCCACTACGTGCCCTGGCCCATCCGCGACTACTGGCGCTCATTCCAGGAAGTCAGCTGGAAGCAGCGCTGACCCGCCGCCGCGTCCGGCGCCCGTGCCGGACGCGGTTCCCCGCCGACGAATCCCCGACGGAGCCTGTCATGCCTATTGCCAAACGCCTGCTGCACGGCCTGATCAGCATCCTTGGCGCGAGCGTGATCATCTTCCTGATCTCGCGCCTGTCCGGCGACCCGCTGGCCTTGCTGCTGCCGGCCGACGCGCCGCCCGAGGTCATCGAACAGACCCGCCAGCACCTCGGCCTGGACCAGCCGCTGGCGGCGCAGTACCTGGTATTCCTGCGCAACGCCGTCACCGGCGACTTCGGCAACTCCTACCGCTGGCAGGAGCCGGCGCTCGGCCTGATCCTGGAGCGGCTGCCGGCGACGGTGGAACTGGCGCTGGCCGCGCTGGCGTTCTCGATCGCGATGGCGGTGCCGTTCGGGGTGCTGTCGGCGGTCTACCGCGGCTCGTGGTTCGACCGCTTCGCCAAGGTCTTCGCCATGGCGGGCCAGGCCATGCCCAACTTCTGGGTCGGCCTGCTGCTGATCCTGTTGTTCGCGGTGCAGCTCAACTGGCTGCCGGCCTTCGGGCGCGAATCGTGGCACAGCCTGGTGCTGCCCGCGATGGCGCTGGGCTGGTATCCGGTGGCGGCGCAGACCCGCGTGGTGCGCTCGGCCATGCTCGACGTGCTCGACAGCGACTACATCCGCATGGGCCGCGCCATGGGCCTGCCCGAGCGCGTGCTGATCTGGAAGTACGCGCTGCGCAACGCGGCGATTCCGCTGGTGACGATCCTCGGCGTCTACTTCGCGGCGATGCTGGGCGGCGCCTTCGTGGTCGAGGTCATCTTCGCCTGGCCCGGCGTCGGCCGCACCGTGGTCGAGGCCGTGTTCGCGCGCGATTTTCCCGTGGTGCAGGCGGGCGTGATGCTCACCTCCGTGCTGTTCGTGCTGTCCAACCTGCTGGTCGACCTGAGTTACGGCCTGATCGACCCGAGGATCCGCCATGCCTGAGATCGCCATGCCTCCTGCCCGCGCCACCGCGCCGGTGCGCCAGCGCCCGCGGCACAACCTGCGCGGCCTGCCGTGGTTTGCGCTGGCGGTGCTGCCGCTGCTGCTGGCCTGCGCCATCGGCGGCGAGGCGCTGCTGCCGCACGACCCCAACGGCCTCGACCTCGGGCTCGCGTTCCAGCCGCCGGCATGGCTGGCCGGCGGCAGCTGGGCCTATCCGCTCGGCACCGACAACATGGGGCGCGACCTGCTCACGCGCATCATGGCCGGCACGCGCATCTCGCTGGTGGTCGCGCTGTACGCCATCCTCATCTCCGGCGGCATCGGCACCGCCGCGGGCATGCTGGCCGGCTACTTCGGCGGCCGCCTGGATGCGCTCATCATGCGGCTGGTCGACATCCAGATGTCGATCCCCGCGCTGGCGCTGGCGCTGGTGCTGGCCGCGGTGCTGGGCCCGGGCTTCGAGACCGTGGTGCTGGTGATCGTGGTCACCTACTGGACCTGGTACGCGCGCATCGTGCGCGGCGAGGTGATGTCGCTCAAGCAGCGCGACTACGTGGCGCTGGCGCGCGTGGCGGGCTGCGGCACGCTCACCATCTTCCGCCGCCACCTGCTGCCCAACCTGCTCAACACCCTGCTGGTGCTGGCCACGCTGCAGGTGGGGCAGGTGATCATCTTCGAGGCCTCGCTGAGCTTCCTCGGCCTGGGCATCCAGCAGCCCGACGTGTCGTGGGGGCTGATGCTGGCCGATGCGCGCAACTACATCACCAACGCGTGGTGGGCCATCACCATGCCCGGGCTTGCGATCATGGCCACCTGCCTGGCGTCCAACCTGCTGGGCGACTGGCTGCGCGACCACTTCGACCCGAAACGGAGGCAGCTATGACCGGCCCGGACCCGCACGTGACCCAACGCCCGTTGCCAGCGGCCGCCCCCGACACGTCCTCGCACGGCGCGCCGATGCTGTCGGTGCAGGGCCTGACCACCCACCTCGAACTGCGCCGCGGCCTGGTGCGCGCCGTCGACGGCGTCGACCTGCATGTGAACCAGGGCGAGACCCTGGGCGTGGTGGGCGAGTCGGGCTCCGGCAAGTCCATGACCATCCTCTCGATCCTGCGCCTGCTGCCGCGCCAGGGCGGCGTGCGCCTGGGCGGCAAGGTGCTGCTCGATGGCGTGGACCTGCTGCAGTTGCCGGAAAAGACCATGAGCGCGCAGTACCGCGGCCGCAAGATCGCCATGATCTCGCAGGATCCGCTGACCTCGCTCAATCCGGTGTTCACCGTCGGTGACCAGGTCGGCGCGCCGCTGCACTACCACGGCCTTGCCGACAGCCGCGCAGCGCGCCGGCGCCAGGTGGTGCAGGTGCTGGAAAGCGTGCGCATCCCGTCGCCCGAGACGCGGCTGGACGACTATCCGCACCAGTTCAGCGGCGGCATGCGCCAGCGCGTGGTGACCGGCATGGCCATCGCCAGCGCGCCGCGGCTGCTGGTGGCCGACGAGCCCACCTCGGCACTGGACGTGACCATCCAGGTGCAGATCATGGCGCTGTTCCGCAGGATCCAGGCCCAGACCGGCGTCGGCATCATCCTGATCACGCACGACCTGGGCGTGGCGGCCAGCATCTGCCACCGGGTCGCGGTGATGTACGCCGGGCGCATCGTCGAGACCGGCGACGTGCGCACGCTGTACCAGCGCGCCGCCCATCCCTATACGCAGGCGCTGCTGCAGGCCATCCCGCATTTCGGCGACCGGCGCGAGCGGCTGTACGCCATCCCGGGCAGCCCGCCCAGCCTGGTCGACCCGCCGCACGGCTGCCGCTTCGCGGCGCGCTGTCCGCACCGCAAGCCGCTGTGCGACGACGCCTATCCCCCCGAGATCGAACTCGAATCCGGCCACCAGGTCAGCTGCTGGCTGGCCTCGGCCGGCTAAGAACCCAGGAGGCAGCCATGCTGCTCGAAGTCGAAAACCTGAAGAAGCATTTCCCCGCGCGCGGCGGCGGCACGGTGCGCGCCGTCGACGGCGTCTGCTTTGCCGTGGATGCCGGCCAGACCTATGCGCTGGTGGGCGAGTCCGGCTGCGGCAAGACCACCATCGCCAGGCAGCTGCTGCTGCTTGAGCGCCCCAGCGCCGGCACCATCCGCTTCGACGGCCAGGACGTGCTGGCGCTGGACCGCAAGGGCGTGCTGGGCTACCGGCGCCAGGTGCAGGCGGTGTTCCAGGACCCGTCCTCGTCGCTCAATCCGCGCCTGAAGGTAGGCATGCTGCTGGCCGAGCCGCTGCTTGCGCACGGCCAGGGCGGCGACCGCGCCGCGCTGCGCCGGCGGCTGCTGGAGCTGCTGGAGATCGTCGGCCTGCCGCCCGGCGCGCTGGACCTGTACCCGCACGAGTTCAGCGGCGGCCAGCGCCAGCGCATTGCCGTGGCGCGCGCGCTGGCGCTGCAGCCGCGTCTGATCGTGCTGGACGAGCCCACCTCGGCACTGGATGTCTCGATCCGGGCGCAGATCGTCAACCTGCTGTCCGATATCCAGCGCAGCTTCGGCCTGGCCTATGTGGTGATCGCCCATGACCTGGCACTGGTGGAGCACTTCAGCTCGGCCGTGGGCGTGATGTACCTGGGCAATATGGCCGAAAGCGGGCCCAGCGCCGCGGTGTTCAGCGCCCCGCGCCACCCCTACACGCAGGCACTGCTGGGCTCGGCGCCGCGGCCCGATCCCGACCACCAGCCGGCCGAGGGCCTGATCCTGGGCGATATCGGCTCGGCGCTGAACCCGCCAGCTGGGTGCAAGTTCCATCCGCGCTGCCCACGGGCGGTGCCGGCCTGCGCCACCGAGATCCCCCGCATGTTGCGGCTGGACCCGGCCGCCGGTTCAGCCGCGCCGGCGCACGTGGCCGCCTGCCATCTCCTTCACTGAGGGTCGGGGCGCGATGCAGGGGCGCGCGTCAGCCGCCCTGCATCCGCGACGGATCGTCGCTGCGCGAGGTGGTGGTGACGGTGCCGTCGCTGTTGAAATGCACGTTGAAGAAGGCCTTGTCGGTCGAGGTTTCCATCCAGCGGTAGCCCCACACCTCTTCCTTCTTCAGCGCGAACGCTTCCACCTTGGTGGGCTTGCCCAGCAGGCGGCGGATATCGTCCTTGCTCATGCCGGCGCGCACGCGCGCGAAATTCTCGGCCGACAGCACCTGCTCGATCTTAGCGACCTTGCCGTCGGCGCCGATGGTGACCATCCACGTGGTGGTGCCCTCGGGGCCGCGCGGGTATTCCAGGCGGCGCCCGCCGTCGGCCTCTTCCCAGACGATCTCGGGCTTGCCGGCCTGGCGGCGCAGGTCTTCCTCGGTCGACTGGCCCGGCACGATGCCCTTGAACAGCTCGCTGTCGGGCTTGATCGCGTTCCAGGTGTTGCGCGCGGTCTCGCCCGCCTTCTTCATGGCTTCATCGACCTTCTGCTGGTCGCAGCCGAACAGCGCAAGCATCGAGGCAATCAGTCCCATGGCGGCAAGGCGTCGCGGCGACGCGGCAAAGGTCGAAGGGAAGTCATCGGCGCACCGGCTCGGCGATGACGGCCGAGGCCGCCTGTGCGGCGCCCTGGGGGTCGAGTGGCTGGCTTTCATCCTGCTGGCTCCTCCTGGTGCCGCGATTCGGGGCCCCGCTGAACAGGTTGGCCCAGGTATCGAAGCGGCGGTTGAACAAGACCGACAAACCGTTGATGGAACCGCCCTTGGCAATCAGCGACCAGCGCCGCGAAAACTGCCAGCTCAGCTTCACCACGTTCGAGGCCGAGGTCAGGCTCTGCTCGTAGCCGACCGACATGCGGTCGGTGATGGCCTTGCCCATGCTGACCACCTGCTGGTCGTTCAGGCCCGCGGTGCTGGGCCCGATCGAGAATTCGTCGATGCCGAAATGCGAGACGATGCCCTTGCCGGCCTTGCCGCCGATCAGCCCCAGCGCGGCGCCGCCCAGTGCCGAGCCGCTCAGCTGGCGCTGCTGGCCGGCGCCCGCGCTTTCCGCGCCGTAGCCAAACATCAGCCACGACAGCTTGTCCTCGTCGGGCACGTTGGGCTCCGACACCAGCCGCACGCGCGGCAGTCGCACCGTGCCGGTGACTTCGACGCCGGCCTCGACCTCCTGGTTGCGGCGCATGGCGCGGATGTTCATGTTCGGGTTGTCGATCGGGCCGTTGAAATTGATGATGCCGCGTTCGATGTCCAGCTTGCGCCCGAAGGCCTCGTAGGTGCCGTCGGTGACGCGCACCGTGCCGGTGGCCTTGATCGGTGCCAGCGGTTCGCTCTTCACGCCCATCTGCCCGGCCAGCAGCAGGTCGGCGCCGGCACCGCGGAAGCGGAAGTTGTTGCCCAGGTCGACGCTCAGGTCGATCACCGGGCTGAAGCGGCTGGCGGGCTTGCTTTCCGGCACCGGCGTGGCCGCGGTCTTGACCGCGCGCTGGTCCTTGCGCCGGATCACCACGACATCGTCGCCCAGCACCGGCGCGCCGGCCTTGGGCAGGTCGAACAGCCCCCGGTCGACGCGGAACTTGCCGCGGATCACCACCTGCTTGTTCTCGTTGGCGATGCTGGCATCGCCCGACACCACGAGGGTGCGTTCCGGGCTGGCGAACAGCTGCAGCTTGTCGGCGACGATGCGGCCGGTCAGGTTGGGATCGGCCTCGCCCAGCTTGATATTGCCGGTGGCGGTGAGCTTGCCCTCGCCGCCATGGAACTCCACCTGCCTGAGCTCGACCGTGTTCTGGTCCAGCACCACGCGCACGGTGCCGTCGGTCAGGCGCAACCCCTGGTCGTACAGCGTGACCGCGAGGTCGTCGCCATTGATGGTGCCGGTCAGCAGCGGCGCCGCCACCGTGCCGGCCAGCCGCATCGCCGCGGCCAGGCGGCCGTCGAAGGCGTACTGCGGGCCGGTCAGCGCTTCCAGCGACTTCAGCCGCGGCACGTCGACGGTGACGGTTCCGCCCAGCGTCGAGGCCGGGCCCACGGTCTGCAGCCCCTGCTCCTGCACCAGCCCGGCCGAGGCATCGACCACCACCTTGCCGATGCGCCCCGACACCATGCCGCCGCGCAGCGCGATGCGGTTGCCGCCGGCGTCGGCGCGCAGGCTGGTCTCGCCCAGGCCGAGCGTGGTGAAGCCCCGGCCCGCGTTGACCGACAGGTCGCCGCTGCGCCGGCGCACTTCCGCAAAGCCGGTGGCGGTCTCGGCCAGCGCCAGGTTCCAGCGGCCGTCGATGACCAGGTCGGAACGCACCGGCGGGCGCTCGCCGGTGATGGTTTCCATCAGCTCCAGCACGCGCGCCACCTGCAGGCCGTCGAGGCTGCCGGCGCTGCGGATGCGGCCGTGATCCCAGTCCAGGCTGTCGATCGCCAGCGTGGCGCGGTCCAGCAGCAGGCGTGTCGCGCCCAGGCGCACGCGCTGGTCGGCCACCAGCAGCTGCGTCGGGGCGGCCAGGCGCAGGTTGACGGTGCCGCGCTCTTCCAGCGTGCGGATGGTGCCGTTCCAGCCGTCCTTGCCCCGCCACGCGCCCTGACCCGCCAGCGCCAGCTGCAGGGGCCGCTGGTTCATACTGCCGGCCGCCTTGACGTCGAAGCCGTGGTTGGCCTGGGTGCCGTTGAGGGTGGCGTCGAGCGTGGCGAGGCTGGCGTGCGGGCCGCGGTAGCCGCGCGCCGCCAGCTGCACCGACAGCGGGCCGTCCAGCCCGCCGCGGATCTCGGCGCGGCCGCTGGCGCTGGCCACCTTGTGCGGGCCCACTTCCAGCGTTTGCGCGTTGTAGTCGGCCACCACCTCGGGCTTCTTCAGCGTGCCGGTGATGGTGGCGTCGAGCTTGAGCTGGCCGGCCACGCCGAACTTCAGGCGCTCCAGTTGCGGCGCATCGACCGCCAGTTTCAGCGCATCGCCGCGCGCGCCGAAGCTGCCGCGCAGGCTGGCCTGGTTGCCGGCCATGCTGAGCGCGGCCTCGCTCGGCAACAGCCGCTCGCCCGCCAGGCGCAGCTTGCCGCCGCCGGTCATCGGCAGGCCCGCGTATTCGCTTTCATGCACGGCGAAGTCCAGCGCCACGCCCAGTTGCGGCGCGAGCTCGCCGGTCGCAGTGAAATCCGCATTGATCCGGCCCGCGGCCACCTTGGCCAGGCGCGACGGATCGAACGCCGACAGCTTGCCCTTGAAGCTGTACGGCTGCTTGTCCTTCAGCCCCAGCTTGCCCTCGGCGGTCAGCAGGCCGGTGCCGACCACGGCGCGCAGCGCGGCCAGGGTCACGGTCTCGGCGTCCATGCTGGCGTCGGCAAATAGCTTGAGCTGGCCGCCGGACAGGTCCAGCGCCACGCTCTGGCGGCCCGGCTCGAGGCGGACCACCACCGGGCCTGACAGGCTGGCGCTGGTCAGCGAGCCATGCAGCGCCGCCGGGTCCAGCCGGCGCACGTCCAGGTCGAAGCCGCCGCGGCCGCCGCGCAGCGAGCCGCTGCCGGCGATCTCGGCCTTGCCGGGCAGCGCCACGCGCAGGTCCGACACCGTCTGCGCCGCCTCGCTCAGTTCGACCCGGGCGCGCACCGACTGCACCGGCAGCCGCTCGCGGTCGAGCGGGCCGGCCTCCAGGTTGCGGATCTCGATCTCGCCGGCGACCGCCAGCGGCGCCGGCGCGGGCGCGGGCGCGGGCGCGGCCGCGGGGGCAGAGGCCGCCGATGCCGGCGATGGCGCGGAGGCCGCAGGCGCCGAAGCCCCCGCCGCGTTGCTGCCGGCCGCCACGCCATCCACCGGCCGCAGCTCGGCATGCACGGTCAGGTTGGCGTGCGGCGCCGACGGGCTGAACAGGCGCGGGTTGATGCGGTCGCCGTCGACCAGCAGGTGCGTGAACGGCACCTTGCCGAAGGGCGTCAGGTCGGCGCCGGCACGCAGCCGGATGCGCTCGCCGCTGGCCTGCACCTCGGCGCGCAAGGCGTCGAGGTTGCCGTTGGCGGTGGCATTGACGGCAAAGGCCTCGTCTTGCCAGCTGCTTTCCAGCAAGGCTTCGGCGCTGAGCGCGAACGGCGCGGCGGCGCCCAGCTGCGCGTTGGCGGCGAGCTTGCCGTAGGGCGTTTCCAGCTTGTCGACGCTGACGCGGTGGCGCTGGCCGTCGCTGTGCAGCGCGCCTGACAGGTTGCCGAACACCATCGGCTCGGCGGTGGGCGCCGGGCCCTGCACCAGCGCCAGGCGCTCGAGCGTCAGCGCATCGACATCGACGGCCAGCGGCAGTTCGAGCGAAGCGGGTTTGCGCATCGGCTCCGTGCTGGGCTCGGACGGCCCGAGCCGCACTTCGGCCTTGCCGATGCGAAGCCACTGCACATGCAGCCGCCGCGGCTGCCAGCTCAGCTTCCAGCTGCCGTCGACGCGGTCGACCGTCACGCGCGTCTGGCCGCTCACGAACACCACGTCGCGCAGGCGCAGGCCGTGCGCCACGGTGCCGCCTTCCAGGCGGCCGCCGAGCATGCCGGCCGACAGCCGCGTGGCCAGCGTCCACAGGTGGCGCGTGCCGGTTTCGGTGCGCAGCGCCGCCACGCCGGCGGCCGCCAGCACCACCACCAGCAACAGCAGGATGCCGGCCAGCCAGCCCAGCGCGCGCCACAGCCGCCGGCGCTTGCGCGGTGCCGGACCGGATGGCGGCGCGGCGTCGCCGCCGCCGGGCACGGAAGGCAGGTCGTGCACGTTCATCAGAACGCCACCCCCAGCGAGATATGCGGCCGGAACTGCTGCTCCTGGATGCCATAGCCAACGTCCAGCTGCAGCGGGCCCACCGGCGTGCGCCAGCGCACGCCGACGCCCACGCCGTTGTAGATGGTCACGCCGCGCAGGTCGTTGGCGGCGGTGCCGGCATCCCAGAACACGGCCACGCCCCAGTCCGGCTTGAACCAGTACTGGTACTCCAGGCTGCCGGTGGCCAGGTACTTGGCCGGCAGGATGCTGGCGCCGCTGGGCGTGCCGATCGACTGGTAGCTGTAGCCGCGGATCGAGTCGGTGCCGCCGGCGCGGAAGCGCAGCGTCGCCGGGATCTGGCTGGCGCTGTCGCCGGTCAGGTCGGCGCCCAGCTCCAGCCGCGCCACCACCAGGTCGCGCTTGCCCACCGGCACGTACTGGCGGATCCGGCCGTACAGCCGCAGGAAGGTGGCATCGCTGAGCAGGTTCTTGGCGGCCACCCCGATC
Organism: Cupriavidus taiwanensis; assembly: GCF_900250075.1. Classification (NCBI taxonomy): domain Bacteria; kingdom Pseudomonadati; phylum Pseudomonadota; class Betaproteobacteria; order Burkholderiales; family Burkholderiaceae; genus Cupriavidus; species Cupriavidus taiwanensis. The sequence continues at coordinate 2,958,291 of NZ_LT977070.1, forward strand.
TGGGTGTTGATCACGTTGCCGCGGCGCGGAAATACCGGGTTGTCGACATCGCGCCGGGTCCATGCAAAGGCCGGCACCAGCGCCTTGCTGATCTGGCTGGCCTGGCCCACCGGCAGCAGCTTGTCGTAGTAGAAATCCAGCGACGTGGTCACGTCGTACTTCTCGCGCGAGCGCGAGCGCTTCAGGCCCGCGCGCAGGCTGGTGGTGTCGGTGTTCTCGATGTCGATGGTGCGCTCGTAGCTGCTGTAGACGCTGTTTCGGTAGGCACCGCGCGACGGCGGCATCGCCGCCTCGGCGAACAGGTAGGAGCGCTTCTGTTCGATGCGCGCCTGCGAATCGAAGGTCCAGGCGCGGTTGAACAGGTTGTAGTAGGAATAGCGCCCTTCGACCTGGGCCCCGGTATCGGTGGTAAAGCCGACGCCGCTGTTGAGCCGGTGCACCGGATATTCGCGCACGCGCACCGACACTGGCGCGGTGACCACCCCGTCCGGCGCCTGCTCGGCATCCGGCGGCGGCTCCAGGTCGACCTGCACGTTGGAGAAATACGGCTGGTTCTGGATCGCGCGCTGCAGCTCCAGCAGCCGCTCGACCCGGTACGGCTCGCCCTCGTTGAGCGGGTTGACGTTGACGATGATCTGTTCCGGGTAGCGGCGCGTGCCCGTGACCTTGAGCGGGCCCAGGCGGTAGGCCGGGCCGCTGACGTAGTGCGCCGACAGGTCCGCGCGCAGCTCGTCCGGCTCGACCCGCGCCTGCGACGCGGCCAGCCGCGCGCCGTAGTAGGTATGGCTCTGCAGCGTCACCAGCGCGTCTTCCTTGGCCTTGTCCCAGTCGTCCTGGCGAAACGGCTCGCCCGCGGGCAGGCCCCACTTGGCCTTCATCTCCGCCACCTGTTCGGGCGACTGGGTCGCCGCCGGGCCGGTCACCTGCAGGTCGACGTTGCGGATCAGCGTGCGCGCGCCGGGGTCGACCATCACATGCACCACGCGCTGGTCGCCCTCGCCCTCGACGCGGGTGGTGGTGGTGGGATCGAAATAGCCTTCGGTGGAGGTGAAGGCCCGCACCTGCTCGCCGACGGTCTCGACCATGTAGTCGAACTGGTCTTGCGACAGGTCGGTGCGATCCTTGTAGCGGGCCAGGTCGAGGTGCTCCTCGAGCATCTCGCGGATCGGCTTGGGCGCTTCGACCTCGACCTTGTAGGCGGCCTGGACCGCACCCGCGGCAAGTGCCAGCACCAGCGCCGCGAGCACGCCCGGTGCGCGCGCGGCCAGGCTCCTGGCGGCACGGCCAGCCGAGTCAGCGGTGTTAGCGGTGTCTTGCGGCATCGCCCCATTGTCCACACATACAAAGTCGGTATTTGACCACACCCGGCCGCGCGCCCGGAACTTTCCCACGCGTTGCGGTGCCGTCGCGGCCCCCGGCTACGGTCTGGCGTGCATCCCGGGGAGCCGATACTGTAAAATCATGGCCCACTGTACCTATCTGGCGCCCGCACGGGTGCATCCCGGTTGAACATGGCCCTCTACGAATCCGATATCACCCAGTTCCTGAAGCAGCTCAAGCAAGAGCGCCCGACGCTGGAGGCCGAGCAGCGCGACGGCCGCGCCCTGCTGTGGGACAAGGCACCGATCGACCTCGAAGAGCGCGCCCGCGCCCAGGCTTCGCGCGTGGCGCAGAAGCCCTACGTCTACTCGCAGGACAACTGATCCCCGCCGCCCCCGAGCCGAGCGCACCATGAGCGCAGCCGACCAGGACAAGCTGCCGCTGCCCGTGGAGCTGCCCGCCGTGGCGCCCGCTGCCGCCGCCGGCCCGGCCGGCCCCGCCGACATGGTCGACGGGATGGCGTTCGCGCGCCTGTACGGCGAGCCGCTGTTCAAGCTGCCGCAGGACCTCTACATCCCGCCGGACGCGCTCGAGATCTTCCTTGAAGCCTTCGAAGGCCCGCTGGACCTGCTGCTGTACCTGATCCGCAAGCAGAACTTCAATGTCCTCGACATCCCGATGTCGCAGGTCACGCGGCAGTACCTGTCGTATATCGAGCAGATCCGCAAGACCAACCTTGAGCTGGCGGCGGAATACCTGCTGATGGCGGCGATGCTGATCGAGATCAAGTCGCGCATGCTGCTGCCGGTCAAGAAGGCCGACAGCGACGAGGAAGCCGAAGACCCGCGCGCCGAGCTGGTGCGCCGCCTGCTGGAATACGAGCAGATGAAGCTGGCCGCGCAGCGCCTGGATACGGTGCCGCAGCTGGGCCGCGACTTCCTGCGCTCGCAGGTGTATATCGAACAGAGCCTGGCGCCGCGCTTTCCCGACGTCGAAACCGTCGACCTGCAGGCGGCCTGGGCCGACGTGCTCAAGCGCGCCAAGCTCAACCAGCACCACAAGATCTCGCGCGAGGAGCTGTCGGTGCGCGAGCACATGAGCCAGATCCTGCGCCGGCTGCAGCATGCGCGCTTCATGGAGTTCTCGGAGCTGTTCGAGGACGCGGTGCGCTCCGGCAAGGGCGTGCCGGTGGTGGTGGTGAACTTCATCGCCATGCTCGAGCTGTCGCGCGAAGCGCTGGTGGAGATCACCCAGGCCGAGCCGTTCGCGCCGATTTATGTGCGATTGGCGTACAGCCCCAGCTGACCCGTCCGAACCGCCGAGGCTAGCCCCGCCCCAGTTGATCTACAATCCGCCGACAGCCGGCCCAGACCGGCACGGCAGCCGCCGCGCGCCGCGGACCGGCGTCCGGGTCACCCCTACACGACCAGCACACCAAGGCAGATGAAAGTCATTTCCTCCATCCAAGAGCTGCGGGACCAGTTGCGCGGCCAGAACCGCGCGGCCTTCGTCCCCACCATGGGCAACCTGCACGAAGGCCACCTGTCGCTGATGCGCCTGGCGCGCCAGCACGGCGACCCGGTGGTGGCATCCATCTTCGTCAACCGCCTGCAGTTCGGCCCGAACGAGGATTTCGACAAGTACCCGCGCACGCTGCAGGACGACATCGAAAAACTGCAGAGCGAAGGCGTCTACGTGCTGTTCGCGCCCTCCGAGCGCGACATGTACCCGGTGCCGCAGGAATACCGCGTCGAGCCGCCGCACGACCTGGGCGACATCCTCGAAGGCGAGTTCCGCCCCGGCTTCTTCAAGGGCGTGTGCACGGTGGTGATGAAGCTGTTCTCGTGCGCGCAGCCGCGCGTGGCGGTGTTCGGCAAGAAGGACTACCAGCAGCTGATGATCGTGCGCCAGATGGTGCAGCAGTTCGCGCTGCCGATCGACATCATTCCCGCCGAGACCGTGCGCGCCGAAGACGGCCTGGCGCTGTCGTCGCGCAACCGCTACCTGAGCCCGGACGAGCGCGCCGAGGCGCCGGTGCTGTACCGCACCCTGCACGACGTGCGCGACACCGTGCTCGGCGGCGACCGCGCCTCGGCCGACCTGCTGGCGGTGGAGGCCAGCGCCCGCGCGTCGCTGGAACAGCGCGGCTGGAAGCCGGACTATGTGTCGATCCGCAAGCGCGTCAACCTGCAGGCACCGACGCGCGAGGAATTCCTCGCCGGCGAGCCGCTGGTAATCCTGACCGCGGCCCGGCTGGGCGCGACCCGGCTGATCGACAACCTGGAAATCTGAGCGGCGCAGCCGCGTCCGCCAAAGAAAAAGGCAGGCCCGCAGGCCTGCCTTTTTTTATGCCCGGTGCATGCCGGCGCGCTGCGCGCTCTTCACCACATGGCGCTGGTGGCCGCGCCGCCGCTTCCACCAGATCAGCGTGCCGGTCACGGCAAATGCCAGCGGCGCCAGCCCGAACAGCGTGATGAAGATCCGCCCCGGCAGGCCGAAGGCCTCGCCGGTATGCAGCGGAAACTGCCAGTTCAGCAGCGTGTCGCCGGCGGGCGCCTGGTGCGGGTCGCGCACGCCCAGGGGCGCGCCGGTCCAGGCATCGAGCCAGAGCCGCGTGGCGCCGGTGTGCTGGCGCACCTCGCCGGGCTGGCACAGCCGGATCTCGAAGGCGTCGCCGGGCTTGCGCGGGAAGCCGATGCGGGTGACCTGCGCCTGCGGGAACTGCGCCTGCGCCGCGGCCATGATCTCGCCCGCCTCCAGCGGCCGCGCCCCCGCCGGCGCCGGCGCCGAGACGTGCTTGGCTGGTGGCGTCACCGTCATCACGCCCGCCACGATCGGCGTGACCCACTTGGGCAGGTTCAGGTACCAGCCGGAAAACGCGATCACGGCCAGCACCGGCGCGGCCAGGATGCCGCCGGCGCGGTGCAGCGAATAGTTGAAGCGCGACCATGAGCCGCCATGCGTAATGCGGAACGCCTGCACCACCGAGCGCAGCTTCATCTTGGGCCACCATGCCGCCACCCCCACCAGCGTGGTCAGCAACAGCAGCATGCCGGCGACGCCGGTGATGGTCTTGCCGGTATCGCCCGACAGCAGGTAGCGGTGCAGGTGGAACAGCGTGGGCAGCAGCAGCTGGCGCGACAGCCCCGGCTCGCCCCAGACGCGTTCGCCCTTCACCGCCAGCGTGACCGGGTCGACCATCACCTGGCGCGAGCGCCCCGCCACCACGCCGCCGGGTCCCTTGACCGGATACCAGGCGATAAAGACCCCGTCGGCATGGGTCGGCAGCATCAGCAGGTTGGGCTTGCCGTAGGGCGGCGCCGCAAGCCGCTCGGTCACGGCCTGGAGCGTGTCCGGAGTCACCGGCGCGGTCATCGGCGCGGACGCCACCAGCAGGTCGGGATTGAGCCAGGCGTCGAGTTCATCGCGCCAGGCGATGGTCATGCCGGTCAGCCCCATCAGGACGAACAGCAGGCCGAGACTCAGGCCGATATAACGATGCAGCTTGACGAGGACGACGCGCAGGCGGCCGGTAACCATGACGGGGTGAAGTACGTTGAGCGGACGCTGCAAGGCGCGGAATATGGCGGAAAAGCCATCTCCATGCCACGATGCGAATGCGAAGGATTCGCGATTCTAGCAGGGCCGCTGCTTGCCGCCGCCTGCCCGTCGCAACCTCAGCGCCACGACCTCAGCGCCGCAACGGCGCCAGCAGTGCCGCCAGGTCCAGGTGCGCGGCCAGGGTGTCGGCCAGGCGCTCAATCGACGCTTCACGCAGCGCGTCGAGATCGACCGCCTGGGCGTGTTCCAGCCCGGCCCAGCGCAGCAGCGCCTGGCAGCCGGCGGGATCGTCGAACAGGCCGTGCACATAGGTGGCCAGCACCTGGCCATCGGCCGAGCGCGCCCCGTCCGGCCGCAGGGTGCCGTCGCCGCGGTCAAGCCACAGCGCCGGCTGCTCCAGCCCCTTGCCGGTGGTGACGCCGAGGTGGATCTCGTAGCCGCGCACCGGCGCGTCGGCCGGGTCCAGCGCAAGCCGGCCGCGCACCTGGCGCAACTGCTTGTCGGCGGCCAGCGTGGTTTCAAAATCGAGCCAGCCCAGCCCCGCGCTGCTGCCGGCGGGGCCTTCGCGGCCATCGGGGTCGTGCACCTGCCGCCCCAGCATCTGCATGCCGCCGCAGATGCCGACCAGCTTGCCGCCGTAGCGCAGGTGCCGCGCCAGCGCCGCGTCCCAGCCCTGGGCGCGCAGGAAGTCGAGGTCGCCGCGCACGTTCTTGCTGCCTGGCAGCACCACCAGGTCGGCGGGCGGGATGGGCCGGCCGGGGCCGACAAACTGCAGGTCCACCTGCGGATGCGCGCGCAGTGCGTCGAAATCGGTATGGTTGGCGATGCGCGGCAGCACCGGCACGATCACGCGCAGGCGCCGCGCGGCCTGGCCAACATCGGCCTGCGCGCCGATGATGGCGTCCTCGGCATCGAGGTGCAGGCCGTGCAGGTACGGCAGCACGCCGAACACCGGCTTGCCGGTGCGCGCCACCAGCCAGTCCAGTCCCGGCTCCAGCAGCCCGATATCGCCGCGGAAACGGTTGATGATGAAGCCGGTCACGCGCGCGCGCTCGCTCTCGGACAGGCAGTCGAGCGTGCCCACCAGGTGCGCGAACACGCCGCCGCGGTCGATGTCCGCGACCAGCACCACCGGGCATTCGACCTGCTCGGCAAACCCCATGTTGGCGATGTCGCGCTCGCGCAGGTTGACCTCGGCCGGGCTGCCGGCGCCCTCGACCAGCACCACCTCATGGGCCTGCGCCAGGCGCGCGTGCGAGGCCAGCACCGCCTGCATCGCCTGCGGCTTGTAGGCGTGGTAGGCACGCGCGTCCAGGTCCAGCCGCGCGCGGCCGTGGATGATGACCTGGGCGCCGGTGTCGCTGCTGGGCTTGAGCAGCACCGGGTTCATGTCGGTATGCGGCGCCAGCCGCGCGGCCTGCGCCTGCAGCGCCTGGGCCCGGCCGATCTCGCCGCCGTCGGCGGTGACGGCGCTGTTGAGCGCCATGTTCTGCGGCTTGAACGGCACCACGCGCGTGCCGGCGCGCGCCAGCACCCGGCACAGGCCGGCGACAATGGTGCTCTTGCCGGCATCGGAGGTGGTGCCCTGGACCATCAACGTGCCGCGCAGGGCACCCGGCGGCAGGAATTGCGGAGAGTCGGGTTGCATCGGCGGATTATCGCACCGCCCCGCACGCGGGCCGTGCCATGCCCGGATGCGGCGGCTACAATACGCGGATGGAAACCCCGGCCCTCGCACCCGCCACCGCGTCCGGCACCGCCCCTGCCGCGCAGCCGCGCGCCGCCGCCAGCGGAACCGGCGGCCGCCAACTCACCCTGGTGCTCGGCGGCGCCCGTTCCGGCAAGAGCCACTTCGCCGAACAGCTTGCCAGCGACCACGCCACCATCACCGGCGGGCCGGTCACCTACATCGCCACCGCGCACCAGGACCCGGCCCATGCCGACCAGGAACTGGAAGTCCGCATCGCGCTGCACCGCGCGCGCCGCCCCGCCGACTGGCGCCTGGTCGAAGAGCCGGTGCACCTGGCCGATGCGCTCTATGCCAACGCGCGCCACGACGGCTGCATCCTGGTCGATTGCATGACGCTGTGGATCAACAACCTGCTGTTTCCCAATGGCCGCAGCTATCCCGAGCATGGCGTGATCACGCCACCGGCGGCGTTCACCGAAGAAATCGAGGCGCTGCTCAACGCGCTGCCGACGCTGCCCGGCCACGTGATCCTGGTCTCGAACGAGATCGGCTTCGGCGTGATCCCGATGGGCGCCATCACCCGTTTCTATGTCGATGAACTGGGCCGCCTGAACCAGAAGCTGGCCGCCGCGGCCGACTGCGTGCGGCTGCTGGTGGCGGGCATCCCGGTGGCGGTAAAGGGGCCCGATCCCGCATGCTGATGCTGGCCTGGCCGGCATGCGTGGCAGCGGCATGGATCGGGACACTGCTGGACCGCTGGCTCGGCGAGCCGCGCCGCTGGCATCCGCTGGTGGGCTTCGGCCGCATCGCGGCCGCATTGGAACGACGCCTCAACCCTCCCTCGCAACGCAATGCGCCATGGCGCCAGCGCCTTGCCGGGCTTGCCGGCTGGTGCGCGCTGGTGCTGGGCCCGGCCGCGCTGGCATGGTGGCTGGTGGCCGCCGCGGCCCGCTGGCATCCACTCGCCGCGCTGGCGCTGCATGCGCTGGCGCTGTACGCGGCGCTGGGCGCGCGCAGCCTGCACCAGCATATCGCCCCGATCGCCGACGCGCTGGGCGCGGCCGACCTGCCCGCCGCGCGCGCGCTGACCGCGCGCATCGTCTCGCGCGACACCGCCGATGCCGACGCCGAGGCGCTGGCCCGCGCCGCCTGCGAATCGGCGCTGGAAAACGGCAACGACGCGGTGTTCGGCGCGCTGTTCTGGTTCCTGGCCGGCGGCGCGCCGGCCGTGGTCGTGTTCCGGCTGGCGAATACGCTCGATGCGATGTGGGGCTACCGCACGCCCCGGCTGCTGCATTTCGGCTGGGCCGCGGCGCGCCTCGACGATGCGCTCAACCTGGTACCGGCGCGGCTTACCGCGCTGTCGTATGCGCTGCTCGGCGCCACCGCGCAGGCGCTGCGCTGCTGGCGCACGCAGGCGCCGGCGTGGTCGAGCCCCAATGCCGGCCCGGTGATGGCCGCGGGAGCCGGCGCCGTCGGCGTGCGGCTTGGCGGCCCGGCGCGCTATCACGGTGAAATCGAGCAACGCCCGCCGCTGGGCACCGGCACCGCGCCGCAGGCGGCGCATGTGATGGCCTGCCTGCGGCTGGTCGAACGCACGCTATGGCTGTGGCTGGCACTGGCAGCCGCCAGCGCGCTTGCCGCACTGATGGTGTCCGCACCGGCATGAGCACCGCCCTGCCCCCGATCCGCCATGGCGGCGACCTGCTTGCCGCGGTGCGCCGCTACGGCCGCGCGGCCGACGACTGGCTCGACCTGTCCACCGGCATCAACCCCGACGGCTATGCGGTGCCGGCGCTGCCGCCGCAGGTGTGGCAACGATTGCCGCAGGACGACGACGGCCTGGCCGAACTGGCCGCGGCGGCATGCGGCGCGCCCCATGCGCTACCGGTGGCCGGCTCGCAGGCCGCGATCCGCACGCTGCCGGCGCTGCTGCGCCCGGGGCGGGTCGGCATCGCCGCGCTGGGGTACAGCGAATACGCGCCGGCGTTCGCCGCCGCGGGGCACACCGTGGTGCTGCTGGACGAAGCCGACTTCACCCGGCCTGATCTGGCCGACGCGCTCGATCATCTGGTCGTCGTCAACCCCAACAACCCGACCGCGCGCGTGCTGCCCGCCGCCACGCTGCTGCGCTGGCATGCCGCGCTGGCGGCGCGCGGCGGCACGCTGCTGGTCGACGAGGCCTTTATCGATTGCCTGCCCGGCGGCTCCGTCGCCGCGCACAGCGAAAGCCCCGGGCTGGTGGTGCTGCGCTCGATCGGCAAGTTCTACGGGCTGGCAGGCATCCGCTGCGGCTTCGTGCTGGCACAGCCGGCGCTGCTGGACGCGCTGCGCGCGCGCCTGGGCCACTGGACCGTCGCCGGCCCCGCGCGCGAGGTGGCGCGCCGCGCGCTGGCCGACCAGCCGTGGCAGCACGCCACGCGGGCACGGCTGCAAGCGTGCGGGGCGCGACTGGCCGCCGTGCTGGAACACCACGGCCTGCCGCCGGTGATGCATCCCTTGTTCTGCTGGGTCCCGCATCGCGACGCGGCGCAGCTGCAACACGTGCTGGCGCAGCACGGCGTCTGGACCCGTTATTTCGATGCCGCCGGCGGCTGCGCGCCGAGCCTGCGCCTTGGCCTGCCACCGGACCAGCCGCTGGCCTGGCAGCGGCTGGACGCGGCGCTAGCGGCCGCTGCCTGACCTTGACCATGCCATGCCGAATCGCCTGACTCCTGTCCTCGCCTGCGCGCTGCTGCTCGCGGCGCTGCCCGCCAGCGCCACTGTCTCCGCCATCGACGACGCCGGCCAGACCGTGACCCTGGCGCAGCCGGCGCGCCGCGTGGTCTCGCTGGCGCCGCACGTCACCGAGATGCTGTTCGCCGCTGGTGCGGGCGACCGCATCGTCGGCACCGTCAGCTACAGCGACTACCCGCCGCAGGCGCGCGAGATCGCGCGCGTGGGCGACAACAAGGCGCTGGACCTGGAGCGCATTGCCGCACTCAAGCCCGACCTGATCGTGGTGTGGCGCCACGGCAATGCGCAGAAGCAGGCCGACCGGCTGCGCGCGCTCGGCATCCCGCTGTTCTACAGCGAGCCGCGCAGGCTGGCGGCAATCCCGGACAATATCGAGAAGCTCGGCACGCTGCTGGGCACCGAAGCCACCGCGCGGCGCGCCGCCGACGGCTTCCGCCAGCAAGTGGAAACGCTGCGCAAGACCTATGCGGCACGCCCGCCGGTGACGGTGTTCTACCAGGTCTGGCAGCAGCCGCTGATGACGCTCAACGGCCAGCACCTGGTCAGCGACATGCTGGCGCTGTGCGGCGGCCGCAACCTGTTCGCGGCCGAGACGCCGCTGGTGCCGACGGTGTCGGTCGAAGCGGTGATCGCGGGCAATCCCGAAGCGATGGTGACGGCGGGCATGGGCGCCACGCGCTCGGACCAGCCGTTGCCGGATTTCGAGATGTGGCGGCGCTGGAAACAGGTCACGGCGGTGGCGCGCAACAACATGTTCGTGATCGACGGCGACCTGCTCAACCGGGCCGGCCCGCGCGTGGTGCAAGGCGCGGCGCAGCTGTGCAAGGACCTCGACACCGCGCGCGGCCGCCGGCCGGCACGCTGATCAGCCGGCGCGGTTCCACCAGCCCAGCCGCGCCCCGCCCTGGCCCAGCCTGAAGCCGCAGCTGGCGCCGAAACCCAGCTCCCAGCTGAGCGTGGCCGCCAGCGGCACGCCCAGCCAGTGCGCCGCCAGCATGCGCATCGGCCCGGCATGGCCGACCACCCACAGACATTGCGCGCGAGCTTCGGCCAGCGTCGCGGCCCAGCCAACCACCCGCGCCATCGCCTGCGCCGGCGATTCGCCGCCGTGCGGGCGCGCATGCAGCAGGTCGGCCGCCCACTGGTCGAGCGCGCCGCGGTCGATCGCATCCCAGGCCACGCCCTCCCAGCTGCCGAAGTCGATTTCGCGCAGCGCAGGTTCGGTGTCGATGTACGGCACGCCGCCAGGCCACGCCTGCGCCAGTGCCTGTGCCGTGCCTAGCGCGCGCGCCAGCGGGCTGGCCACGATGCGATCCGGTGCCGGCAGGCCGCTAACGATACGCGCCGCGGGCGGCGTCAGCGGCGCCAGCAGCGGCAGGTCGAGGCAGCCATAGCAGGTGCCTGCCGGCACCTGCGGCTGCGCATGCCGGATCAGGACCACGTCCATGCGGCGGCCACCAGGTAGAGTCCGATCTCGGCGCATTGCTGGGCCATGCCGAGGCAATCCCCGGTATAGCCGCCGATGCGGCGCACGAAGTAGCGGCCGAGCAGCAGGCGCAGCACCAGCAGCATCCCGACCGCCACCGCGCAGAAACCTGGCGACATCAGCCACAGCGGCACCAGCCCGCACAGCAGCGCGAACACCAGGCCCGCGCCGGCCAGCTTCTGCGCCACCGGCTTGGCCTTGCCCTCGGGGCGCACGTAGGCCAGCGTGGCGAGGTAGCTGACCGCCATCGCGCGGCTGGCGGCATGCGCGACGACCAGCACGGCAAGCAGCACCGCGATGCCACCGTGCCCGGCGATCGCCACCAGCAGTTGCCACTTCAGCAGCAGCGCCAGCACCAGCGCGATCGCGCCGAACGCGCCGATGCGCGAATCGTGCATGATGCGCAGCACGTCCTCGCGCTGCCACGCACCGCCGAAGGCATCGACGCAATCGGCCAGCCCGTCTTCATGGAAGGCGCCGGTCAGCAGCAGCGTCGCGGCCATGCCCAGCAGCACGGCCACGCCGGGCGGCCACCACAGCGCCGCGCCCCAGGTGGCCAGCGCGCCCGCGCCGCCCACCAGCAGCCCGACCAGCGGGAAATAGCGTGCGGCGGCATGCAGGTAATGGGGTTCGAAGCCGACCCAGCGCGCCAGCCAGCCCGGCAGCGGCACGCGCGTAAAGTAGCCCAGCGCCGTCAGGAAATAGCGCAGTTCGCCGGCCACGCCCGCGGGGCTGCGGGGTCCGGGTTCGGGCACGGGCGCCGGGTCGGTCGGCACGCTCATGGCGATGCGGTGCTGACGCCGGCGCCGCTGAAGGTGGCCATCTCGTTCAGGAACGCCGCGGCCGAGGCCAGCAGCGGCCACGCCAGCGCACAGCCGGTGCCTTCGCCCAGGCGCAGGTCCAGCGCCAGCAGCGGCGCGGCCTCGAACTGCGCCAGCAGCGCGCGGTGGCCGCGCTCGTGCGAGCAGTGCGTGAACACGCAGTACGGCAGCACGTTGGGGTCCAGCCGCTGCGCCACCAGCAGCGCGGCCGTGGCGATAAAGCCGTCGACCAGGATCACCATGCGGCTGGCCGCGGCGGCGAGGAAGGCGCCGGCCATCATCGCGATCTCGAAGCCGCCGAAGGTGGCCAGCACGTCCAGCGGTGCCTGCGCATCGGCGTGCCGCGCCAGCGCGCCGGCCAGCACCTCGCGCTTGCGCGCCAGGCCGGCGTCGTCCAGCCCGGTGCCGCGCCCGATGCAGTCCTCCAGCGGCAGGCCGGTCAGCCGCTGCATCAGGCACGCCGCCGCCGAGGTATTGGCGATGCCCATCTCGCCGAAGCCGATCACGTTGCAGCCCTGCTGCGCATGGCGCAGCACGCGCGCCATGCCGGCGGTCATCGCCGCGGCCGCCTGTGCCGGCGTCATCGCGGGCTCGTTCGCAAAGTTGCGGGTGCCATCGGCAATGCGGCAGTTGACCAGGCCCGGCGCCGCCGGCAGCGGCACGCGCACGCCCGCGTCGACGATTTCCAGCGCAATGCCGTGCTGGCGCGAGAACACGTTGATGGCCGCGCCGCCGGCCAGGAAGTTCTGCACCATCTGCGCCGTGACCTCGGCCGGATAGGCGCTGACACCGGCGTCGGCCACGCCATGGTCGGCGGCGAACACGATCACCGTGGGCCGGCGCAGCACCGGCCGCGCGGTGCCCTGGATCAGGCCCAGCTGCAGGGCCAGCGCTTCGAGCCGGCCGAGCGCGCCGAGCGGCTTGGTCTTGTCATCGGTGGCGGCCTGCAGCACGGGGCGCAGCGCTTCGTCGAGCGGAGGGATTTCGGGAAACTGCATGATGCCTGGATCGGGTACTCGGAAAAAAAGGGCTACATTTCCACGCCGCGCTGGGCCTTGATGCCCTGCTGGAACGCGTGCTTGACCGGGGTCATGTCGGTGACGGTGTCGGCCGCCTCCACCAGCGCCGGCGGCGCGCCGCGGCCGGTGATGACCACGTGCTGCATCGGCGGGCGCGCGCGCAGGTCGGCGATGACCTGCTCCACATCAAGATAGTGCAGCTTGAGCGCGATGTTGAGTTCGTCGAGCAGCACCAGGCCGATGCCGGGATCGCGCAGCATGGCGCGCGCCACCTCCCACGCGGCCTGCGCCTTGGCCACGTCGCGGGCGCGGTCCTGGGTTTCCCAGGTATAGCCTTCGCCCATCACGTGGAAGGCGCATTGGTCGGGAAAGCGGCGCAGGAACATTTCTTCGCCGGTGGGCTGCGCGCCCTTGATGAACTGGACTACGCCGGCGCGCATGCCATGGCCGAGCGCGCGCACCACCATGCCGAAGCCGGAGCTGGACTTGCCCTTGCCGTTGCCGGTGGTAATGACGACCACGCCGCGCTCGTCCTGCGCGGCGGCAATCTTGGCGTCGACGACTTCCTTCTTGCGCACCATGCGCGCCTTGTGGCGGGCATCGCGGTCGGGGTCCTGCTCGGCGGGGTTGTGGTTTTCAGTCATGGTGTGAGTGTGGTGTGGTCGGGCGCGCGCCGTCGGGAATCAGCGCGGTATGGGCGCCGTCGCTGACGCTGACGATCGCGGTGCGCAGCGCGCGCGAGCAGTGTTCGGGGGTCAGCACCTGCGCGGCGGGGCCGTGCAGCGCGGTGCCGTCTTCAGCCATCAGCAGGGCATGGGTGGCGTAGCGCAGCGCCAGCGTCAGGTCGTGCAGGATCACCACGATGGCGTGGCGCCCGGCCCTGGCCAGCGCGGCCAGCTGCTCCAGCACCAGGATCTGGTGGCGCAGGTCCAGGTGCGAGACCGGCTCGTCCAGCAACAGCAGCGGCGCCTGCTGCGCCAGTGCCGCGGCCAGCGAGACACGCTGGCGCTCGCCGCCGGACAGCGTCAGCACATCGCGCGCGGCCAGCGCCTCGATATCCATGGCGCGGATCACGTCGTGCACGATGCGGTCGTCCTCGCGCCCGGTCCAGCCCCAACCCGAGAGGTGCGGATGGCGGCCCACGCGCACGGCGTCGAGCACCGGCATCGGGAAGGTGTCGTGCACGGCTTGCGGCAGGTAGGCGCGCTGGCGCGCCAGCAGCGCGGGGTCGACCAGCGCCGGCGCGTTGCCGTCGATCTCGACGCTGCCGCCGTCGGCGTGACGCAACCCGGCCAGCACGGTCATCAGCGTGGACTTGCCGGCACCATTGGGGCCGGCGATGCACCACAGCTCGCCGGGGCCGATGGCCAGGCTCAGCCGGTCCACCAGCACGCGCTGGCTGGTGCGCAGCCGCAGCTCGCGCAGCGTCAGCCGCGGGCAAGCCGCGAGCGGCAAGGACCAGTGCGTGGCGGCGCTCATCGCGGCCTCCGCAATAGCAGGTACAGGAAGGTCGGCACGCCCAGCAGCCCGGTGATCACCCCCACCGGCAACTGCGCCGGCGCCACCACGGTGCGCGCGATCAGGTCGGCCGCCATCAGCAGCGCGCCGCCCAACAGCGTCGCGGCCGGCAGCAGCATGCGCTGGTCGTTGCCCCAGGCCAGCCGCACCAGGTGCGGCACCACCAGCCCGACAAAGCCGATCGAGCCGGCGGTGGTGATGGCCGCGGCAATGCACAGCGATGCCAGCATGAAGGTCGCCAGCCGCACGCGCCCGACGCGCACGCCCAGCGCCTGCGCCACGGTCTCGCCCAGCAGCATCACGTTGAGCGCGCGCGCCATCGGCATGGCCAGCAGCAGCGCCGCCACCAGCATGGCCAGCGCGCCGCCGTAGCTGGCGGTGCCGCCCAGATCGCCGGTGAGCCAGAACAGCATGCCGCGCAGGCGCGACTCCGGCGCGACCGACAGGATCAGCGTAATCACCGCGCCCCAGCCGGCAGCCAGGATCACGCCGGTCAGCAGCAGCCGCGCGCCGGCTTCGCGATGGCCGCCCTGCACCTGCGGATGCAGCAGGTCGCGCCGCGCCAGCGATGCCACCAGCACCATCGCCAGCAGGGCGCCGAGCGCGGCGGCGGCCTGCACGCCCCACCACGGCGCCAGCGCCAGCATTGCCAGCAGCGCGGCGGTGGAGGCCCCGCCCGATACGCCCAGCACGTAAGGCTCGGCCAGCGGGTTGCGCAGCAGCACCTGCATCAGCGCCCCGGACAGGGCCAGCAGCCCGCCGCAGGCAAAGGCCGCGGCCGCGCGCGGCAGGCGCAGCTCATGCACGATGGCGCCGGCGGTGCCGCTGTCGGCGCCGCTCAGCGCGAGCCACAGCGCCCGCGCATCGAGCGCTACGCTGCCCAGCGCCAGCGACAAGGCGAACGCCAGCAGCGCCGCGAGCGCCAGCACCAGCCAGATCGCCAGGGCGCGCCGGAACTCAGACATGGCGCGCCCGCGCGCTCATCGCTGGCGCCAGCCCAGCGTGATGAAGCCCGCGCGCCCCTGCGTGTTGTAGGGGTAGGCGAGCTGGTAGTCCTTGTCGAACAGGTTTTCGACGCGGGCGGCGATGAACCATTGCTTGTCGATGTTGTAGCGGGCGGTGAGGTTGACGATACCGTATCCGCCCAGCCGGCGCGAGCCGGCATCCATGCGCGACGACGACAGCAGCCATTCGCCGCCGAAGCGCCAGTTGCCGATATCGCGGCCGACGTCCAGCGCGGCATGGCGGCGCGCGCGGCGCAGCAGCTGGGTGTTGGTCTGCTCGTCGACCGGGTTCTGGAAGGTCACGCTGGCGCCAAAGTCGGTGCCATACACGGTGGCGCGCCACGATGCCTCGATGCCCTGCACCTTGGCCTTGTTGACGTTCTGCGCCAGGAACATGCCGCTGGGCTGCTGCGCCGACACGATCAGGTCGTGGTAGCGCGTCTCGAACGCGGTCAGGCGCAGCAGGCCGGCACTGGCGGTGGCGTACTGCACGCCGGCCTCGACCGACTTGGCACGTTCCGGCTGCAGGTTGGGCTGGCCGAAGTTGGGGTAGTACAGCTCGTTGAAGGTCGGCGCGCGGAAGGCATTGCTGACGCTGGCGATCAGCTTGAGCGCGTCGGTCACGTAGTAGCCGTAGCCGGCGCGGAAGCTGCCCTGGTTGCCGAAGTCGGAATAGTGGTCGTTGCGCGCGTTGAGCTGCAGCTGGTGCTTGCCGATGCGCCCGTCATAGCCGCCGAACACCGAGAACACATTGCGCGTGGGCGCACCATAGGCGCTGGAGTCCAGCTCCTGCTGCAGGTAGTCGGTGCCGAACAGCAGCGTGTGGTTGGCGGCCAGCGCATACTCGTTCTGCCAGTTGAACTGGCGGTTGCGGGTATTGAAGGTGCCGTTGGGCCTGCCGTTGAGGAAGGTGTCGCTGCGGTCCTCGCTCTGCGACAGCTTGAAATGCGTGGTCCAGTCCGCGCCCAGCTTGCCGTTGACGAAGGCCGACAGCGTGTACAGCTCGCTGTTGGTGCGGTTTTCGTCAGTGGGACGGCCGAAGGCGCTGTCGAACGACAGCTTGCTCTTCGAGTAGTAGCCGGTGATGCCGGCATCCCAGTTGGGCGTGAAGCGGTGCTTCACCTGCCCCGACACGCTCTGGTTCTCGTACGGGTTGTCGTTGGGGTTGGCGCGCGGCGCCTGCTTGGTATTGATCGACGAGAAGCCGTCGGTCTTGAACGCCGAGCCGGTCAGGTTGAACGAGGTGTCGCCGACCTGGCCGCCATAGCCGACCGTGCCCTGGCGCGTATTGTTGCTGCCGTACTCCACCGCCGCGTTGACCGCCGGCGCCTGGCCCGCGCCGCTCTTGGTGAAGATCTGCACCACGCCGCCGATCGCGTCCGAGCCGTACAGCGCCGAGACGTTGCCGCGCACCACCTCGATGCGGTCGATCTGGTCGGGCAGGATATTGGCAAGCTGCGCGGTGCCGCTGCTGGCCGACGACACCCGTACGCCGTCGATCAGGATCAGGGTCTGGTTGGAGTTGGCGCCGCGCATGAACAGCGAGGTATTGCTGCCCATGCCGCCGTTGGTCGCGAACTCGACGCCGGCCTGGCTGCGCAGCAGCGTGCGCAGGTCCGGCGCCTGCGCATTGGCGATGTCCTGCTGCGTGACCACCGTGGTATGCGGCAGCGCCTCGGTGATCGACTGCGCGGTGCGGGTGGAAGTGACCACCACCGGCGCGAGCAGCGCGGTGCGGCTGTCCGCCGCCTGTGCGGAAGCGGTACCGGGAACCAGGGTGAACGAGGCCATGGCCGCCAGGATGGCGGGCACGGACGGACGCACCGCCGGGCTTGCCGGGCGGGTCGACCTGTGAAGCGATGAACGCATGATGCAGGACTGGATAGGAACGGCCGGGCCCGTTCCCCCGCGGGCCATATGGCGATGAGGCGTGCCGCGCACGGGCGGCAGCCCGCGTTCAGGCCGGTATCCGGGCTGGCGACACGGAACCGGCGCCTTCCCGAACCTGCGGTTCAGTGGCGTGTGGCCGGTCCTGCGGGCATGTGGCCTGGCATCCGATGACGGATCGGGCCTTGCCAGCGATGTGGCTGGCGCATGCGCACCGCGGTCGCTTACCGTTGCGGGGGCAGCACAGGTTGGCCTGTCCGGCGCGCAGCCGGCCCGGCTCCCTGTTTCCCGTTGAACTGCCCCTTCGCCAGGGACGAAAAGGGCGAGCACCTGGAACGTGCGCGAGTCTATGGCGTTTCGCCCCCCGCGTCAACGCGACGACCCCACTGCCGCCATGGCCCGCCTGGTAGCGTTTTGTCACACTCTCGCGGCGTCTTGGGTGCAGAAGCCTGCAACTTCCATGCGGGCGGCCGGTCACAAACCTTTCCTCCGCATTGTGCATGCCGGCGCATCGGCTAGAATCGCGATACCTGACACTACTCCCATCATGACAGGCCCTATGCTCACCGAACTCGAACAACTGGCCGCCAAGATCGGGCGCGTGCTGCATCATGCGGACACCCTGGCGGCGGAGAACCAGCGGCTGCGCGACGAAATCGCGCGGCTGGAGGGCGAAGCCGCGCAGTTGCGCGGCGAGCGCGAGGCCATGGCCGCCGACCGCGAACTGCTCAATATCAAGATCGAGGAAGCGCAGCTGCGCATCCAGTCCATCCTTGACAAGCTGCCGACCGCCAGCGACACGCGCCAGCTCGACCTGCTCGGCGAAGAGGCCGTGGCGCAGGGCGCCGAAGCGCACAAGGCCCCCGGAGAACACGCATGAGCAACAAGCAAGTCGAAGTCAACATCGCCGGCCAGGCCTACCGCTTCGCCATCGCGCCCGAGAACGAGGCCGCACTGCTCGAGGCCGTGGCCCTGGTCGACACGCAGATGAACAAGCTGCGCAGCGGCAGCGCGGCCAAGGGTGTCGAGCGCGTGGCGGTGATGGCCGCGATCAGCATCGCCTCGGACCTGCTGTCGCTGCAGCGCAAGCAGCAGGCGGAGGGCGCGATCCCGGTCGACGCCATCCGCGCGCGCATCCGCGAACTGAACGACCGCGCCGACGAAGCGCTGCGGCAATATGCCCACGTGGGCACCGGTACGCGCGGCTGAGCAGCACGGGTGGGATGTGCTGCGGATGCCGCGCTGCCGCGCAAAATGTAACGACACGCGCGAGCGCACTTGGTATGGCCTGCAACGCGGTGTATAGTGTAGCCAGACTGCACGAGGCACCACAGAAGTGCAGCTGACAGGTCAGGTTATCGCGCCTGGCCGCCGTTTTCATCCCATCCTTGTTAGAAACGGCAAACGTCTGACATCCGGCACGTGGACAGTCAGACGTTTGACAGTTTCCCTGCCTGGTTCGTGAGGGTCATAAACTCCTTGAACCGATATGCATTGCATGGTGCGGGATTATGTCGCGTGGGCGAGCGCGTCGTCGCATTCATAGTCCGGGCCTGGCCTGGACTCCCTGAGTGGATGATGTACCCGAAATGCGACTTCCGCAGCCACTCTGAACCTCACTTGGGTTCAGGATGCCGACCCAGCGGCCGAGGCGGGGACCCCCTAAAAAGGCGGTGGTTTTCTGAACCATCGCCTTTTTTCTTGCCTGCATGCTTGCCCGTGTTTTCCCGCGCGGGCCTTCCTTTCCTGAGCAGCGCCGTGAGCCCTAACCAGAACCAACGCGCCCGCCAGTACTGGCTGATGAAATCGGAACCCGACGAGGCCAGCATCGACGACTTGGCCCGCGAACGGACGCTGCCGTGGACCGGCGTGCGCAACTACCAGGCGCGCAACTTCATGCGCGACGCCATGCAGGTAGGAGACGGCGTGCTGTTCTACCACTCGTCGTGCCCCGAGCCCGGCATCGCCGGAGTGGCCGAGGTCTGCTCCGCGCCCTATCCCGACCCCACGCAGTTCGACCGCAAGAGCCCGTATTTCGACGCCGCCTCCAAGGCCGACGCACCGCGCTGGCTGCTGGTCGACGTGCGCTTCGAACGCAAGAGCCGCCTGATCCCGCTGGCCGAGCTGCGCGAGCATGAAGCGCTGGCCGACATGGTGGTGCTCCGGCGCGGCAACCGGCTCTCGATCACGCCGGTGACGCCGGCGGAATGGCGCTATATCACCGGCAAGCTGATGGGCTGACGGGCCTGGCGTTGCCACGCCGCACCAGGCCTTGCGCGGCAAGGCTGACGACAATAACAACCACCTTGCTGACACGATGCCGTTCGACAACCTGCCGGTGCTGATCCCCGCCCTGCTCGCACTGGGCGCCTTCACCGGCTTCTGCGCCGGCCTGCTCGGCGTGGGCGGCGGCATGATGATGGTGCCGTTCCTGACGCTGCTGTTCACCAGCCTGGGCTTTGCCGGCGAAGCCATCGTCCATATGGCGATCGCCACCTCGATGGGCACCATCCTGTTCACCTCGCTGTCGTCCGTGCGCGCGCACCACAAGCGCGGCGCGGTGTGCTGGCCGATCGTGCTGGCGCTGGCGCCCGGCATCGTGATCGGCGGCATGGTCGGCGGCGGCAAGGTCTTCGCGGCGCTGAAGACCAGCTGGCTGTCGCTGGCGTTCGCGGGCTTCGTCGGCTTCTCGGCGCTGCAGATGCTGCGCAACCGCCGGCCCAAGCCGGGGCGCCAGCTCCCGGGCTTCGCCGGCATGGCCGGCGCGGGCGGCGTGATCGGCTTCCTGTCTAGCCTGGTGGGCGCGGGCGGCGCCTTTGTCTCGGTGCCGTTCATGACCTGGTGCAATGTGCCGATCCACAACGCGGTGGCGACCTCGGCCGCGCTCGGCTTCCCGATCGCCATGGCCAGCGTGGCGGGCTACATCTGGAGCGGCTGGCACGCGCCCGGACTGCCGGCGGCCTCGCTCGGCTATCTCTACCTGCCCGCGCTGCTGGTTATCGCCGCGGCCAGCGTGCTGACCGCGCCGCTGGGCGCGCGCACCGCGCACCGCATGGATGTGGGCCAGCTGCGCAAGGTCTTCGCCGTGCTGCTGCTGTGCCTGGCCACGTATATGTTGTGGAAGGCCTGGCAGGCATTCTGACGATCCGCTTCCCCCGCACGGGGGAAGCAAGACCACTCGCGCGACGCCACCGCAACAATCGTTTGCAATGTCGCGGAACGATCGCCCTCGCGGCCACGTCTGATACCCATCACGTTTTGATTGGGAGAACCACATGAAGCAATGGCTCGCCGCCACCCTCCTCGGCACCACCGCCGTCGTCGCCTCGGCCCACGGCGGTCCCACCGAAACGCCGTCGGGCGTGCTGTCGCTGACCGCGCAGGCCGTCACCGAGGTGCCGACCGATATCGTGCACCTGACGCTGGCCGCGGAGCAGGAAGGCGCGGAACCGGCCGCGATCTCCTCGGGCCTGTCGACCCGGACCCAGGCCGTCATCACGCAGGCGCGCCGCGTGCAGGGCGTGACCGCCGAATCCGGCGGCTTCACCATCCACCCCAGCACCGACCGCAACGGCCGCATCAGCACCTGGCGCGGACGCTCCGAGGTCATCCTGAAATCGCGCGATTTCTCGGCGGTTTCCAAGCTCGCGGGCGAGCTGGCGAGCCAGATGCAGGTGCAGAACATCGCCTTCTCGCTGTCGCGCGAAGCACGCGAGGCCGCCGAGGCCAAGCTCGCCGAGCAGGCCATCGCCTCGTTCCGCAACAAGGCGCAGGCCACCACCAAACTGTTCGGCTACAACAGCTACACCATCCGTGAAGTCAACGTGAACGAGACCGGCATGGTGCCGCCGGTGCCGCGCATGTACGGCGCCGCCAAGGCCATGATGGCCGACGCCGCGGTACCGGTGCCGGTTGAGGGCGGCAAGACGCAGGTGACGGTGTCGGTGAACGGGTCAGTGCAGATGCTGAAGTAAGCTCTCATTCGATCGACCGCTGGTGTGCTCCCCTCTCCCGCAAGCGGGAGAGGAAGCAAACCCGCCGGCGTTTCGCTACCTTCCTCACAGCGCCGCAAACTTCTCCCGCAGCACGTTCTTCTGCACCTTGCCCATAGTGTTGCGCGGCAGCTCGTCCACCACGTGCACGCGCTTGGGCACCTTGAAATTGGCGATGCGGCCCTTGAGCGTGCCGATCAGCGCGCCCTCGTCGATGTCGGCACCGGGCTTGCGCACCACCACCGCCACCACCGCCTCACCGAAATCCGCGTGCGGCACGCCGATCACGGCGCTCTCGGCCACGCCCGGCATCTCGTCGATAAAGCTCTCGATTTCCTTCGGGTAGACGTTGTAGCCGCCCGAGATGATCAGGTCCTTGCTGCGCCCGACGATGGTCAGGTAGTGGTCCGGCACGGCGCGCTCGCCGGCCTGGCTGACGATGGCGCCGCCGAAGCGGCCGACGTCGCCGGTCTTGAACCAGCCATCGTCGGTGAACTCTTCGCGGGTCTTTTCCGGCATGCGCCAGTAGCCCTGGAACACGTTCGGGCCCTGCACCTCGACGTTGCCGATCTCGCCTGGCGCGCAGCGCTTGCCGTCGCCGTCGACCACGCGCACCGACACCCCCGGCAGCGGCATGCCGACGGTGCCGCCGATGCGCTCGCCCAGCGCCGGGTCATAGGGGTTGGACACCAGCATCACGGTCTCGCTCATGCCGTAGCGTTCCAGGATGGTATGGCCGGTGCGCTCGCGGAAGGCGTCGAAGGTTTCCAGCAGCAGCGGCGCCGAACCCGACACGAACAGGCGCATGCGGCGGCAGGTGTCGTCGTCGAAGCGCGGCTCCTGCAGCATGCGCACGTAGTAGGTCGGCACGCCCATCATCACGGTGCAGCGCGGCAGGAATTTCAGCACTTGCGCCATGTCGAGCCTGGGCGCCCAGATCATCTTGGCGCCGGCCAGCAGCGCGCCATGCGAGGCGACGAACAGGCCGTGCACATGGAAGATCGGCAGCATGTGCAGCAGCACGTCGTCGCTGCGCCAGCCCCAGAACTCGTGCAGCGTCTGCGCATTGGAGGCCAGGTTGCGATGGCTCAGCATCGCGCCCTTGCTGCGGCCGGTGGTGCCCGATGTATAGAGGATGGCGGCGAGGTCATCGTCGGCGCGCGCCACCGTCTCGAAGGTGTCGGCCTTGCCCGCCGCGCGCGACAGCAGCGAGCCGCTGCGATCGTCGTCCAGCGTAAACACATGGTTCACGCCGTGGCGGAACGCCACCTTGGAGACCCAGCCGAAGTTCTTGCTGCTGCAGACCACCACCGACGGCTCGGCATTGCCGACGAAGTAGTCGATCTCGGCCTCCTGGTAGGCCGTGTTCAGCGGCAGGTAGACATAGCCGGCGCGCAGCGTGGCCAGGTACAGGAACAGCGCTTCGGGCGATTTTTCCACCTGCACCGCCACGCGCGCGCCTTCGGGCAGGTGCAGCGAGGCCAGCAGGTTGGCCAGCTTGGCGGTGGCGCGGTCAAGGTCGTCCCAGCTGTAGTACAGGCCGTCGTGCGTCTCGATGCAGCAGGCGGTACGGTCAGCGGGGAAGCGGGATTCGAACAGGGCGAACAGGTTGGCGTTCATGGCAGGGAGCGAACCAAAGACTGAGGAAGCAAAGACAACGAGGATAGGAAGCAGTGGGGAAGCAGTGCCGACGGCGCGCCCTACTCCCCGCGAAAATGTGGTGGCCGGCGCGCCAGGAAGGCGGCGACGCCTTCGGCGTGGTCCGCGCCTTCGGCATAGGCGAAATGCGCGTCCAGGTCGGCCGGCGACAGCGGTGCCGGCGACGGCGCCAGCCGGTGGATGGTGGCCTTGTTGATGCGTGCCGCGGCGGGCGCGCCGGCGGCGATGCGGCGCACCGTGGCGTCGACTTCCGCGGCCAGCGCGGCAGGCTCGACCACGCGGGTCAGCAGGCCTTTTTCACGCGCCTCGGCGGCATCGAAGACGCGGCCCTCGAGCAGGATCTCCAGCGTCGCGGCGCGACCCGCCAGCGCCAGCAGGCCTTGCAGCTCGCCAGGCGCCATCGGGAAGCCGAGCCGATTGATCGGCACGCCGAAGCGGCTGTCCGAAGCGGCGATACGCAGGTCGCAATGGCAGGCGATTTCCAGCCCGCCGCCCACGCACACGCCTTCGATCATCGCCACGGTGGGATGCGTGCATTGCGCCACCGCCGCCAGCGCGGGCGCGATGGTGGCCATGTGGTAGTGGCGCACGGCGGCCTCGTCGCCGCGCTCGGCGGGAAACTCGGCAATGTCGGCGCCGGCGGCAAAGTTGCCGTCGGCACCGCGCACCACCACGCAGCGCAGCGAGTTATCCGCCGACAGGCGCGCAAACCCCGCCGCCAGCTCGCGCCACATCTGCGCGGAAATGGCGTTGAGCTTGCCCGCGTGCGCAAGCGTTACGGTGGCGGTGGTGCCCTGCGCGGCAAATCGCACGGTGCCGCTCATGGGCGCATCCCCCGGCTTCGGATCGGCATGGGCATGGGCATGGCGTCAGTCCATCTTGGCGCCGGACTGCTGCACCACCTGGGCCCAGCGGCGGATCTCGGCGTGCTGGAACTGGCCGAACTGCTCCGGCGTGAACGCCGGCGTTTCCGAGCCGTTGTTCAGCCAGACCTGCTTCAGCTCCGGCGTGTTCAGCGCCTTCTCGGTTTCGGCGTAGAGGCGGTCGACAATGTCTTTCGGCGTGCCCTTGGGCACCCACATCGCGTACCACGTCGACACCTCGTAGTTGGGCACCCCAGCCTCGGCCGCGGTCGGCACGTTGGGGAAGGCGGGCGAGCGCTTGTTCGACGCCACCGCCAGCGCCTTGATGCGGCCCGCGCGGATATGCTGCGCCGACGAGCCGAGCCCGTCGAACATCAGGTCGACCTGGCCCGCGATCAGGTCGGACAGTGCCGGGCCGGCGCCCTTGTACGGGATATGGGTGATAAAGGTCTTGGTCTGGATCTTGAACAGCTCGCCCGCCAGGTGATGCGACGAGCCGTTGCCGGCCGAGCCGTAGTTGAGCTTGCCGGGGTTGGCGCGGGCGTAGGCGATCAGCTCCTGCAGCGTACTGGCCTTGACGCGATTGGGATTGACCACCACCACCTGCGGCGGCTGCGCGATCACCGTGACCGGAATGAAGTCCTTCTCGATGTCGTAGTCCAGCTTCTTGTAGAACGACGGCGCGATGGCGTGGTGGGCGCCGCCGATAAACACGGTGTAGCCGTCCGGCGCAGCCTTGGACGCGAGGCTGGCGCCGACCGTGCCGCCGGCGCCGCCGCGGTTGTCGATCACGAACTGCTTGCCCAGCTGCTTGGACAGCTGCGCGGTGAGCGGGCGCGCGAAGGCGTCGGTGCCGCCGCCGGCGGGGAACGGCACGATCACGGTGACCGGCTTGGACGGCCAGGTATCTGCGTGCGCGGGGGCGGCAAGCATGGCGCCGGCACCGATGCCGGCCACGCCAAGGACCAGGCTCGCTGCGCGCGCGCAGGCGGCCAGGCTGAACTGACGACGATTCATCTTTGTCTCCTCTCTCTTCTGGAAAGTCAATCTGATGGCCGCGCGCGCCCGCATGGGCACTGCGCGGCTGGCTTTGCTGCTACGACATGGCTCCCGACAAAACGTCGCGGCGCGCCAGGCGCCGCGGGTGCAAGGGCAAGGACAATCCCCGTGACCGGACCAGGATCACAGCAGCTTGCCGACGCTGCGGCTGATGCGCGGGTTGCCTGCGCCCAGGCGTGCCAGATTGTCATCCAGCGCCTCGGGCACGTAAAGGTAATTGACCATCATGCCGCAGCTCTGGCTGCGGCCCTTGCGCGACAGGTCGGCGCCCCAGTTGAGCCGTTCCACGCAGGCGCCGTTGCCGAGGTGGAAACGCGCCACCGGGTCGGCCGGCATCGACTGGTTGCGTTCGCGCACCAGGAAATGCGCGGCCAGGGTCAGCGCGGTGTCGCGCACCACGGCATCGGTGGCATCCGGCGCCAGCGCCTCCAGCCAGGCCGCGCCGTCGGCGGGCGCGTTGCCGTGGCGTTCGCTCCAGCGCGCCAGCCGCTTGTCGCCCAGCACGCGCGCCACGGCCTCGCCGTCCTGCTTGCGCAGCCAGTCCGCGAACCCGGGGATCGGCGACAGCGTGGCGAACTGCTTCACCTTGGGGAATTCGCGCTGCACTTCCTCGATCACGCGCTTGAGCAGGAAGTTGCCGAAGCTGACGCCGCGCAGCCCCGCCTGGGTGTTGCTGATCGAATAGAAGATCGCCCACTTGACGCGGCGCAGGTCTTCCAGCGGCGCGGCTTCGTCCAGCAGGGTATGGACGTCGGCGGCCATCTCGGGGGCAAAGGCCACCTCGACGAAGATCAGCGGCTCGCGCGGGATGCGCGGGTGGAAGAAGGCGTAGCAGCGGCGGTCGGAATCGAGCCGGTTGCGCAGGTCGGTCCACGAGGCGATCTCGTGCACGGCCTCGTAGCGGATCAGCTTTTCCAGCAGCGACGCGGGCGAGTCCCAGGTGATCGGCTGCAGCTCGAGCAGGCCGACGTCGAACCAGTTGGAGAACAAGCCCTCGAGGTCGTCGTCGAGGGGTCGCAGCCCGGGCATGCGGCGCTGCCAGCGCAGCATGTCGGCGCGCAGCTGGATCAGGAAATGCAACCCGCAGGCGCTGTTGCCGCGCTGGCCATGCAGCGCGGCCAGCCGCTTGAAGAAACGGATGCGGGCGTTGGACTGGACCTGGCCCGCGCGCGCGCCCTTGTCGCCATCGGCCGCGGCCTCTTCGCTGCCGTTGCTGGCCACTTCGGCCAGCACCGCCAGCATGCCGCGCCGCGTGGCCTCGCCGGCGGCTTCGTATTCGGCCTGCCAGGCCTGCGCGGCGGCATTGGCGGCGCCGTCGGTCAGGCGCGCATCGAAGCACAGGCGCAATTGCTCGCGCTGGCGGCGCACCACCCGCGCCGGCAGCGGCGCCTCGCCATCGGCCGGCGTGGCGGCCCTGGCATCGCCATTGGCCTTGGCGTCGGCCTCGCCCTTGCGCCCCCACCAGCGGCCCAGCCGCGACAGGATATTGGAGCTGGACGGCTCGTTCTCGCCCAGCGGCGCGCTGATCTTCTGGTCACCCGTATCGAAGGAGTTCATGCGGTACCTGCCTTTGATGCATCGATGTGAACGTGGGGGAAACTGTGGCTGGCGTGGCGGTGCGCGGGAGTCAGTCTTCGGCGCCCGCCACGCGCAAGGCCGGCGGGGCGCGCACGGCCGTCTTTACCTCGGCTAGGTCGGTGACGTCCTGCGTCATTGCGGCGCCGCCGGCATCGAGCGCCTGCAGCGCGCCGCGCTGGCGCAGCAAGTGGGTCTTCATCATGGCTTCGGCGCCTTCCGGGTCGCGCGCCTTGAGCGCGGCAAACACGCTCAGGTGCTCGGCGCAGGATTCATGGATCCGCCCCGGCAGCTTAAGGCTCTTGTGGCGCGACAGCCGCAGCACCTTGCGCAGGTCGCTGATCAGCCCGCTCAGCCAGCGGTTGCCCGCCAGCCGCTGGATCGCTTCATGGATCTGGGCGTTGGTCTCGTAGTAGGCGTCGATATCGCCGGCCTGGGCATAGCGCGCCAGGTCGGCGTGCAGGCCGTCGAGCGCGTCGAGGTCGGCGCGGGTGGCGTTGCGCGCGGCCTCATAGGCGCAACGCCCTTCGAGCAGCGCCATCAGCGGGAAGATCTCGTCGAGGTCCTGCTCGGACAGTTCATTGACGAAACAGCCACGGCGCGGCTCCAGCCGCACCAGGCCTTCGGCGGCAAGCACCTTGAGCGCCTCGCGCAGCGGCGTGCGCGAGATGCCCAGCGTTTCCGCCATCGCGCTTTCGTCGATCCATGCGCCCGGCACCAGCGTATGCGCGTCGATCATGGCGCGCAGCCGGTCTGCCACTTCCAGGTACAGCGCCTGCTGGACGATGCGCATGCCATCTCCTGTATCGCACGGGGAATCCAATGGCGTGTGCATCGGATCCCATAATTCATAATTATGGATTAGGGCGCGAGCGATACAAGGACTTTCGATGGTGCACTGCAAGGTCGTGCGTGCAGGTCCAGCGGGAAATGATGTGGTGAGGTGCGGCGGGCGTCCCTTGCCTCCCCGCAAGGAAACGCCCGCGCCTGAAAAGAACTGCTGAACTGCGTGATTCATCGCTGGCGGATACGAATGCATCCGTCGCGTGGGTCCATGGATTGACCTGGCGCTGGCCCCGCGCCACCCCTGTTGCAAACGCGCCAAAGCGCGTGGATTTTCCCGTGCCCTTTGATCCGTGCAGCGCGGCTAGCGTAACTCTCGACCCGAAGAGCCGTACTCCCCCCTGGCACTGCCGTTGGCGGCTGTGGCTCGCCGCTCATCTTGTAACAGTAGTACTAGCGATTTACGTGCCAGTCGGGCTAAGCCCTTGATTTTATGGATGGCACCCAACCGCAACTTGTTACAGGATGAGATCAGTGTAACAGGATGTTTCCAAAGTGTTACGAGGGTTTTCCATGGTGAGGACGATACGGCATGGGCTGGCGGCGCGCGGCCATACAAATTGTGCCGTCGGCGATATTTATCAGTGTCAGAATGTGAGGCCGTCGCCGCAATCGCCTCGCCTGGCATCGTTGCGTTTTTGAAACAGGCGCCGGCCGCGGCGGATATCCCCCGCCGGTTTCTGTAGTCATCGCACATCACCCTGGAGGTCATGCCATGCAAGCTGGCAGCAGCGATTTCACCCTGGCCGCCACCCCGGCCGAACCGGCATCGCCCGCCGGCCCTGGCGCCGCCGCGCTGCGGCCGCTGGGCCTGAGCTTCACCGGGTCGGGCTCGGAATATTTCCGAATCTGGATCGTCAATGCGCTGCTGACCATCGTCACCCTGGGCATCTATTCCGCCTGGGCCAAGGTGCGCACGCTGCAGTACTTCTACCGCAATACGCGGCTGGACGGCGCCAGCTTCGACTATCACGGCAAGCCGTCGGCAATCCTGAAAGGCCGGGCCATCGTGTTCGGGCTGGTGCTGGCGTTCCAGTTCGCGTCGACCTTCTCGCCGTTCCTGGCGCTGGCGATGCTGCTGGTGCTGCTGGCGGTGTTTCCGTTGCTGCTGGTGCGTTCGCTGCGCTTCCGCATGGCCAACTCCAGCTACCGCGGCCTGCGCTTCGGCTTCACCGGCGGCGATGCCGAGGCCTACCGGGTGTTCGTGCTGTGGCCGCTGGCCGCGGTGGCCACGCTGGGCCTGCTGGGGCCGCTGGCGCACCAGCGCTTCAAGCGCTACCAGCACAACCACACCCGCTTCGGCACGGCACCGTTCGGCTTCCACGCCGGCGCGGGCGATTTCTACCGGGCCTACCTGCGCGCCTTCGGCGTGGTGCTGGCGGGCACGCTGGTGATGGCCGCGGCCGGCTTCCTGATGGCGCCGGGGATCGGCAATTTCGGCGCGGCGGCGCTGCTTGGCTTCGGCATCGCCGGCTTCTACCTGGGCATGCTGTCGGTCAGCCCTTACCTGATGGCGCGGCTGCAGAATGTGGTGTGGAGCCACACCACGCTGGCGCCGCACGCGTTCCGCAGCCAGGTCAGCGCCGCGCGCATGGTCTTTATCTTTGTCACCAACCTGATTGCGATCGCACTGACGCTCGGCCTGTTCCTGCCGTTCGCGCGCGTGCGCGCCACGCGCTACCGGCTGCAATGCGTGACCATGCTAGCGGCCGGTCCGCTCGACAGCTTCGTCGCCGGCGAAGCGCAGCAGGTGGGCGCGCTGGGCGACGCGGCGGTAGACTGGTACGACATCGACATCGCGCTCTGACGCGCCATGATCCCGGTCACCTTCTTCGACGGCCGCTCGTCGCGCGCGCATCCTGCCACGCTGGCCGTGGAGGCGCAGCAGGCCGTGCTGCGCGACGCAGACGGCACCGAATTGCGGCGCGCGCCGCTGTCGCAGCTGCGCGTGTCTGAGCGCGTGCGCCGCGCGCCGCGGCTGGTCACCTTCGTCGACGGCGCCTTCTGCGAGGTCACCGACCATGCCGCCTTCGACCGGTTGCTGGCCTCCACAGGCCACCGCGACGGCCTGGTGACGCGCGCGCAGAACAGCTGGCGCCTCGCCGGCCTGGCCGTGGCGGCGCTGGTGGCGGTGCTGGTGCTGGGCTACTACGTCTTGCTGCCGTGGGGTGCGGGCATGATGGCACGCGCGGTGCCGGCCGAACTGGAGGCCCGGCTCGGCCAGCTGACGCTGGAGAGCCTGGACCACGGCATGCTCGCGCCGACGCAGCTGCCGGCCGCCGAGCAGGCCCGCATCCGCGCCGGCTTCGCGGCGCTGCGGCGCCCGCGCGACGCCGCGCACGACTACCAGGTGGTGTTCCGCCAGGGCGGCGAAATCGGTGCCAATGCGCTGGCCCTGCCGGGGGGCATCATCATCGTCACCGACGAGCTGGTCGGCCTGGCGGGCAGCGGCGCCGGCCTGATGGGCGTGCTGGCCCACGAGGCAGGCCACGTGGCGCGCCGCCACGGGCTGCAGCAAGTGATCCAGGGCTCGGCCCTGGCCGCGCTGTCGGCCTACCTGTTCGGCGATATCTCGTCGGTGCTGGCGGGCGTGCCGGCCGCCATGCTGACCTTGCGCTATTCGCGCGACCACGAGCGCGAGGCCGACGCCTATGCCATCGACGTGATGCAGCGCAACGGCCTGCCGCCGGCGGCGCTGGCCGACGTGCTGGTGGCGCTGGAGCAGCGCGAGGGCAAGCCCGACGAAGCGCAGGCCGGGCGTGGCGAAGACTTCCTGTCGACGCACCCGCACACGCAGGCGCGCATCGACGCGCTGCGCCGTGCCGGCCGCTAGCGCGCGCTGGGCAGGCGGGGCTCAGGCCGCCGGCTGCGGGGCGCCGGCGCCGGGCTGGCGGCGGTAGGCCCAGATCACCATGGCGATGCCCGCCAGGATCATCGGCAGGCTCAGCCACTGGCCCATCGACAGCTTCAGCGCCAGCAGGCCCAGGAAGGTGTCGGGCTCGCGCGCGAATTCCGCGGCGAAGCGGAACGCGCCATAGCCGATCAGAAACACGCCCGAGACCGCGCCCATCGGCCGCGGCTTGCGCGCGAACAGCCACAGGATGACGAACAGCGCCACGCCCTCGCCGGCAAACTGGTAGAGCTGCGACGGATGGCGCGGGATGTTGTCGCCGGCCTGCGGGAAGATCATGCCCCACGGCAGGTCGGTGGCGCGCCCCCACAGCTCGCCGTTGATGAAGTTGCCGATGCGTCCGGCGGCCAGCCCGCAGGGAATCATCGGCGCGATGAAGTCGGTCACTTCCATCCAGTGGCGCCGGCGCAGCCGGCCGAACAGCCACATCGCCACCACCACGCCAAGGAAGCCGCCATGGAAGGCCATGCCGCCCTCCCACACCTTGAAGATCTCGATCGGATGC
Organism: Cupriavidus taiwanensis; assembly: GCF_900250075.1. NCBI lineage: Bacteria > Pseudomonadati > Pseudomonadota > Betaproteobacteria > Burkholderiales > Burkholderiaceae > Cupriavidus > Cupriavidus taiwanensis. Next base: position 2,988,740 of record NZ_LT977070.1, read on the forward strand.
GCCAGGTAGTACGTCGGCTTGTAGAACAGCACGTAGCCCAGCCGCCCGCCCAGGATCACGCCCAGCACGCCGAAGAACAGCATGTCGTCCAGGTCGCGCGTGGTCCAGCCCTTGGCGGCGATATGCGGCTGGCGGATGCGCAGGCGCCCGAACCACAGGAACATGACGAAGCCGGCCAGGTACATCAGCCCGTACCAGCGGATCGCAAGCGGGCCCAGGTGGATGGCAACCGGGTCGAACTGGGGATGAATCAGCATGTTGGCGTGAATGGTGGTTGTGGGGCAGCGGCGACGCCGGCCGTGCGGCGCCAGGTATGACGCGCGGGTGCGGCGAAGGTTGCACGGCAATGCCAACGCGTGGCCCGCGCACGCATCGTAGCCCGTAATGATGTCACAAATCCCCGCGGCGCCCCGCTAGGCGGGCGGCGCACTCCGGCGCCCCAACAATCCATTTGACACGCCAAAACGCACGCGTCATTCTTGCCCCATCGCAGCGCCCGCCGCGCGCGCGGCGGCATAGAACAAGGATTCCGGAGACCCCCACCATGGCATTCAACAAGCGCTCCCGGCACATCACGCAAGGCGTGGCGCGCTCCCCCAACCGCTCGATGTACTACGCGCTCGGCTACCAGAAGGAGGACTTCGACAAGCCGATGGTGGGCATCGCCAACGGGCATTCGACCATCACGCCGTGCAATGCCGGCCTGCAGCGCCTGGCCGATGCGGCCATCGACGCGATCCGGGCCGCCGGCGCCAACCCGCAGGTGTTCGGCACGCCCACCATCTCCGACGGCATGTCGATGGGCACCGAGGGCATGAAGTACTCGCTGATTTCGCGCGAGGTCATCGCCGACTGCATCGAGACCGCGGCCCAGGGCCAGTGGATGGACGGCGTGGTGGTGATCGGCGGCTGCGACAAGAACATGCCGGGCGGCATGATCGCGCTGGCGCGCACCAACGTGCCGGGCATCTACGTCTACGGCGGAACCATCAAGCCCGGCCACTGGAAGGGCAAGGACCTGACCATCGTGTCGTCGTTCGAGGCGGTCGGCGAGTTCACCGCCGGGCGCATGAGCGAGGAAGACTTCGAAGGGGTGGAACGGAACGCATGCCCGTCCACCGGCTCGTGCGGCGGCATGTACACCGCCAACACCATGAGCAGCTCGTTCGAGGCGCTGGGCATGTCGCTGCTGTACTCGTCGACCATGGCCAACCCGGACCAGGAAAAGGTCGACAGCGCCGCCGAATCGGCGCGCGTGCTGGTCGAGGCCGTCAAGCGCGACCTCAAGCCGCGCGACATCATCACGCGCGAGTCGATCGAGAACGCGGTGGCGCTGATCATGGCCACCGGCGGCTCCACCAACGCGGTGCTGCACTACCTGGCGATCGCGCATGCCGCCGAGGTGGAATGGACCATCGACGACTTCGAGCGCATCCGCCGCAAGGTGCCGGTACTCTGCAACCTCAAGCCGTCGGGCCAGTACGTGGCAACCGACCTGCACCGCGCCGGCGGCATCCCGCAGGTGATGAAGATCCTGCTCAAGGCCGGACTGCTGCACGGCGACTGCATCACCATCACCGGCCGCACCCTGGCCGAGGAACTCGAACACGTGCCCGACGCCCCGCGCGCCGACCAGGACGTGATCCTGCCGATCGAGCGCGCGCTCTACGCCGAGGGCCACCTGGCCATCCTCAAGGGCAACCTCGCCGAGGAAGGCGCGGTCGCCAAGATCACCGGCCTGAAGAACCCGGTCATCACCGGCCCGGCGCGCGTGTTCGAGGACGAGCAGAGCGCGATGGACGCGATCCTGGCCGACCGCATCAACCCCGGCGACATCCTGGTGCTGCGCTACCTGGGGCCCAAGGGCGGCCCCGGCATGCCGGAAATGCTGGCCCCGACCTCGGCCATCATCGGCAAGGGCCTGGGCGAGTCGGTCGGCTTTATCACCGACGGCCGCTTCTCGGGCGGCACCTGGGGCATGGTGGTCGGCCACGTCGCGCCGGAGGCGTACGTCGGCGGCACCATCGCGCTGGTGCAGGAGGGCGACTCGATCACCATCGACGCGCACCAGTTGCTGCTGCAGCTGAACGTAGCGGAAGAAGAACTGGCCCGGCGCCGCGCCCACTGGAAGGCACCGGCGCCGCGCTATACGCGCGGGGTGCTGGCGAAGTTCGCGCGGCTGGCATCGACGGCGAGCAAGGGGGCGGTGACGGACTGAGAGCGGTCCGGTGGATGGCAAAAAGCCTGCGATCCCTCGCAGGCTTTTTCGTTTGCAGAGCGCTTGCAGTACCGTCGCCCCTGGCAGGCGCTCCCCTCTCCCGCAAGCGGGAGAGGGGAGAAAACCCTCAATCCTCCCCCGGCGCCTTCTCCATTTCCTCCAGCGTCGCGTCCAGCCACTCGACCAGCCGTGCTTCCAGCGACTGCGTCAGCTCGCTGGCCAGCTGCGCCGTCAGCGGCGCGAGCCGCGACTGCAGCGTGGCTTCGGTGTGGGCCGCGACCACCTGCGGCCATTCGGTGCGAAAGCGCATCATCACGCGGCTCAGCAGCTCGGTGCGCACCGCGCGCAAGTCGTCGTCGCCGGTGTCGGTGGCGGCGTCCGTCTGCACGGCGGGCTGGGCCGGCACGATCGCGTCGTCCAGCGCGGCGTCGCCGGTGTCACCCACCTGCATCACCATGCCGGCATCGTCCATGCCGAAGGTGTCGATCACCCCGTCGTCCGCCGCGGCGCCCGCCTGCGCCGGCGCTTCGGTGTCGGCTTCAGTGTCGGCTTCGGTGTCGACATCCGGCAGGTCGACCACCTCGGTCAGCAGCGGGATGCTGTCGTGCGGTTCCGGCCGCGGGATCACCCGCGAGGTGGTGCGTTCGCTCATGCGGCGTCTCCCTTGGGCTGGCCGATGTCGTGGTGCGTCAGCGGATACCCGCGTTCGCGGTAGAAGCGGTAGCGCTGGCGGCCGGCTTCGCGCGCGGCATCGCCGGCGCCGACCACCTCGATCAGCCGCTCGAAGCTAGCGAACTGCGCCGGGGCTTCGTCAGCCAGGTTGATCAGCAGCTGGTGGTGCGGCACGCCCTCGGTGGTGGCAGCCAGCAGGATCGGCGTGACCGCCGCGTTGGGGCTTTCCAGCCCGCAATGCGGCAGGAAGTCCAGCGGGGAGAAGGTCCACAGGCGCGCGTCGAGGTCAGCCAGCTGCGCCGGGGCGCCGTGGATCACCACCTTCTGCCCGGCGCCGTAGGCCTTGCGGACCAGCCGGCAGACATAGCCGAGCACGTCCGGCACGTTGCTATGGAAGTCGATGCGCGTCATGGACGGTTGCCGCTCCTGCTCCGTTGCGCCGCGCTCAGGCCGCGCGGTCCATCAGGAACTGCGTCAGCAGCGGCACCGGACGGCCGGTGGCGCCCTTGGCCGCGCCGCTCTTCCACGCGGTGCCGGCGATGTCCAGGTGGGCCCAGTCGTACTTCTCGGTGAAGCGCGCCAGGAAGCAGGCGGCGGTGACGCTGCCGGCCGGGCGGCCGCCGATATTGCCCATGTCGGCAAAGTTGGACTTGAGCTGGTCCTGGTATTCGTCGTCCAGCGGCATGCGCCAGGCGCTGTCCATGGCGCGGCGGCCAGCCTGCAGCAGCGCGTCGGCGAGCGCGTCGGAGCGCGCGTACAGGCCGCTGTTGACATGGCCGAGCGCGATGATGCAGGCGCCGGTCAGGGTGGCGACGTCGATCACCGCGGCCGGCTTGAAGCGCTCGACATAGGTCAGCGCATCGCACAGGATCAGGCGGCCCTCGGCGTCGGTGTTCAGGATCTCGATGGTCTGGCCCGACATGCTGGTGACCACGTCGCCCGGCTTGGTGGCGATGCCGCTGGGCATGTTCTCGCAGGTGGGCACCACCGCGACCACGTTGAGTTTCAGGCCCATCTCGGCCACGGCCTGGATCGTGCCCAGCACCGAGGCGGCGCCGCACATGTCGTACTTCATCTCGTCCATGCCCTCGCCGGGCTTGAGCGAGATGCCGCCGGTATCGAAGGTGATGCCCTTGCCCACCAGCACCACCGGCGCCTGCTTGGCGCCGGCGCCGTCGTAGCGCAGCACGATGAACTGGGGCGGCTCCTCGCTGCCCTTGGTCACGGCCAGGAACGCGCCCATGTTGAGCGCCTCGATCTGCTTGCGCCCGAGGATCTCGGCCTTGAGCTTGTGGCGCTTGGCGATGGTGCGCGCGGTATTGGCCAGGTAGGTCGGTGTGCAGATATTGGACGGCAGGTTGCCGAGGTCGCGCGTCAGCTCCATGCCGTTGGCGATGGCGGTGCCGCGCACCGCGGCCTGGGTCGCGGCACGGGCGTCGCCGCTGTCGACCGCGATCACGACCTTGCGCAGCGAGGACTTGTCATTGGCGTTGGGCTTGCCGCTGGCCGCATTCTGGGCGTTGGCGCGCTTCAGTCCGGGATGGCGCTCGAGCAGGCGGTAGCCGGCTTCGCGCACCAGCGTGATGGTGGTGATCACGGCCCACGATACGTCGCGCTGCTGCGGCGCCTGTTGCGCCAGGCACCACAGCGCCGAGGTCGCACGCGTGGACGACAAGGCACGCACCGCGGTGCGCACCGCATCGGCGAAGGCCTTGTCGGTAAAGTCGGCTTCCTTGCCCAGGCCCACCAGCAGCACGCGCGCGGCGCCCACGCCGGCCACTTCGTGCAGCATCAGGTGCGTCCCGCGCTTGCCTTCGAAGTCGCCCTGCTTGACCAGCCGTCCCACCAAGCCCTTGGTGGCCACATCGAGGGCCTTGGCTACGCCGCCGAGATTCTGGCCTTCGAACAGGCCGACCACCAGGCAGTCGGTCTTGGTCGCCAGGAAACCATTTTGGCCGGCTTTGCTCCAATCCAGGGCTTTTGTGCTAAATTCCATCGCGCTTCCTTCCAGGGGCTCGTTAGACACGAAAGCCTCCATTATCCGCGATTTTTACCCCGCGACCTGCCGCCGCTGATACGCCCCGGTCACGTTGACAGCACGCTGTGCCGTCAGCCAGCTGTTCTGCCAGGCACCTCGCACGGCACATCGCCCGCTCCGGCCGGCAGCCCGGAACCGAACCCGCATGATCCTTCAACAAGCCCTGCGACGCGAGCTTGCCTACACCGCCGGGGCGGTGTTCCTGGTGATGCTGACTTTCATGCTCACCTCGCTCGTGATCCGCATCCTGGGGATGGCCGCCAACGGCAAGGCCAGCCCCAACGACGTGCTGATGCTGATCGGCCTGGCCACCATCGGCTACCTGTCGATCCTGCTGTCGGCGACGCTGTTCATTTCCACCCTGATCGTGCTGACGCGCTGGTACAAGGATTCGGAAATGGTGGTGTGGTTCTCGGCCGGCATCTCGCTGCGCGACCTGGTCAAGCCGGTGCTGCAGTTCGCCGCGCCCTTCATCGTGCTGGCGCTGCTGCTGGGCCTGTTCGCGTGGCCGTGGGCCAACCAGCAGAGCGCGCTGTTCCGCGACCGCTTCGAGCAGCGCGGGGTGATGTCGATGATCGCCGCCGGCCGCTTCATCGAGCCGGCCAAGGCCAACTACGTGCTGTTCATCGAAGGCATCGACGCCGACATGAAGCATGCGCGCAATGTCTTCGTCGCCAATGCCGAGGCCGACAAGATCGGCGTGGCGCTGGCGCACCAGGGCAAGTTCGAGACCATGCCCAACGGCGACCGGCTGGTGGTGATGGAGAATGGCCGCCGCTACTCAGGCACGCCCGGCCAGATCGACTACCGCATCGTCGAGTTCGAGCGCTATGCGGTCAAGGTGGACAACAAGCCGCCCGAGTCCGAGGCCAAGCTGCCGCCCAAGAGCCGCGACACCATCGAGCTGATCCGCAACCCCACGCGCGAGAACCTGGGCGAGCTGATCTGGCGCATCTCGCTGCCGATCCTGGCCTTCAACTTCGTCATGATCGCGATCCCGCTGGCCTACGTTAACCCGCGCCTGGGCCGCTACACGCCGCTGGTGTTCGCGGTGCTGATCTACCTGACCTACAGCAACCTGATCAACCTGTCGCAGTCCTGGGTGCGCAACGGCTCGATTCCGTTCTGGCTGGCCTGGTGGCCGATCCACCTGGCCGTGTTCCTGGGCGCGCTGGTGCTGTTCCGCTACCGCCAGAACCGCAGCCTGGGAGGCTGGCGCGCCGTGTTCGGGCTGCGCAAGCGCGATGCCGCGACCGCTGCCGGAGGCCGGGCATGAGAATCCTGCGCGTCTACGAACGCTATTTCGGCCGGCTGGTCTATGGCGTGTTCGCCTTCATCCTGTTCGCGGTGCTGTCGCTGTTCGTGTTCTTCGACATGCTCAACGAGCTGGAGAACGTCAACGCCCAGTACACCTCGCTGGTGGCGCTGTTCCACGTCCTGCTGCAGGCACCCACGCGGGTGTACGAGGTGCTGCCGATCGCGGTGCTGATCAGCGCGATCTATGTGTTCTCGCAGCTGGCCAGCCAGTCCGAGTACACCATCTTCCGCGTGGCCGGCCTGAACACCCGCCAGGCGCTGTTCTCGCTGTTCAAGCTGGCGGTGCCGCTGGCGCTCGTGACCTTTCTGTTCGGCGAGTTCATCGGCCCGCGCGCCGAGCAGTATGCGCAGAAGGTCAAGCTGGAGGCGATCGGCGCGACGGTGTCGTCGGGCTTCCGCTCCGGGGTCTGGGTCAAGGACCGCGACAAGGATGCCGCCGGCGAGGGCGAGATCACCCGCTTCGTCAACGTGGCGGGGCTGCGGCCGGACCAGACCATCACCGGCATCACCATGTACGAGTTCGACCCCCAGTACCGGCTGCGCGTGATCCGCGTGGCGCAGGAGGGGCGCTACCAGGGCGGCCAGTCGTGGGAGCTGCAGAACGTCAGCGAGACCCGCTTCGTCGAACTGGCGCCGCAGGCCCAGGGCGCCCAACCCGCGCCTGCCGCGCCCGGCGCGCCGGCACGCGACGCGCTCGCGCCGGACTTCCGCGCCGAGCAGGTCAAGTTCCCGCGCGTGGCCATGCATTCGGAGCTGACCCCGCAGATCCTGTCAGTGCTGCTGGTGACGCCGGAGCGGATGTCGACGCTGGACCTGTTCCGCTATATCCGCCACCTGCGCGACAACAAGCAGGACACCCAGCGCTACGAGATCGCGTTCTGGAAGAAGGTGATCTACCCGCTGACGCTGTTCGTGATGGTGGCGCTGGCCCTGCCCTTCGCCTACCTGCACGCGCGCGCCGGCGCGGTCGGCGTGAAGGTATTCGGCGGCATCATGCTGGGGCTGTCGTTCCACCTGTCGAATACGCTGTTCTCGCACGTGGGCCTGCTGCATACGTGGCCGCCGATCATTTCCGCGCTGGTGCCAGGCACGCTTTACCTGACGTTGGCGCTGCTGGCGCTGCGCTGGGTGGACCGGCACTGAGGACGGCCATGGCAGCCTCCGATCGCGCCCTGGTCCTGTTCGCGCATGGCGCGCGCGATGCGCGCTGGCGCGAGCCGTTCGAGCGGCTGCAGCAGAAGCTGGTGGCCGCCCTGCCCGGCTGCGAGGTGCGGCTGGCATTTCTGGAACTGATGTCGCCGCTGCTGGCGGAAACGCTGGCGGAACTCGCCGCGGACGGCGTCGCCGAGGTTACCGTGGTGCCGGTGTTCTTTGGTCAGGGCGGGCATATCCGGCGCGATTTGCCTGCCTTGCTCGACCAGTGCCGGCAGGCCCATCCCGGCATGCGGCTGCATTGCGCGGCCGCGGTCGGCGAGTCCGATGCGGTGCTGGATGCGATCGCGGCCTACTGCATGGCGTCGCTGCCCGGCGCGGGCCGCGCCCAGCCCTGAGCGGCAGCCCCAGCCCTGAGCGGCAGCTTGCCCCGGCCATGAAAAAAGCCCCGTGCCGGCGTACCGGCACGGGGCTTTGTCGTTCTGGCGTGCGCTTGCGGCTCAGGCAGCGCGCGGCGTACGCACTTCAGTCACGCCCAAATCCTCGCGCGGCGCCTCCGTCGCGCGCGCGGCCAGCGCGGCGCCGATCATCAGCAGGCTGGGCTGCACCGGGTCGATCCATGCCGCCGCTTCCCCGGCCGCCATCTGGCCGAGCGTGAATTCGCGGCTGCGCTGTTGCGGCGTGGTGGCGGCTTCCACCACCCAGGCCGGGGTCGACGCGGGCTTGCCGTGCGCGATCAGTTGCGCGGCAATCGAAGCGGCCTGGTCGCGGCCCATGTAGTAGACCAGGGTGTCGGCCTTGACCGCGGCTTCGATATCGGGCGAGCCCTCGCCATCCGCTGCCTTGGCCTGCGTGGCAAACGCCACGCTGCGCGACACGCCGCGCTTGGTCAGCGGCTTGCCAATGGCCGACGCGGCCGCCAGCGCGGCGGTGATGCCGGGCACCACCTCATACTCGATGCCGGCCGCTTCCAGCGCCTGCAATTCCTCGTCGGCGCGGCCGAACAGCATCGGGTCGCCGCCCTTGAGGCGCACCACGCGTTCGTATTTGCTGGCGAGGTCGACGATCTGCCGGTTGATGAACAGCTGCGCGGTGGAGCGCTGGCCGCAGCGCTTGCCGACTTCGACCAGCTCAGCCTGCGGACACCAGGCCAGCATCTCCGGCGACACCAGCGCATCGTGCAGCACCACCTGGGCTTCGCCCAAAAGCCGTGCACCACGCACCGTAATGAGGTCTGCCGCACCGGGGCCTGCCCCGATGAGGAACACCTTGCCGTAGGTCTTCTGCGCCTGCTTGTCCATCTGTTGCCCCTTGTCCGCTCGTTCCTGTGTTACCGATCAGGAAAACGCACGGATCATGCCTGCGGCCACCGTGTGGTTGGTGGCCTCGTCGATCAGCACGAAGGCGCCGGTGGCCGGATTATCGCCGTAGGCATCGCACACGATCGGCTTCTGCAGCGAGATCTGCACCGAACCGATGTCGTTCAGGCGGATCTCGTGGCGGCCGGTCTCGTGCGACAGCGTGTGCACGTCCAGCACGCGGTCCACCGCCGACACGCGCGCGAACACGCTGGCCGTGGTGTGCTTGAGCACGTACTTGCGCGACGGGTTCAGCGACTCGTCGTCGAACCAGCACAGGTCGGCCTGCAGCTTCCTGGCGGAAGCCGCGGTCGCATCGGCGGCAACGAACATGTCACCGCGTGATACATCGACGTCCTCGGCCAGGCGCACGGTGACGGTGTCGCCGACGTTGGCCGATTCCGCGGCGCCGTTCGGGGTCAGCACTTCGGCCACCACCGCTTCGCGGTTGGCGGGCAGCACGCGCAGCTTCTGGCCGACGCGCACGGTGCCGGCTTCGACGCGGCCGGCATAGCCGCGGAAATCGTCCGACTGCGAACCGTCCTGGCGGATCACCAGCTGCACCGGGAAGCGCAGCGCGGCATCGTCCTCGGGCGCGGCTTCTTCCACCGGCAGCTGTTCCAGCAGCGGCAGCAGCGGCTCGCCCTGGTACCACGGCATGGCATCGCTCTCATGCACGATGTTGTCGCCGCGCAGCGCGGACACCGGCACGTAGCGCACGTCCTTCAGGCCCAGCTGCTCGGCCAGTTCGGCGTAGGCGGCGCGGATCTCGTCGAAGGTCTGCTCGCTGAAGTCGACCAGGTCCATCTTGTTGACGGCGACGATCACGTGCTGGATCTCCAGCAGCTTCAGGATGGCCGAGTGGCGCTTGGTCTGTGCCAGCAGTTCGGCACGGCCGTCCTTGACGGTCACGCGGGTGGCATCGACCAGCACGATGGCCGCGTGCGCGGTCGACGCACCGGTGACCATGTTGCGGGTGTACTGCTCGTGGCCCGGCGTATCCGCGATGATGAACTTGCGGCGCGCGGTCGAGAAGTAACGGTAGGCCACGTCGATGGTGATGCCCTGCTCGCGTTCGGCTTCGAGGCCGTCGGTCAGCAGCGAGAAGTCGATCTGCTCGCCGGCGGTGCGCTTGTTCTTGGCATTGGCCAGCGCGGTCAGCTGGTCGGACAGCACGGCCTTGCTGTCGTACAGCAGGCGGCCGATCAGCGTGCTCTTGCCGTCGTCGACCGAGCCGGCGGTGATGAAGCGCAGCAGGCCTTGGTGGGTTGCTTGGTGAGTCATGTCTGGATCCTTTGCTGCGTGCGGCTTAGAAGTAGCCTTCCTTCTTGCGGCGCTCCATCGAGGCTTCGCTGGTCTGGTCGTCCATGCGGGTGGCGCCGCGCTCGGTGATCTCGGTCACCGCGGTTTCGGCGATGATCGCTTGCGGCGAATCGGCAACGCTGGCCACCGGGCAGGTGCAGCTGATGTCGCCGACGGTGCGGAAGCGGACCGACAGCACTTCGCTGACGTCGCCGTCCTGCTTGGGCGTGATCGGCGTGACCGGCACCAGCAGGCCGTTCTTGCGCACCACTTCGCGCTGGTGGGCGTAGTAGATCGGCGGCAGCGCCAGGTTTTCGCGGGCGATGTACTGCCATACGTCCAGCTCGGTCCAGTTCGAGATCGGGAACACGCGCATCTGCTCGCCCTGCGCCATGCGGGCGTTGTACAGGCTCCACAGCTCGGGGCGCTGGGCCTTGGGGTCCCACTGGCCGAACTCGTCGCGGAACGAGAAGATGCGCTCCTTGGCGCGGGCCTTCTCTTCGTCGCGGCGGGCGCCGCCCATCAGCGCGTCGAACTTGTGCGCCTCGATGGTTTCCAGCAGCGTCACGGCCTGCGCGGCGTTGCGCGAATCGGTTTCCTTGCGCAGGCGCACGGTGCCGCGCTGGATCGAGTCTTCCACATGGCCCACCACCAGGCGCGCGCCCAGTTCGGCCACGCGCTGGTCGCGGAACGCGATCACTTCCGGGTAGTTGTGGCCGGTGTCGATATGCACCAGCGGGAACGGCAGCTCGATCTTGCGGTCACCCAGGCGGAAGGCCTTCAGCGCCAGGTGCAGCATCACGATCGAATCCTTGCCGCCGGAGAACAGCAGCGCCGGGTTGCGGCACTCGGCCACCACCTCGCGGATGATGTAGATCGACTCGGCTTCGAGGCGGTCGAGGTGATCGTTCTGTACCTGCAACAGGTGCGCCACGCTGCTGGTGGCTTCTGCGATGTCGTTCATGATGCCCATTTTCTTACGGCCTCAATGCTTGATGTTCTGTTCGTGGAGCCCGCACTCTTTCGAGTCCTTGCTCTCCCACCACCAACGTCCCGCACGGACATCCTCGCCCGCGCGCACGGCACGCGTACACGGCTCGCAGCCGATGCTCGGGTAGCCCTTGGCGTGCAGGTCGTTGATGGGCACGTTGTGGCGCTTCAGGTAGGCCCATACTTCGGCCTCGCTCCAGTCCGCCAGCGGGTTGAATTTGGGGATGCCGCGGGCTTCGTCCATTTCCTCGAACGGCAGCTCGGCGCGCGTCACGGCCTGCTCGCGGCGCTGGCCGGTCAGCCAGGCGTCGGCGTGCGACAGCGCGCGGTTGAGCGGCTCGACCTTGCGGATGCCGCAGCATTCCTTGCGCAGGTCGATGCTGTCGTAGAAGGCGTTCAGGCCGTGCTTCTTCAGGTAGTTCTCGACCGCCTCGGCGTCCGGCGTGTACTGCTCGATGCTGTAGCCGTAGTGCGACTGCACCTTGTCGAGCACCGCCAGGGTCTCGGCGTGCAGGCGCCCGGTCTGCAGCGTGAAGACGCGGATGCCGGCGCGCACGGCGGGGGTACCGCGCAGGATGGCATCGGTCAGCACCATGTCTTCGGCCGCCAGGCTGGAGGCAAAGCGCGCGCGGTAGAAACGCGCGGCAATGCCGGCCAGGCGCTCGCCCAGCTCGCGTTCCTTCTGTGCCAGCGCTTCGATGCTGCCGGTGTACTCCGGCGCCACCCACAGCGCGGGCGGCCGCAGCCCCGACACCGCGCCGGCGCCGGTCTCCGCCACCACCGCGATATCGCTCAGCACCGTGCTCATGCCGTTTCCTTCGGCTGCGCACCGACTTCGGCGCGCGCGCGGCGGAACAGCGGCAGCGGCTCGTCGACCGACGCCTGGTAGGTCACGGTGAACTCGGTGAAGCCCTTGATGGCGTCCTCGATGTTCTTGTCGGCACGGACCGCGAAGGCATCGAAGCCGCAGCGCTTCATGAAGTTGAGCTGGTCGCGCAGCACGTCGCCGATGGCGCGCAGCTGCCCTTCCCACTTGTAGCGGGTGCGCAGCAGGTAAGCCGTGGAAAAGCCGCGGCCATCGCGGAACACCGGGAAGTCCACCGCGACCAGCGCCACGCGCTCGAAGTACGCGGCGGCATCGCCCGGTTCGTCTTCCGGCGCCAGCCACACGCCGGTGCGGGCCGCGTCGCGGCCGGCCAGCAGCGCTTCATTGGCCTTCCAGACCGACAGCGGGAACAGCACGGCGTCCTGGCCTTGCGCGGCGGCAGCGATGCGCTCCTCGGTCAGCGGCTGTTCTTCGGTGGCGCGCAGCACGGTCCAGTTGTCTTCGACGATCACCGGGGTGACGTTCGCCCCGTCACGTTGCAGTTGAATGATCTTTGCCATGTTCAGTCTCTCCGGTCCTCAGGCTTCGGCGCGCTCGCGCGGCTGCTTGTCGGCATAGACGCGCTCCTTGAACGGGGCGATGCCGATGCGGGACAGGGTTTCGATAAAGCGCTCGTCTTCGATGCGGTTGGCCACGAAGGTGTCGATGATGCGGCTCACCACGTCGGGCATTTCCTCGGCGCTGAACGACGGGCCGATCACCTTGCCCAGCGCCGTCTGGTTGCCCTGCGCGCCGCCCAGCGTGACCTGGTACCACTCGGAACCATCCTTGTCGACGCCCAGCACGCCGATATTGCCGACGTGGTGGTGGCCGCAGGCGTTGATGCAGCCCGAGATGTTCAGCGAGATCTCGCCCAGGTCATAGACATAGTCCAGGTCGTCGAAACGCTCCTGGATCGCCTGCGCGATGGGGATCGACTTGGCATTGGCCAGCGAGCAGAAATCGCCGCCCGGGCAGGCGATGATGTCGGTCAGCAGGCCGATGTTCGGCGTGGCCAGGCCGGCCTTCTTCGCCAGCTGCCACAGCGCGTACAGGTCCTGCTTCTTCACGTCCGGCAGCACCAGGTTCTGCTCGTGCGCGACGCGCAGCTCGCCGAAGCCGAACTGGTCGGCCAGGTCCGCCGCGGTTTCCATCTGCGCGTCGGTAGCGTCGCCCGGGGGCGAGGCCAGGCCCGGCTTGGTCGACAGCGTCACCGCGGCGTAACCCGGCACCTTGTGGCCGTGCACGCTGCGGCTGACCCAACGCGCGAACGCCTTGTCTTCCAGCAGGTGGTTTTCGTACGAAGCGTCGGTGTCGGCCAGCTTTTCATACGCGGGCGGCGTGAAGTACTGCGCCACGCGGTCGAACTCGACCTGCGTCAGCGTGGCCGGACCGTCCTTGCTGTGCTGCCATTCTTCCTCGACTTCCTGGGCGAACTTGTCGGCGCCGATCGCCTTCACCAGGATCTTGATGCGGGCCTTGTACTTGTTGTCGCGGCGTCCGTAGCGGTTGTACACGCGAATGGCCGACTCGATGTAGGTCAGCATGTGCTGCCACGGCAGGTCGTCCTTGATGATCGTGCCCAGGATCGGGGTACGGCCCAGGCCGCCGCCGGCGAGGATGCGCAGGCGCGTTTCGCCGTCGGCATTCTTGTAGGCGTAGACGCCGATGTCGTGCATCTGCACCACGGCGCGATCGTCCTTCGACGCCGAGATCGCGATCTTGAACTTGCGCGGCAGGAAGGCGAATTCCGGCTGGAACGTGCTCCACTGGCGCAGCAGCTCGGCCAGCACGCGCGGATCCACCGACTCGTCCGGCGCCACGCCGGCGAAGTGGTCGGTGGTGATGTTGCGCACGCAGTTGCCCGAGGTCTGGATCGCGTGCATCTCGACGCTGGCCAGCTCGGCCAGCACGTCGGGCACGCGCTCCAGCTCCATCCAGTTGTACTGGATGTTCTGGCGGGTCGAGAAGTGGCCGTAGCCGCGGTCGTATTCGCGCGCGATATGGGCCAGCTTGCGCATCTGCTTCGACGACAGCAGGCCGTACGGGATCGCCACGCGCAGCATGTAGGCGTGGCGCTGCATGTACAGGCCGTTCTGCAGCCGCAGCGGCAGGAATTCTTCCTCGGTCAGCTCGCCCGACAGGCGGCGGCGCACCTGGTCACGGAACTGGGCGACGCGCTCGGCGACGATGCGCTGGTCATATTGGTCGTACTGATACATGGCGGGGTCCGTTCAGTATTCGTTGAATTCAGGAAACGAGCTTGATGGCGACCAGCGTCAGCGTGGTCGCCAGGGCGGCACGCACCAGCCGCTCGGGCAGCGCCCGCGACAGTTGCGCGCCCAGCCAGATGCCGGGGATCGAACCCACCAGCAGCGCCAGCAGCAAATTCCAGTCGACCGTGCCAAGCCATACGTGGCCCAGCCCGGCCAGCGCCGTCAGCGGGACGGCGTAGGCAATGTCGGTGCCGGCCACTTCGGCCGGCTTCATGTGGGGATACAGCAGCAGGATCAGCGTGGCGCCGACGGCGCCGGCGCCGATCGACGAGACTGTGACCAGCACGCCGATCACCACGCCGACGATGACGGTGGCAACCACCTGCCTGCGGCCATGCAGCTGGAAGCGCGGGTTGCGTTCCAGCCAGGCCAGCATCTGGCGGCGGAACAGCAGCGACAGCACCGTCAGCAGCACCGACACGCCGATGGTCACGCGGATCGCATGCAGCCACCGGCCGTCGAGTTCGCCGGCGCTCTTCAGCACCAGGATGGCGGCCACCGCCGCCGGCAGGCTGCCGATGCACAGGCGCCGCACCACCTGCCACTGCACGTGGCCGTGGGCGCGATGCGCGATGGTGCCGAAACCCTTGGTGATGGACGCGAAGGCCAGGTCGGTGCCGACCGCGGTGGCGGGCGAGAAGCCGAACAGCAGCGTCAGCAGCGGCGTCATCAGCGAGCCCCCTCCCACGCCGGTCAGTCCGACGAGGACGCCTACGAACAGACCGGAAAAGGTATAGGCCAGGGACATGGGGGACTCGGTGTGGCGTGGCCCGCGGATCTCGCCGTGGAACTGTCCGCGGCGAGAAGGCGCACCGAGGGCAGGCCGTTCATTAACAAAGTTCGAGAATCGTAATAAACTGGCCTCATACCTCAAACTAATAAGAAGTTGTTTGTTTATACGAACGCAGATATATGAACTTGCACCAGTTTCGCTTCGTGCGGGAAGCCGTCCGGCAGAACTACAACCTGACCGAGGCAGCTAAAGCGCTATATACGTCACAACCCGGCGTATCCAAGGCCATCATCGAGCTGGAAGAAGAACTCGGCGTCGACATCTTCACGCGCCACGGCAAGCGCATCCGCAGCCTGACCGAGCCCGGGCGCCGCATCCTCAGCTCGGTCGAGAAGATCCTGCAGGAGGTGGAAAGCCTGAAGCGCGTTGGCATGGACTATGCGGCACAGGACCAGGGCAACTTCACCATTGCCACCACGCACACCCAGGCGCGCTATGCGCTGCCGCGCGTGATCAGCGAGTTCACCAAGCGCTACCCCAAGGTGCGGCTGTCGATCCAGCAGGGCAACCCGGCCCAGATCGCCGACATGCTGCTGCATGACCAGGCCGACATCGGCATCGCCACTGAAGGCATCTCCAGCGACAAGAACCTGGTGTCGCTGCCGGGCTATCAGTGGACCCATATGGTGATTACGCCGCCCGAGCACCCTCTGCTGGAAAAGAAGCACCTGGCGCTGGAAGACCTGATGGGATACCCGCTGATCACCTACGATGCCAACTTCGCCGGGCGCACCAAGATCGACAAGGCCTTCGCGCTGCGCCACCTGGCGCCGGACATCGTGCTCGAGGCCATTGACGCGGACGTGATCAAGACCTATGTGGAGATCGGGCTGGGCGTGGGCATCGTCGCCGGCGTCGCCTATGATGCCGAGCGCGACCGCAACCTGCGCGGCATTGCCGCCGGGCACTTGTTCGGCAGCAACGTGACCCACCTGGCCGTCAAGCAGGGGGCCTACCTGCGCAGCTTTGTCTACACCTTCATCGAACTGTTCTCGCCGACGCTCAACCGCAAGCTGGTCGAGCAGGCCATGTCCGGCGAACACGAAGCCTACGAACTCTGAGGCGGCCACCGCTGCCGCCCCACTCTAATAAGAAGTCAATCCACGATGCCTGCCCTGCACATCCCAACCTGCCGTCCGGAGGTCCTGTGAGCGACCTGCCCCGCATCCACTGGACCGAAAACGGCGTCGAGCACAGCGCCGCCTGGCGCTCCGAGGCCGGCCTGCCGCCGCCGCGGCGCGTGGTCGTCGCCGACGACACCACCAGCGCCGATACCGCCTACCGCCTTGCCTGCGAAGGCACCGCACTGCTGTGGCGGGGCGATTTCCAGAACGCGCGCCAGTTGTTGAACGCGCTGGCGCGCCGCACCGAGCGCAAGCCCAAGAAGGCCAGCCGCCCCGGCCACAAGGCCCGGGACAAGAGCCAGGCCGCGTCGCCCACCGAGGCCTTCCACCTGCACCGGCTGGCGCAGTCGCAGCGCGCGCGCACGCTGGGCATGCTGCTGCTGCCGTTCGAGGCCGGCCACCAGATCCCGCTGCGCCGCGCGCCCGATGTGCAGGAAGCGTGCGAACAGGTCTACGGCCCGGCGGGCGAGCCCTACGTGGCCTCGCTGCGCGAGCTGCTGGGCATGATCGGCGCGTTCGAGTGGCGCAGGAAGGGCGTGGAGATCCCGGCGCTGGAAGACCGCATCCACCCGTGGTACGGCGTGTTTTCGCCGGTGCGCGGCGAGTACATCGACCTGGTCGCGGCCGAGCCGCTGCCTGCCACGACGCTGGCCTTCGATATCGGCACCGGCACCGGCGTGCTGGCCGCGGTGCTGGCCCGCCGCGGCGTGCAGCGCGTGGTGGCCACCGACCAGGACGCGCGCGCGCTGGCCTGCGCGCGCGAGAACATCGCCAGGCTCGGCTACACCGGGCAGGTCGAGGTGATCGAGGCCGACCTGTTTCCCGCCGGCCGCGCGCCGCTGGTGGTATGCAACCCGCCGTGGGTGCCGGCACGGCCCAGTTCGCCGGTCGAGCGCGCCGTCTATGACCCCGACAGCGCCATGCTGCGCGGCTTCCTGCAAGGGCTGGCCGAGCACCTGGAACCGGGCGGCGAGGGCTGGCTGCTGCTGTCCGACCTGGCCGAGCACCTGGGCCTGCGCCAACGCGACGAACTGACGGGCTGGATCGAGGCGGCCGGGCTGAAGGTGCTGGGCCGTTCCGACATCCGCCCGCGCCACCCGCGCGCGGCCGATGCGGCCGACCCGCTGCACGCGGCGCGCTCGGCAGAAGTGACCTCGCTCTGGCGCCTGGGCGTGCGCTAAGGCTGCTAAAGCCGCTGCCGCCGGGCCACGGTGCCCCGCCGGCCGAGTTCGGCTATCCTTTCCCGTCACATATAAGAACGGAGGAGACCATGCTGAAGCTGCCCCTGCGCCCCCTGCTGCTTGCCGGCGCGCTGTTCGTCGCCGGCGCCGCGCATGCCGACATCCGCGTCGGCATCGATGTGTCCACCACCGGGCCGGCCGCCTCGATCGGCATCCCGTCCAAGAACACCGTGCTGATGTGGCCGCAGACGCTGGGCGGCCAGAAGGCGCACTACATCATCCTGGACGACGGCACCGACCCGGCCGCCGCAGTGCGCAACGTGCGCAAGCTGATCTCCGAGGAAAAGGTCGACGTGATCGTCGGCCCCAACATCACGCCCACCGCGATCGCCGCGCTCGACGCCGTGGCCGAGGGCGAGACCCCGATGGTGGCGCTGGCCGCCTCGGCCGCCATCGTCGAGCCGCAGACCGACGCCAAGCGCCGATGGGCCTTCAAGATGCCGCAGAACGACTCGCACATGGCCACCGTGCTGACCGAGTACATGAGCAACCGCGGCGTGCGCACGGTCGGCTTTATCGGCTTTGCCGACGCCTATGGCGAAAGCTGGTGGCGGGAGTTCTCGAAGCTGGCCGAGCTGCGCAAGATCCGGGTGGTGGCCAACGAGCGCTTCTCGCGCAACGACACCTCGGTCACCGGGCAGGTGCTCAAGCTGATGGCGGCCAACCCGGACGCGATCCTGATCGCCGGCGCCGGCACGCCGTCGGTGCTGCCGCAGAAGACGCTGGGCGAGCGCGGCTACAAGGGCAAGGTCTACCAGACCCATGGCATCGCCACCTGGGACTTCCTGCGCATGGGCGGCAAGGACGTCGAAGGCACGCTGTTCCCGACCGGGCCGGTGGTGGTCGCGCGCCAGCTGCCCGAGAGCCATCCGGTGCGCAAGGTGGCGCTGGACTTCGTCAATCGCTACGAAGCAAAGTACGGCGCCGACAGCGTGACGCAGTTCGCCGGAGATGCCTGGGGCGCATGGATGCTGCTCGACGACGCCGCCCGCCGCGCGCTGAAGACCGGCGCCCAGCCCGGCACGCGCGAGTTCCGCGCGGCCATGCGCGACGCGCTGGAGACCACCACCAATCTCACCATCCCCAACGGCGTGATGAACCTGAACCCGAAGGACCACCAGGGCTTCGACCAGCGTTCGCGCGTGATGGGGGTGATCCGCAACGGCAAGTTCGCCTATGCGGGCGACAAGTAGCCCGCCGCATCAATGCAACAACGCATCAGGAAAGGAAGCATGGCATGAGCACCACTCCCACCCCCGTCACCGTCGCCTTTATCGGCGTGGGCGCCATGGGCTCGCACATGGTGCGCCACCTGCTGGCCGCCGGCCACACCGTGCGCGCCTTCGTGCGCCGCCCGGAAGCCGCCGAGGCCGCGCGCGCGCTGGGGGCAGAACCGTTCTTCACGCCCGCCGAGGCGGCGCGCGGCGCCAGCGTGGTCTTCACCAACGTGACCTCGTCCGAAGACGTGCGCGAGGTGCTGCTGGGCGCGCAGGGCGTGATCCACGGGGCCGCGCCCGGCACCATCTGCGTCGACCACAGCACCATCTCGCCCATCGTCACGCGCGAAATCGCCGCGGCGCTGGCCGCGCGCGGCATCGAGGCGCTGGACTGCCCGGTCTCGGGCGGCACCATGGGCGCCGAGGCCGGCACGCTGACCATCATGGTCGGCGGCAAGGCCGAGATGCTGGAACGCGTGCGCCCGCTGCTCGAGCTGCTCGGCAAGACCATCACCCATATCGGCGACCACGGCGCGGGCCAGGTCGCCAAGCTGTGCAACCAGATTGCCCAGGTGGTCAATATCGAAGGCATTGCCGAAGCGATGCGCTTTGCCGCCGCGCAGCAGGTCGATACCGGCCGCGTGTTCGAAGCCATGGCGACCGGCATGGCCGGCAGCCGCATGCTCGACCTGATGGGTCCCAAGATGGTGGCGCGCAACTTTGCCGCGGGCATCGAGGCGCGGCTGCACGACAAGGACTTCGGTCTGGCGCGCGACATCGCCGAGGAAATCGGCCTGGAACTGCCGGCGATGCAGGCCACCTCGGCGCAACTGCGCGCCCTGATGGCCAGGGGCTGGGGCAAGGACGATACCTCGTCGCTGCTGCGCGTGCTGGAGGACTGAGGCGCTGGCGCGCGCCGGGGCTCAGCGCTCCACCAGCCGCAGCACCGCTTGCGTCAGCGCGCCGTCCGCGCTGGCCAGGCTGTCCAGCACGTTGAAATGATGGCAGTCCGGCAGCACCAGGTCGCTCGCCGCCGGATGCGCCACCTTGGCCGGCCACGCCGCGCGGATCAGCGCATGCTGGCGGTGGTATTCGGCCGCCTCCAGCTCGCCCACGGCGATCGCCAGTGGCGCATCGCCGGCGGGGGCCATGTACGCGGGCGACAGCCGCGCGACATCGGCTTCCGATAACTTCAGGTCGCACTGCAGGAAGGCCGCGCGTCGCAGCGGCTCCAGGTCGTACAGCCCGCTGACCGAGAGCCCGCCCCGGATCAGCCCTGCAGGCAGGTCGGCTCCGAACTGCGGCCAGCGCGCGGCCATCAGCATCGCCACCAGGTGGCCGCCCACCGAATGCCCCGCCACGAACAGCCGCTGCGGGTCATGGCCGAGACGGTCCGCCTGCCGATACAGCCAGGCCACGCTGCGCAGCACCTGCTGCACGATCTCCGGCACCGTCGCCGCCGGCACCAGCGTGTAGTTGACCACGGCCACCGACACCCCCAGCGCCGGCAGCGCGCCGGCGACGAAGCTGTGGTCGTGCTTGTCCAGCGCGCGGTAATAGCCGCCGTGCACGAACACCAGCAGCGGCGGCAAGGCGCCGTTGGCGCGCTGCGCGGGAAAGTAGTCCAGGGTCTCGCCCGACGCATGGCGCGAGTCCGCGCCGGCATAGCTCAGGTCCGCCAGGAACGCCCTGCGCCCGCGCACCTGCGCGGACCACTGCGCCCAGCGCGCAAGATGGGCCGGGTTGTCCGGCACATTGGCGCGGTTGTTGTACTCGCGGTCATAGAAGGCGGGGTCCTGCGAAGGCAGGCTGGCAAGGCGCGCAAGCAAGTCTGGGTCGGTCATGGCGGTCGGGATCGGCGCAATCGGTACGGTTGGCGGGCGCAGGACTGGTCGCCATGCTACCGGATTTGCGAGGCCCGGGACCGGCCCGGCGCCGGTTGTCCGGGAGCAGGATTTCCGGCATAATCCCGGGCTCAGCCCGGCATCGGTTCCGATGCCGTCACACCTGCCCGGGTGGTGAAACAGGTAGACGCAGGGGACTCAAAATCCCCCGCCGCAAGGCGTGTCGGTTCGAGTCCGACCCCGGGCACCAGACTCCTTCCCTGCCAAAGCTCGCAGCCAAAAAGCCGTCCACCTCAGGCCGGCTCCTGCCCGGGCTCAGACCTCGATTTCCTCTAGCTTGTGCGTCTTCAGCCAGTCGCGCACCAGGACATTGAGCCTCGTTTGCCAGCGCGGTCCGCTTGCCTTCAACGCCTCGAGAACATCGTCATCGAGGCGTACCGCCGTGGCAGTCTTCAGGTCGCGTGAGCAGATGTGTTCAATGGCTGCACCGCCAGCCGCATTCCCATCGCCTCGAGAATGGCCGACAGGCTGCTGAGCGCCGGATTGCCCTTTGGCGACAGCGTGCGATAGAGCTGGGTAGGATTCAGGTGCGCCCGCTCGGCCACGGCCTGAACACCGCCAAAGGCCTGCGCCATCTGGCGCAGCACGACCAGCAACTCTGCCTGGTCACCATCGGCCAGGATGCCATTGATGACCTCCAGCGCCAGAGCCGGATCGCTGTGGTACAGCTCGGCCATCGCCTCGTCATGGGGCCTGCTTCTCATCATCCGATCTCCGTTGCCAGTCCTGCCAACAGCCCACCGCTCGGGCGATATCCGCGTCCTGCGTCCGCTTGTCGCCACCACACAGGAGCAGCACCACGCGATGACCGGACACGGAGCAATAAACCCGATAGCCCGGCCCGACGTCGATGCGCAACTCCCACACGCCGTCACGGCAGAACTTGTGATCGCCGAAATTGCCCAACTCGACCCGGGCCACCCGGCGAATCACCGCCACCTTGGCCTGGCTGTCACGCAGCCGCCGAAGCCAGTCCAGGTAGAGATCCTGATGCTCGCCCGGCGTCAAGTAGTGCTCGATTCGGTAGAGATTCATTTTCGTCTATAAACGAATAAAGATCAAGCCACCGACTCGGGCATTGCTGAGGCCCGCTTTGGATATTCGCCCTGTCACCAGCCGGTTCGGTCACATCGCTTATACCTCCAATGCCTTCCGACCGACGTTTCAAGGTGTGTCGGACAGCGCCCACTGGTGCCCCGGGGCGTGGCTTCCTATCCTATGGCATTGCCCTCCCATCAACCCCGGAGCGACCATGAGCCGACTGACCCTATCCGCCCTCGCCTGCGCCACGCTGCTGGCCGGCTGTGCCGGCGCCAACATGGAAAGCCTGACCCAGGCGGGCGGCAGCCTGTTCACCGCCGCCACGCTGTCGGACAGCAACGTGAAAACACTGTCGGACCAGTCCTGCGCCGAGATGGACAAGAAGAACACCATCGCGCCGGCCGGCAGCACCTATGCGCGGCGGCTGGCCACCGTGATGAGCGGCCTGGGCAATACCGGGCTGCCGCTCGATGCCAAGGTCTACATGACCAAGGACATCAATGCCTGGGCCATGGCCAACGGCTGCGTGCGCGTCTACAGCGGGCTGATGGACCTGCTCAGCGACGACGAGGTGCGTGGCGTGGTCGGCCACGAGATCGGCCATGTGGCGCTGGGCCACACCAAGGCGGCGATGCAGGTGGCCTACACCGCGGCCGCGGCGCGCGGCTTGCTGGGGTCGACTGGCATCGCTTCGCTGACGGCGCTGTCGTCGTCGCAGATCGGCGCGCTGGCCGAGCAGTTCGTCAATGCACAGTTCTCGCAGCGCCAGGAAACCGCGGCCGACGATTACTCCTTCGACCTGCTGACGAAGAACGGCGCCAACCGCCAGGCGCTGGCATCGGCGTTCCGCAAGATGTCGCAACTCGATGGCGGGCAATCGAGCATGCTGAGTTCGCACCCCGGTTCGCTCGAGCGCGCCAAGCATATCGAAGCACGCCTGGCCGGCGGGCGCTGAGCGCGGCGCATTCCTCGCTGCCGCCGCACCCGTACGGGTGAGGCGGCACCCTCCCTAAGGCGGGTGCGCGCCGTGCTTTGGCGCGCCGCCATCGAGTCCGCTACCGCGAGCCGCGCGACCCCGCGCGCGCATTGTTGACCGCGTTTAATTCGCCGACAAAAGCTTTCACTACGCCGCCCCCGGAGCGGCAGAGATAATCCTTTCGCTGCCTCGACACGGCCATGCCGTCGCACGTGCTGCCTGCGTGCCGACACCGCAAACGGCCAGCGTCGCCACGCTCGCCCTCGCCCGGGCCGGTATGCCGCGCCACGCACCGCGGCCCCTGCGCGCGCGCCGCCTGCGAGGCCGAGCCCCAGCGCCCCCACGCCCGGATGCCACAACTCGCCCAACCTGCCTCACTCGTTCAGGAGCCTTCGATGGACTGGTTGCACGTGATTTTCCAGAAGTCGCCCGAATCCGCGCTGTTCCTGTCGCTGGCGGTTGGCTACGCGATCGGCAAGATCACGTTCGGGCGTTTCCAGCTGGGCGGCGTGGCCGGCTCGCTGCTGGCCGCGGTGGTGATCAGCCAGGTCGGCGTCGAGATCGACAACGGCGTCAAGGCGGTGATGTTCGCGGTCTTCATCTACGCGGTGGGCTATGAAAGCGGCCCGCAGTTCTTCAACTCGCTGAACCGCAGCTCGCTGCGCGAGATCGCCATGGCGGTGTTCATGGCGGTGTGCGGCCTGGTCACGGTGGTGGTGCTGGCCAAGCTGTTCCATCTCGACAAGGGCCTGGCCGCGGGCCTCGCCGCCGGCGGCATGACGCAGTCGGCCATCATCGGCACCGCGGGCGATGCCATCACCAAGCTGGGCCTGCCGCCCGACCAGGTCAAGACCCTGCAGGCCAACGTCGCCATCGGCTATGCGGTGACCTATGTGTTCGGCTCGCTCGGCGCGATCATCGTCTGCGTCAACATCCTGCCGCGCTTCATGAAGGCGGACCTGAAGGCGGATGCCAAGAAGGTCGAGGCCAAGCTCAACGGTGGCCTGCCCCAGTACGGTCCGGGCCAGCGCGGCGCGCTGCCGCGGCTGGTCGGCCGGCTGTATCGCGTGAATGACGCATCCGGACAGACCGTCGCGCAGCTCGAGATGGGCGGCGAGGACCTGGTCACCGTGGAAAAGGTGCAGCGCGCGGGCAAGCAGCTCGACGTCACGCAGGACCTGGTGCTGCAGCACGACGACCTGGTGCTGCTGGTCGGCCGCCGCGATGCCATCGTGCCGGCCGCCGCGCAAATCGGCGAGGAAGTGGCCGATGCCGACGGCATGGGCGCGGTGATGCAGTCGCGCAACGTGGTGTTCACCGCCAAGGGCATGAACAACAAGACCGTGGCCGAGATCGTCGACATGGTCGGGCGCGACATGCGCCATGGCGTCTATATCGAGCGCATCGAGCGCTATGATCACCCGCTGCCGCTGCTGCCTGAACTGAAGCTGCAGCATGGCGACATCCTCACGCTGTATGGCACGCCCGCCGACACCAAGCGCGCGGCGGGGATGGCCGGCTACGAGCTGGTGCCCAGCGAGAAGACGGACTTCGTCTACTTCGGCGCCGGCGTGCTGGTGGGCCTGCTGATCGGCCTGCTGGTCTGGCGCGTCGGCTCGATCCCGCTGACACTGGGCGCGGGCGGCGGCGCGCTGCTGTCGGGGCTGGTGTTCGGCTGGGCACGGTCCAAGCACAAGATGTTCGGCGCCATGCCGACCGCCGCGTGCCAGCTGCTGAAGGATTTTGGGCTGGCCGCGTTCGTCGCCATCGTCGGCATCAATTCCGGCCTGCAGGCAGTGACCACGCTGCGTCAGAGCGGCCTGACCATCTTCCTCCTGGGCGCGGTGGTGACGCTGCTGCCGCTGTTCCTGACCATGCTGTTCGGCCGCTACGTGCTGAAGTACGACAACGCCGCGCTGCTGGCCGGCGCGCTGTCGGGCTCGCGCAGCGCCAACCCGGCCTTCGGCGGCATCCTCGACAAGGCCGAAAGCCCGGTGCCCACGGTGCCGTTCGCCATCACCTACGCGCTCGCCAACGTGCTGCTGACGCTGCTGGGCCCGCTGGTGGTGGGCCTGGTCTAGCGCGTTTCCCTTTGCCCTCTCCGCTGCTGCGCGGGCCGTGCCGCCGGTGCCGGCCCGCCAATCCAACAACAAGCGTCTACACAGGAGCAAGCCATGAGCAAGCTCGATATCTCCAAGCTGTCCAGCCTCTCGCCGTTCGAACTGAAGGATGAACTGATCAAGCTGGCCAGCAGTGACGCCGAGCGTCTCATGCTGAACGCCGGCCGCGGCAACCCCAATTTCCTGGCGACGGTGCCGCGCCACGGCTTCTGGCAACTCGGCCTGTTCGCGATGCGCGAATCGGAGCGCTCTTTCTCGTACATGCCGGAGGGCGTCGGCGGCTTTCCGCGCCGCGAAGGTATCGAGGAGCGCTTCGATCTGTTTGCGCGAGAGTTCGCCGATACTCCGGGCGTGAAGTTCCTGGCCGGCGCGGTGTCGTACGTGCGCGACCAGCTGGGGCTGAGCGCGACCGATTTCCTCTATGAAATGTGCGAAGGCATCCTCGCCTGCAACTATCCGGTGCCGGACCGCATGCTCAAGCTGTCGGAGAAGATCGTCGGCCAGTACATCCGCAAGGAGATGATCGGCAACCACCCGTTCATCGGCGAGTTCGACCTGTTCGCGGTCGAAGGCGGCACCGCCGCCATGACCTACCTGTTCAACTCCATCCGCGAGAACCGCCTGCTCAAGCCCGGCGACACCATTGCGCTGGGCATGCCGATCTTCACGCCGTATATCGAGATCCCCGAGCTGAACGACTACCAGCTGGAAGAGCTCTCGATCGACGCCGATCCCGACTCGCGCTGGCAGTATTCGAAAAAGGAGCTCGACAAGCTGCGCGACCCCAAGGTCAAGGCCTTCTTCCTGGTCAACCCGAGCAACCCGCCGTCGGTGCGCATGAGCGACGAGAGCCTTGAATACCTGGCCTCGATCATCGAAGAGCGCCCCGACCTGATCATCCTGACCGACGATGTATACGGCACCTTTGCCGACAACTTTGTCTCGCTGTTCGCGATGTGCCCGAAGAACACCATCCTGGTGTACTCGTTCTCGAAGTACTTCGGCGCTACCGGCTGGCGCCTGGGCGTGATCGCCACGCATCGCGACAATATCTTCGACCTGCAGATCGGCAAGCTGCCAGACGCGGATCGCCGGGAACTGAACCAGCGCTACAGCTCGATCACCACCGAGCCGGAGCAGCTCAGGTTCATCGACCGCCTGGTGGCCGACAGCCGCACCGTGGCGCTGAACCATACTGCCGGCCTGTCCACGCCGCAGCAGGTGCAGATGGTGCTGTTCTCGCTGTTCTCGCTGATGGACACGCCGGACAACTACAAGAACGCGATGAAGCGGCTGATCCGCAGCCGCAAGGCGTCGCTGTATCGCGAGATCGGCATCGCGCCGGAAAGCGATGATCCGAACGCGGTCGACTACTACACCCTGCTGGATATCGAGCAGCTGGGCGGCAAGGCAATCGGGCCGGACTTCGTCAAGTGGATCATGAACTCGGTCGAGCCGAACGAGCTGCTGTTCCAGCTGGCCGACGAAGCCGGCGTGGTGCTGCTGCCGGGCCGCGGCTTCGGCACGCGCCACCCGTCAGGGCGGGTGTCATTGGCCAACCTGAACGAAGCCGACTACGCCAAGATCGGGCGCTCGATCCGCAAGCTGTTCGAGGCCTATGTCGAGAAGTACAACGCGGCGACGGGGAGCAAGGCCGACAAGAATGTCGTGAAGAAATAAGCCTTCGTTGACGTGTTCACGCCCGGCATTGCCGGGCTTTTTCTTTTGCTGTCGGCGGCACCCCGCCCGATTCACCGCGATTCCACAAACTCCAGCACCGTCGCCAGCATGCCGCGCAGCGCCGGCTGCAGCGCCGTGGCCCGCGCCTCGTCATAGGCGAACGGATACACCTCGCTCATGTAGGCGCACTGCGACAGCTCCAGCTGCACCGCGTGCACGCCCTCGGCCGGCTTGCCGTATTGCCGCGTGATGTAGCCACCCTTGAAGCGGCCGTTGAGCACCGCGGTATGGCCCGGTACCGCGCTGGCCTGTTCCAGCAGCTGGCCGGCGAGCGCGGCGTCGCAGCTGTCGCCGTTGGCGGTGCCGAGGTTGAAGTCGGGCAGCTTGCCGTCGAAGAAGCGCGGCAGCACCGAACGGATCGAATGCGCATCCCACAGCGCGATCGTGCCATGCTCGGCCTTCAGGCGTGCCAGCTCGTCGGCCAGTGCCTGGTGGTACGGGCGCCAGATCGCATCGCGGCGCGCGGCGATCTCGGCGTCGTCGGGACCGTTGCCGTCGGCATAAAGCGGCGTCTTGTCGAAGGTGTCGACCGGGCACAGGCCGGTGGTGTCCTGGCCGGGATACAGGTTGGCGTTGTCGGGCGGGCGGTTCAGGTCGACCACGTAGCGCGAGTGCGTGGCCGCCAGCACCGACGCGCCCAGTTCGCGCGCGAAGTCGTACAGGCGCTCCAGGTGCCAGTCGGTGTCGGGCACGGTGCGGGCCTCGGCGCTCAGGCGCTCCGAGACCGATGCGGGCAGGTGCGTGCCGACATGCGGCATCGATACCAGCAGCGGGCGCGTGCCACGGTGCAGGGTGAAGGCGGGGGTATCGGTGGAAAAGGACATGGTGGTTCGATGCAGTGGGCGTGTGCCCGGTTTCAGTCGGCCAGCAGGCTGGCGCGCGCCGCGATAAACAGGCGCCCGGCCTCCGCCTGCAGCGGATGCGCGCCATGCTGCACGCGGCTGCGGCCGGCAGTGCGGACTTCCGCTAGTGTCTCATGGCCGTGGCAGGCAAACACATGCGTGGCCAGCGCCTGCGGCCCGTCGAGTCCCGCCAGGGTCGGATGCGCGCCGTCCAGCACGACGAAGTCGGCCTGCTGGCCCGCTGCCAGACCGGCCACCGCGCGGCCCGCTGCACGTGCGCCGCCGGCCACCGCTTCCAGGTACAGGCGGTCGGCCACCTGCGCGTGCGTGTCGGATGCCAGCACGTTGCGCCGCTGCAGGCCGAGCCGCTGGCCGTACTCGAACAGCCGCAGCTCCTCCGCCACGCTGACGCTGGCATGGCTGTCCGAGCCGATGCCCCATGCGCCCTGCTGCGCCAGGTAGGGCGCTGCCTCGAACACGCCGTCGCCCAGGTTGGCCTCGGTGGTCGGGCAGATGCCGGCCACCGCGCCGCTGTGCGCCAGGCGCCGGCGCTCGTCCCAGTCCATATGGGTGGCGTGCACCAGGCACCAGCGCGCATCGACGTCGACATGGTCGAACAGCCACGTCACCGGGCGCGTGCCCGACCACGCGATGCAGTCGTCGACCTCTTTCTGCTGCTCGGCGATATGGATGTGCACCGGCGCCTGCGCGTCGATCGCGCGCAGGCCCGCCAGCGCATGCAGCAGGCTTGCCTCGGGCACCGCGCGCAGCGAGTGCGGTGCCAGTCCGAGGCGCGCGCCGGATTGCGCGCACGCGGGGCGCAGCCGTTCCAGCAGCCTCAGCATCGCATCGGTGTCGTGCAGGAAGCGCCGCTGCCCTTCCAGCGGCGGCTTGCCGCCAAAGCCCGCGCTCTGGTACAGCACCGGCAGCAGCGTCATGCCGATGCCGGCGCGCTGCGCCGCGCGCAGCAGCCGCAGCGACATCTCGGCGGCGTCGGCATAGGGCCTGCCGCCTTCGTCGTGATGCACGTAGTGGAACTCGCACACGCTGGTGTAGCCCGCGCGCAGCATCTCGATATAGAGCTGGGTGGCGATGGCTTCGAGCGTGTCGGGCGAGAGCCGCTGCGCGAAGCGGTACATCAGCGTGCGCCAGCTCCAGAACGAATCGGCGCCGGCCGGATCGTCGCCCTGCGGGCGGCTGCGGAATTCAGTCAGGCCGGCAAAGCCGCGCTGGAACGCATGCGAATGCAGGTTGGGCATGCCCGGCAACACCGGGCCCGCCGCACGCGGCACGCCGGCGGCTGGCGCCGCCCCCGCCTGCACGGCGGTGAAGCGGCCGTGCTCGTCCCAGGCCAGCAGCACGTCGCGGGCCCAGCCGTCCGGCAGCAGCGCAAACGGCGCGAACAGTTGCGTGCCGCTCATGCCATGGCTCCCGCGCAGGCATGGACCCGACCCTGGCGCACCACCGTCGCGACCGGATTGCGGCCGAACCAGTACGCCAGCTCGGCGGGCGAATCGATGCGCCACAGCGCGAAATCGGCAGCCCGGCCCGCGGCCAGCCGCCCATGGCGATCGGCGGCGCCCAGCGCTTGCGCCGCGTGCGCAGTCACGCCGGCGAGCGCCTCCGGCACCGTCAGCCGGAACAGCGTGCAAGCCATATTCATCATCAGCAGCAGCGAAGTCACCGGCGAGGTGCCGGGGTTGTGGTCGGTCGAGATCGCCATCGGCACGCCGTACTGGCGCAGCAGCGCGATCGGCGGCAGGTTGGTGTCGCGCAGGAAGTAGTAGGCGCCCGGCAGCAGCACCGCCACCGTGCCGGCTTCGGCCATCGCGGCCACGCCCGCTTCGTCGAGATGCTCGAGATGGTCGGCCGAGAGCGCGCGATGGCGTGCCGCCAGCGCGGCGCCGCCCAGGTTGCTGAGCTGCTCGGCATGCAGCTTGACGCGCAGCCCGTGGCGCGCGGCGGCGTCGAACACGCGTTCGGTCTGGGCGATCGAGAAACCGATCGACTCGCAGAAGGCGTCGACGGCATCGACCAGGCCCTCGTCGGCCAGCGCCGGCAGCATGGTGTTGCAGACCAGCTCGATATAGTCGTCGGCACGGCCCGCGTATTCCGGCGGCAGCGCGTGCGCGCCGAGGAAGGTGGTGTAGACCGAGATGCCGAAATGCTCGCCCAGCCGGCGCGCCACGCGCAGCTGCTTGCGTTCGGATTCCAGGTTCAGGCCATAGCCGGACTTGATCTCGATGGCGGTGACGCCCTCGGCCAGCAGCGGCTGCAGGCGCGCGGCGGCCTGCGCGAACAGCGTGTCTTCGTCGGCGCCGCGCGTGGCGCGCACCGTCGAGACGATGCCGCCGCCGGCGCGCGCGATCTCTTCATAGCCGGCACCGGCCAGGCGCATGGCGAACTCGTCGGCGCGCTGGCCGCCGTAGACCAGGTGCGTGTGGCAATCGACCAGCCCCGGCGTGATCCAGGCACCGTTGGCATCATGGCGCGGCGCGCCGCGCCAGGCTTCGGGCAAATCCGCTGTCGCGCCAAGCCAGGCGATGCGTCCGTGCTCGACCACCAGCGCGGCATCGCGGATCGCCTGCGCGGGATCGGCGTCGGGCAGCAGGTGGCAGTTGTGCCAGACACCGTCCGCGCTGGGCACGGCGGATGCATAGGTCAGCGTCATTGAGCGGGCTCCATTTCCAGGGTGACGCACAGGCACAGCGCCGCGTCACCGGCGGGTTCAAACGCAAGGCTCGATGCGGCCGCGGCCGCGCCAGCCAGCAGGCCGTCGCCCGCTTGCAGCAGCGTGGCGCCGTCCTGCGCCTGCCAGGCACCGTTGACGGCGAGCAAGCACAGCGTGTGGCTGCCGGTGCTGACCGCAAATCCGGCGCGGAACGCTTCGACGCGCGCACGGCAGTGTCCGCGCCGCGTCATCACGTTGAAGTCGCGCGTGGCGCCGTCGAGCAGCGTCGCCTGCAAGCTGGTATCGCCGGAAAACGCGAACGGCTCGCCAACGCCGGCCAGGCGATGGCTGAAGCTGCCGTCGTCCGCGCGCAGCGTCACGCCCGCGCCGTCGAGCAGCACGATCTGGCGGTCGATGCCCGGGAACGCCGAGAACGGTCCATCGCTTTCGATATCGGCCACGCTCAGGCGCCAGACAAAGTCATCCATGCCCGCACCCGGCGGCCACACCGCGATCTCGCGCGTGTTACCGCCGCCATTCTTCCAGCGCGTGGGCGCGATCTCGGCCAGCGCGAAGGATTCAATCAGCGCCGGGCTCATACGCCCTTCACCATCGGCAGGTCCAGGCCCTTCTCGTGCGCGCAGGCGATGGCAAGGTCATAGCCCGCATCCGCATGGCGCATCACGCCGGTGGCCGGATCGTTCCACAGCACGCGCTCGATGCGCTTTGCCGCCGCGTCGGTGCCGTCGCACACGATCACCACGCCGGAATGCTGAGAGAACCCCATGCCGACGCCACCACCGTGGTGCAGGCTGACCCAGGTGGCACCGCCGGCGGTATTCAGCAGCGCGTTCAGCAGCGGCCAGTCGGATACAGCGTCGGAACCGTCGCGCATCGCCTCGGTCTCGCGGTTCGGCGACGCCACCGAGCCGCAGTCGAGGTGGTCGCGCCCGATCACCACCGGTGCCTTCAGTTCGCCCGACTTCACCATCTCGTTGAAGGCCAGCCCGGCGCGATGGCGCTCGTCCAGACCCACCCAGCAGATCCGCGCCGGCAGGCCCTGGAAGGCAATGCGGTCGTGCGCCATGTCTAGCCAGCGATGCAGGGCTTTGTCCTCGGGGAACAGCTCCTTCATCTTGGCGTCGGTCTTGTAGATATCCTCGGGATCGCCCGACAGCGCGACCCAGCGGAACGGCCCCTTGCCGCGGCAGAACAGCGGACGGATATAGGCGGGCACGAAGCCCGGGAAATCGAAGGCGTTCTGCACGCCTTCGTCGAACGCGACCTGGCGGATGTTGTTGCCGTAGTCGACCGTCGGCACGCCCATCTTCTGGAAGTCGAGCATGGCCTGCACGTGCTTGACGATCGACGGGCGCGCGGCGGCTTCCACCGACTTGGGATCGCGCTTGCGTGCGTCTTCCCATTGCT
Source organism: Cupriavidus taiwanensis (assembly GCF_900250075.1). Taxonomy (NCBI): domain Bacteria; kingdom Pseudomonadati; phylum Pseudomonadota; class Betaproteobacteria; order Burkholderiales; family Burkholderiaceae; genus Cupriavidus; species Cupriavidus taiwanensis. The sequence continues at coordinate 3,020,025 of NZ_LT977070.1, forward strand.
CGACGGTCCAGCCTTGCGGCAGGTAGCCGTTGACCAGGTCGTGCGCGGAGGTCTGGTCGGTGACGATATGCGGGCGCATGCCGCCGCCCTGCGCGCGCTTGGCCAGCTCCGGCACGATGTCGGCGGCGTTGCCGAGCAGGCCGACCGAGATCGCCTCCTTCTTTGCCGTGGCCTCGGCGATCATCGCCAGTGCTTCGTCGAGCGTGGTGGCCTTCTTGTCGAGGTAGCGAGTGCGAATGCGGAAGTCGATGCGCGATTCCTGGCATTCGATCGCCAGCACGCACGCACCCGCGAGCACGCCCGCCAGCGGCTGCGCGCCGCCCATGCCGCCGAGGCCCGCAGTCAGGATCCACTTGCCCGACAGGTCGCCGTCGTAGTGCTGGCGGCCCGCTTCGACAAAGGTCTCGTAGGTGCCTTGCACGATGCCCTGGGTGCCGATGTAGATCCACGAGCCCGCGGTCATCTGGCCGTACATCATCAGGCCGGCGCGGTCCAGCTCATTGAACTTGTCCCATGTGGCCCAGTGCGGCACCAGGTTGGAGTTGGCGATCAGCACGCGCGGCGCGTCGGGATGCGTGCGGAACACGCCGACCGGCTTGCCCGACTGCACCAGCAGCGACTCGTCTTCACCTAGCCGGCGCAGGCTGTCCAGGATCGCGTCGAAGCATTCCCAGTTGCGCGCGGCCTTGCCGATGCCGCCGTACACCACCAGGTCCTGCGGACGCTCGGCCACGTCGGGGTCCAGGTTGTTCTGGATCATGCGGTAGGCGGCTTCGATCAGCCAGTTCTTGCAGTGCAGCTGGGTGCCTCGCGGCGCGCGGATCTCGCGCTGGCCGCGTTGCAGGGATTGGGATTCGGGAGCGTTCATGTGTTGTTCTCCTTATGGGATGGCGCTGGTGGCGCGATCGGTTTCTGATGCGCTTGGTGCGTGACTGGGACCGGCTCAACCCGCGTTGGTCGGCAAAATTTCCCTCACCGCAGCAGGCCATCCCGCCCCCGCATCGCCCTGCACCACCCACTGCTTCATCGCCTCGATATCCGGCGCCAGATAGCGGTCGCCCTCGACAAAATCCACCCGCGCACGGATACGTGCCAGCTCCTGTTCCACCAGCGGCGACGACTTCAGCGGGCGGTGGAACTCGATGCCCTGTGCCGCGGCCATGGCCTCGATGCCGACCACCACCGCGGTGTTGGCCGCCATCTCGCCCAGCCGGCGCGCGCCGTAGGTGGCCATCGACACATGGTCTTCCTGGTTGGCCGAGGTCGGCAGGCTGTCCACGCTGGACGGATGCGCCAGCGACTTGTTCTCCGACGCCAGCGCGGCGGCCGTCACCTGCGCGATCATGAAGCCCGAGTTCAGGCCGCCATCGCGCACCAGGAACGGCGGCAGGCCGGACAGGCCGGTATCGAGCAGCAGCGCCAGCCGGCGCTCGGAAATCGCACCGATCTCGGCGATCGCCAGCGCAATGATGTCGGCGGCAAAGGCCACCGGCTCGGCGTGGAAGTTGCCGCCGGAGACCACGTCGCCCTGCTCGGAAAACACCAGCGGGTTGTCCGACGCGGCATTGGCCTCGATCTGCAGGATGCGCGCGGCGTGCTGCAGGTTGTCCAGGCAAGCGCCCATCACCTGCGGCTGGCAGCGGATCGAATACGGGTCCTGCACGCGGCCGCAGGCCTTGTGCGAATCGACGATCTCGCTGCCATCGAGCATGGCGCGCACGGCGCCGGCCACGGCGATCTGGCCGGCCTGGCCGCGGGCTGCATGGATGCGGGCGTCGAACGGCTTGACCGAGCCCTTGATCGCCTCCAGCGACAGCGCGCCGGCGACCAGGCCCGCCGCGAACGCGTCCTCGGCGGCGAACAGGCCGGCCAGCGCCAGCGCGGTCGACACCTGGGTGCCATTGAGCAGCGCCAGGCCTTCCTTCGGGCCCAGTTCGAACGCCTTCAGGCCGGCATGGGCCAGGCCTTCGGCGGCCGGCACGCGCCTGCCGCCGACCATCACCTCGCCCACGCCGATCAGCGTGCACGACATATGCGCCAGCGGCGCCAGGTCGCCCGAGGCGCCGACCGAGCCCTTGGCCGGGATGCACGGCGTGACGCCGTGGTTGACCAGCGCCAGCAAGGCCTCGATCAGTTCCGGACGCACGCCGGAATGGCCGCGCGCCAGGCTGACCGCCTTGGTCGCCAGGATCAGCCGCACCGTGTCCTCGGCCAGGTCCGGGCCGGTGCCGACGCTGTGCGACAGCACCAGGTTGCGCTGCAGCTGCGCCAGCTTGTCGTTGGGGATGCGGGTCTGCGCCAGCTTGCCGAACCCGGTGTTGATGCCGTAGACCACGGCGTCGGCGTCGATGATGTCCTGCACCGTGGCCTGCGCGGCGCGCACGCCGGCCCAGGCGGAATCGGCCATGGCCAGGCGCACCTCGCCGCGGTAGACACGGCGCAGGTCGGCCAGGGTGACTTGGCCCGGCTGCAGGGTCAGCAGCGGATGGGAGGCTTGGTCATGTGGGCTGGCAGTCATTTGTATGTTCCTGTCTATACAGCTTAGGTAAAAATTTGAGGTAACAGGCGGATTCTCGTGGAATCAGCCGAAAGCGGGGTTGCCGTCGGCACGGAAGCGACTGCCGAGGCGATAGCGGTTGCCCGGATGCAGGCAGCGCACGAAAGTCACCGGCACGCCGTTGGTCCAGGTGCGGCGGGTCAGCATCAGGCAGGCCTGCGTGGGCGCCATTTCCAGCTGCGCGGCCTGCTCCGGCGTGGCGGCGATGGCGTCGACCACATGCTCGACCTGGTCGTAGGGCACGTGGCGCAGCAGGTATTCGCCGGGCTGGGTCTCGCGGAAATCCTGCGTGATGAAATCGGGCGCCACGCGCGGGTTGACGTAGCGGTCCTCCAGCTGCACCGGCACGCCGTCCTCGCGGTGCACGCACACGGAGTGGAACACCGACTCGCCGGTGCGCAGCTCCAGCGCCGCGGCCACCTCGATCGATGCCGAGACACGCTCCACCAGGATCACGTCGCAGGCGTAGTCGTGCCCGCGCATGCGGATCTCGTCCTGCAGGTTGACCACCGACAGCAGCGTCGACTGCGGCTTGTGCTCGGCGACGAAGGTACCCACGCCGGCCACGCGCACTACCCGGCCCTGCTCCTGCAGTTCGCGCAGCGCCCGGTTGACGGTCATGCGCGAGACCCCGAAGCGGTTCACCAGCTCCTGCTCCGACGGCACCCGGTCGCCCGGCTGCCACGCGCCGCTCTGGATCTGGCGGGCGATGTACTCCTTCACCTGCTGGTAGAGCGCGGTGGGAGAGGCAGAAGCGGATGTCGGGGTACCGGCGGCGTGGTTCATAAGGTCTTAGTGCTCGGCCGCGGCCATGGCCTCGGCGCGGATTTCCTCGGTCAGCCGCGCCTTGAGCGCGGAGAACTCCGGCGTAGTCTTGATCGTGTAATGGCGCGGATGCGGAAAATCGACCGCGATCTCGCTCTTGATCCGACCCGGCCTGGCTGAAAACACCGCCACCCGGTTGGCCATGAAGATGGCCTCGTCGATATCGTGGGTCACGAATAATACCGTCTTGCGCGACGCCTCCCAGATGCCCAGCAGCAGCTCCTGCATCAGCACGCGGGTCTGGTTGTCGAGCGCGCCGAACGGTTCGTCGAGCAGCAGGATCTTGGGATCGTTGGCCAGCGCGCGCGCAATTGCGGTGCGCTGCTGCATGCCGCCGGACAGCTGCTTGGGAAAATGGTGCTCGAAGCCGCGCAGCCCCACGCGCTGGATGAAGAAGTCGCTGCGCTCCTTCTGCTCGGCCGCGCTCATGCCGCGCTCGCGCAGGCCGAAGCGCACGTTCTGCTCGATCGTCAGCCACGGGAACAGCGTGTACGACTGGAACACCATGCCGCGGTCCGCGCCGGGCGCGAACACCGGCTGGCCGTCGAGCAGCACGCGCCCGCTGGTCGGGGTATCCAGCCCCGCGACGATGCGCAGCAGCGTGGACTTGCCGCAGCCCGACGGGCCCAGGATGGTGACGAAGTCGTTGTCGCGCACCTCGAAATCGACCGGCTGCAGCGCCAGGGTCTGGCCGCCGCGCGGGTTGGAGAAGGTCCGCGAGACCTGCTGGATGGACAGTGCGCTCATTGGATCGAACTCCACGGGAACAGGCGCTGGTTGGCGCGCTTGAAGACAAGGTCCGAGACCAGGCCGATGCAGCCGATCACGATGATGCCGAAGATGATCTGCCCGGTATTGAGCAGCGCCTGGCTGTCGGTGATCATGTGCCCGATGCCCGACGACGAGCCGATCAGCTCGGCCACGATCACGTAGGTCCAGGCCCAGCCCAGCACCAGCCGCAGGATCTCGGCGATTTCCGGCGCCGCGCCCGGGATCAGCACGCGGCGCACGATGCCGGCACTGTTGGCGCCCAGCGTGTAGGCCGCCTCGACCAGGTCCTTGCGCGCGCCGCCGACCGCCACCGCCACCATCAGCACGATCTGGAAGAACGAGCCGATGAAGATCACCAGCAGCTTCTGGGTCTCGCCGATGCCGGCCCACAGGATCAGCAGCGGGATGAAGGCCGACGCGGGCAGGTAGCGGCAGAACGACACGAACGGCTCGAAGAACGCTTCGGCCGCCTTGTACGCGCCCATGAAGATGCCCAGCGGCACAGCGATCACAGCCGCCAGCACGAAGCCGCCGACCACCCGCCACACCGTCATGCCGATGTCGCCGATGAAGTTGTACTCGGTGAACAGGGTCATGCCCTCCCTGGCCATCGTCAGCGGATCGGCCAGGAACGTGCGCGGCACGAAGCCGCCCAGCGTCACCACGGCCCACACGCCGAAGAACAGCACGAAGAAGGACAGGCCCAGCATCCAGCGGGTGTTGGGCGCCACCGGCACCAGCGGTGCCAGCCACGGATGGCGCCGGCGCAGCGGCGCTTCCCCGCTAGCGGGGGCCGCCACGGCGGCAGCCGGGGCGGGTGAACCAATACGGGCTTGCGTCATGACGTCACGCCTCCTGAAAGCTGCCGGGTTACTTGAGGAAACGCGCGTCGTACAGCTTGGTCACGTCGGGCACCTGGCGGATCACGCCGATGTCCAGCAGCACCGCGGCGGCTTCCTTGCTGAAGCTGGCGAGCTCGCCCTCGAAGAATTTCTTGTTGGCCTCGCGGTCCTGCCAGCGCAGGTAGGCCGACGACTTGGCGAACTGCTCGCCGGTCTGCTTGACCGCCGCGCCCATGATGTCGTTGGCCTTGGCCGGCTCCTTGCGGATCATCTCGAGCGCCTCGAAGTAGCTGTCGACCAGCGCCTGCGCGGCCTTGGGATTGTCCTTGAGCCACTTGGGGGCGCAGCCGAGCGTGTCGGTCACCATCGGATAGTCGAGCGTGGTGGCCAGGATCTTGCCCTTGTCCGGGTTCTGGCGCACCGTCGACAGATACGGCTCGTAAGTCATGGCGCCATCGTTCTGGCCCGCGACGAAGGCCTGCGCCGCCGCCTGCGGCGACAACGTGGTGGTCTTGACGTCCTTGAGCGACATGCCGTTCTTCTTGAGCATCCAGGCCAGGCCGAAGTACGGCGCGGTGCCCGGCGCATCGACGCCGATGGTCTTGCCCTTCAGGTCGGCAAAGCTCTTCACGTCGGCGCGCACGGCCAGGCCGTCGGCGCCGTAGGACTTGTCGAGCTGCACGATCTGGGTGATGGGCACGCCATTGGCATTCCAGGCCACGTGGGTTTCCACGGTGGTGGCCGCGCACTGGATCGCGCCGGAGGCCAGCGCCAGGTGGCGGTCCTTCTGCGGGATCATCTTGATCTCGACGTCGACGCCGTTCTTCTTGAAGATGCCGGCCTTGTCGGCCAGCGTCAGCGGCGCAAAACCGGTCCAGCCGCTCATGCCCAGCGTCACCGGCGTGTTCTGCGCCTGCGCCGCGCCGGCTGCCAGGGCCGCAGCCAGCACCGCCACCTGCCCTGCCACCCGACCGCGAAACCTGCTTGGATTCCTCATCTGTACGCTCCTTTGGTGTGTCCGTCGACGGCAGGCCATGCGTGTGGCCGTGCTCGTTTTCGGGCATTAAACAATGCCTGTATATACAAGTCAACGTAGGGCTTCCACCAAGCAACCAGGCGGATAATCGCCTTAAAAAGCGCATTCTGGCGCGGAACCCGCAACCAGGCGCTGCACCGTCCTGGATCCGGCCGCAAGTGCCGGCACCAGTCAGGCGCGTGGAAAGTGTTGCTGTATAGACAGGATCGAGACGACGCTGTGGGGTAGCAAGCCTCGTGCCAGCGGCACGAGGAGCCGGGTGGAGGTATCAGGCGCCGAAGAAGTCGGCGACGGTGGGATAGCGCAGCCGCAGGCGCAGTTCGCGCTTGAGCCGCCGGTTGTCGAGCCGGCGCGACTCGCTCATGAAGCTCAGCAGGGTCTTGTCGATCACCTGCAGCGCCTCGCCGCGCGTGATGCGCGGCGGCCGCGGCAAACCGCGGCGCTCGGCCACGAGGTCGAAGTAGTCGGCCATGCGCAGCTCGGTATCGTCGCTGGCGTGGACAACGCGCTGCGGGCGGCCGCGGAACAGCGCCGCCACCATGATGCGGGCGAGGTCGTCGGCATGGATGTGGCTGGTGTAGACGTCGTCCTGCGGCACCAGCGCCGGCGTGCCGCGCTTGAGCCGCGCGAGCGGCAGGCGATCCTCGGCGTAGATGCCGGGGATGCGCACCACGCTGGCGCGCCAGCCGGCGTCGCGGCCGAAGGCGCGCACCGCCTGCTCGGCGGCGACGCGGCGGCGCGCGCGGGCGGTCTGCGGCCGCACCGCATGGAATTCGGCCACGCGCGCGCCCTGGCGGTCGCCGTAGACGCCGGTAGTACTGGCGTAGACAAACGTAGCGCGGGGCCGGGGACGGTCGGGTAGAATGGCGGGCTCGCCGGGCAGCATGCCGGCAGCCGTCCTGGCGCGGCGCCCCGTAGTCCGGCGCCATGCCGTCCGGCGCAATGCGGCGAGCAGCGCACGCGTGCGCGGATCGCCTTCGCCCTGCCCGGGTGGCGGCGCCAGGTCCAGCACCCGCGTGGCCAGCCCGCGCAGCCGTGCCAGCGTGGCCGGCCGGTCCAGGTCCGCCACCAGCGGCACAGAGCCGGCGGCGCGCAGTTCGGCGCGGCGTGCCGGCTGCGAGGTCACGGCGAAGACACGCATGCGCGACGACAGGATTCGCAGGCAGCGCGTCCCCACATCCCCGCAGCCGACGATCAGCAGGCGCGGGCGGCCCAGCCGGCGCGATGGCGCCGGCAGTTGCGGCGGTTGTGAAAGGCGCGGGGCCTGCAGCTTCGACAGAATTTGGCTCATAGACCGATTATGGCTTATCAAGTAACCGTCATGCCCAGCGGCCACAAGTTTGAAGTGGCCGCGGACGAAACCATCCTCGGCGCGGCCCTGCGCCACAGCATCGGGCTGCCCTACGGCTGCAAGAACGGCGCCTGCGGGTCGTGCAAGGGCCGCGTGCTCGAAGGCAGCATCGTGCAGGGCGACCATGCCCCGTCGGCGCTGACCGCGCAGGAAAAAACCGAGGGCCGCGCGCTGTTCTGCTGCGCCAATGCGACCTCGGACATCACCATCGAATGCCGCGAAGTCCACGGCGCCGGCGACATCCCGATCAAGAAGGTGCCGTGCCGCGTGACCTCGCTGGAACGCCTGGCCGACGACGTGATCGCGATCAAGCTGCAGCTGCCGGCAACCGAGCGCATGCAGTACCTGGCCGGGCAATACGTCGAATTTCTGCTGCGCGACGGCAAGCGCCGCAGCTATTCGATCGCCACGCCGCCGCACGAGGACGGCCCGATCGAACTGCATATCCGCCATATGCCGGGCGGCGCCTTCACCGACTACGTGTTCGGCGCGAAGGAAGGCCAGCCGGCGATGAAGGAGCGCGACATCCTGCGCTTCGAGGGCCCGCTGGGCAGCTTCTTCCTGCGCGAGGAATCGGACGCGCCGATCATCCTGCTGGCTTCCGGCACCGGCTTCGCTCCCATCAAGGCCATCGTCGAGCATGCCGCCTACACCGGCATCCAGCGTCCGATGACGCTGTACTGGGGCGGCCGCCGGCCCAAGGACCTGTACATGCATGCGCTGGCCGAGCAGTGGGCGCGCGACCTGCCCAGCTTCAGCTACGTGCCGGTGGTCTCCGACGCGCTGCCGGAAGACAACTGGCAGGGCCGCACCGGCTTCGTCCACCAGGCGGTGATGGCCGACTTCCCCGACCTGTCGGGCCACGAGGTCTACGCCTGCGGCGCGCCGGTGATGATCAACGCCGCGCGCGGCGACTTCACCCGCCAGTGCAAGCTGCACGAAGACGCGTTCTTCGCCGACTCGTTCACCTCCGAGGCCGACCTGCACGCGGCCCCGCCGGCGGCCTGAGGGCCGCCCGCGCGCCGTTCCGCCAGCGCAACAATGCCCGGGCTCGCCAAAATTGGTTTTGACACCCGGGCCCGTGCGCCTTATATTTGCCCGCATGCACACGACCTTCAACCGACGCCGCAGCTTCCGTACGTCGCTCCCCGCTGGGGTGCCGCGCGGCTGACCGTCGACTGCGTCTGTTCATGTCAACGAGCCACGGGCAACCCCCGTGGCTTTTTGTTTTGGTTGCGTCTTGCGCGCCCGTCCGTCCATCGTTACACGCCGACCCCTGGAGTCCGCCATGGCTTTTGCTGAGTATCCCGTCCAATCCCTGATGTACATCACCAACCGCCCCGAACTCGTGTTCACCGAAGGCAAGGGCTCCTGGCTGACGGATCACAACGGCAAGCGCTACCTCGACTTCGTGCAGGGCTGGGCGGTGAACTGCCTGGGCCATTCCAACCAGGGCATGATCGACGCGCTGGTGGCCCAGTCGCACAAGCTGATCAACCCGAGCCCGGCCTTCTACAACGAGCCGATGCTGAAGCTGGCCAAGCAGCTGACCGACCACAGCTGCTTCGACAAGGTCTTCTTCGCCAACAGCGGCGCCGAGGCCAACGAAGGCGCGATCAAGCTGGCGCGCAAATGGGGCCGCAAGCACAAGGATGGCGCCTTCGAGATCATCACCATGGACCACAGCTTCCATGGCCGCACGCTCGCCACCATGAGCGCGTCGGGCAAGGCCGGCTGGGACACCATCTTCGCGCCGCAGGTGCCGGGCTTCCCCCGCGCCGAACTGAACGACCTGGCCTCGGTCGAGCAGCTGATCACCGACAAGACCGTCGGCATCATGCTGGAGCCGGTGCAGGGCGAAGGCGGCGTGATCCCCGCCACGCGCGAATTCATGCAGGGCCTGCGCGCGCTCGCCGACAAGCACAAGCTGCTGCTGATCGTCGATGAAGTGCAGGCCGGCTGCGGCCGCTGCGGCACGCTGTTCGCCTATGAGCTGGCGGGCGTCGAGCCGGACATCATGACGCTGGGCAAGGGCATCGGCGGCGGCGTGCCGCTGTCGGCGCTGCTGTGCAAGGCCGAGGTCGCCAGCTTCGAGGCCGGCGACCAGGGCGGCACCTACAACGGCAACCCGCTGATGACCGCGGTCGGCAGCGCCGTGATCGAGCAGCTGACCGCGCCCGGCTTCCTGGACGAGGTCAAGGCCAAGGGCGACTACCTGAAGGAGCAGCTGCTGGCGCTGTCGGCCGAGTTCGGCCTGGGCGGCGAACGCGGCGAGGGACTGCTGCGCGCGCTGCTGCTGGGCAAGGACATCGGCCCGCAACTGGTGGAGGAAGCGCGCGACATGGCCCCGCAGGGCCTGCTGCTGAACGCGCCGCGCGCCAACCTGCTGCGCTTCATGCCGGCGCTGAACGTCACGCGCGAAGAGATCGACCAGATGATCGGCATGCTGCGCACGCTGCTGAAGAAGCTGGCCTGATCCTCCAGGTAGCTGCAGACAAAAAAAGCCTCGCATTACGCGAGGCTTTTTGCTTTGCAGCCGGGACGGCGCCGCAGAGGAGTGAGGGAGAGGGCCAGCACCGCAGAACCCGCGCACACCGGCCGAGCCGGTCCGCGCGGGGCCCCGCGGCAAGGGGAAAGGCCTTGCGCCTGCGGGCGCCCGCCCTCTCCCTCACCCCTCTTGCGGCAGCGGGGTGTCGGAGCCGGGGCGGCGGCGCGCCGCTTACTCGCCCAGATAGGCGGCCCGCACCTTGGGATCGTCCAGCATCTGGCTGGCATCACCGCTCATGGTGATCAGGCCGGATTCCATCACGTAGCCGCGGTGCGCGGCCTGCAGCGCCAGGCGCGCGTTCTGCTCGACCAGCAGCACGGTCACGCCCTGCGCCGAGATGTCGCGCACGACCTCGAAGATCTTCTCCACCATGATCGGCGACAGGCCCATCGACGGCTCGTCCAGCAGCAGCACCTTGGGCTGGCTCATCAGCGCGCGCGCCATCGCCAGCATCTGCTGCTCGCCGCCCGACATGGTGCCCGCCAGCTGGTTGGCGCGCTCCTTCAGGCGCGGGAAGATGCCGAACATGCGCTCGACGTCGGCCTTGATGCCGGCTTCGTCGTTGCGCGTGTAGGCGCCCATCTGCAGGTTCTCGGTGATGGTCATGCGCGCGAACACGCCGCGGCCTTCCGGCACCATCGCCAGGCCCTGCTTGAGCAGCGCGTAGCTGGGCACGCCCTTGATCGACTTGCCCATGTATTCCACGTCGCCGCCGGCCCAGCCCTGCAGGCCGGTGATGGCCTTCATGGTGGTGGTCTTGCCGGCGCCGTTGGCGCCGATCAGCGTGACCAGCTCGCCGTCGCGGATTTCCAGGTCGATGCCCTTGACGGCCTGGATGCCGCCATAGGCAACCTTCAGGCCGGAGATCTTCAGTACTGTCTGTTTCATTGCAGGCTGATTCATTACGTCCGCTCCCGCCATCAGTGCGCCGAGGTGCCGAGGTAGGCCTCGATCACCGCGGGGTTGTTCTGCACCTCGTGCGGCAGGCCCTGGGCAATCACCTTGCCGTAGTCCAGCACCGTCAGGCGGTTGCACAGGCCCATCACCAGCTTCACGTCGTGCTCGATCAGCAGGATGGTCTTGCCATCGTTCTTGATCTTGTCGAGCAGGCCGCGCAGCTCAACCTTCTCGGTCGCGTTCATGCCGGCGGCGGGCTCGTCCAGCGCCAGCAGCTTGGGCTCGGTGGCCAGCGCGCGCGCGATCTCGAGCCGGCGCTGGTGGCCGTACGACAGGTTGCGCGCGGTGAAGTTGGCGTACTTGCCGATGCCGACATAGTCGAGCAGGTCATGCGCCATGTCTTCGATGCCCTCTTCTTCGCGCCGCACCGAGGGCGGGCGGAAGATCGCGCCGAACACGCCGGCCTTGGAGCGCACGTGGCGGCCGACCATCACGTTCTCGAGCGCGGTCATGTCGCCGAACAGGCGGATGTTCTGGAACGTGCGCGCAATGCCGGCCTTGGCCACTTCATGCACGGCGGTCGGCTGGTAGGGCTTGCCGCCCAGCACGAACTCGCCCGAATCCGGCGTGTAGAGGCCGGTGATCACGTTGAAGAACGTGGTCTTGCCGGCGCCGTTGGGGCCGATCAGCCCGTAGATCTCGCCCGGCTTGATCTGCAGGCCCACGTCGGACAGGGCCTGCAGGCCGCCGAAACGCTTGTTGACCCCCTGTACCGACAGGAGGAAATCGTTGTTGCTCATGTTGTCCTCCTGGTCAGAAACGGCCCACGCTGCCCGCGCGGCGCACCACCGGGCGGTCTTCCTTGCGCGGCGACGGCCAGATGCCGGCCGGGCGGTACAGCATCACGCCGACCAGGGCCAGGCCGAACAGCAGCTGGCGCAGCACCTCGGCATCGACGATCACGTGGCCGAACACACCGGTCTGGATCGGCTCTGCGACCACGCGCAGCAGTTCCTGGAAGCCCACCAGCAGCACGCCGCCCAGGATCACGCCCGGGATATGGCCCATGCCGCCCAGCACCACGATCGCCAGCACGTAGATCGATTCCCACAGCGTGAACGACTCCGGCGAGACGAAGCCCTGGAACGCGCCGAACACCGCGCCCGAGGCGCCGCCGAACGACGCGCCCATGGCGAACGCCAGCAGCTTGATGTTGCGGGTGTTGATGCCCATCGCCTTGGCGGCGATCTCGTCTTCGCGGATGGCAACCCAGGCGCGGCCGATGCGCGAGGTCTGCAGGCGCAGGCACACGAACACGATCACGATGACCAGGAACACCAGCAGGTAGTAGTACATGAACACCGGCGAGAACTTGAGCCCGAAGATCTCGTGCGACTTCGAGAAATCGAAGCCGAAGATATGCACGGGGTCGACCGCGGTGATGCCCTTGGGACCGTTGGTGATGTTCACCGGGCGGTCCAGGTTGTTCATGAAGATACGGATGATCTCGCCGAAGCCCAGCGTGACGATGGCCAGGTAGTCGCCGCGCAGCTTGAGTGTCGGCGCGCCCAGCAGCACGCCGAAAGTGGCGGCCACCAGGATCGCCAGTGGCAGCACGAACCACATCGACAGATGGATGCCAGTCGGGAACAGCTGCTGGATCCACTCGAACTGGTTCGCCAGGTGCGGCGAGCCGAGCAGCGCCATCATGTAGGCGCCCACCGCGTAGAACGCGATATAGCCCAGGTCGAGCAGGCCGGCAAAGCCGACCACGATGTTCAGGCCCAGCGCCAGCATGATGTACAGCAGCGCAAAGTCCAGCACGCGGACCCAGTAGTTGCCGCCCAGGGTCTGGACGATGAACGGTGCGCACAGCGCCACCACCAGGAAGCCAATCAGTGCGGCCAGGGTCTTGGCCGGCACCTTGGTCGGCGCCGCGACTGCGGCCGTGGATGGAATCGGGGTATTCATGGATTCGCTCTCCTCAGGCGCGATCCGCCACGCGTTCGCCCATGATGCCGGACGGACGGAAGACGAGCACGGTGATCAGTACGATGAAGGCAAAGACGTCCTGGTAGTTCGAGCCGAACACGCCATTGGTCAGGTCGCCGATATAGCCGGCGCCGAGCGCCTCGATCAGGCCCAGCAGCATGCCGCCGACCATGGCGCCCGCGAGGTTGCCGATGCCGCCCAGCACCGCGGCGGTAAACGCCTTCAGGCCGGGAATGAAGCCCATGTAGAAGTGGGCGTTGCCGTAGTTGGTGGCCATCATCACGCCGGCCAGCGCGGCCAGCGTGGCGCCGATCATGAAGGTGGCGGAAATGACGAAATTGGGGTTCACGCCCATCAGGCCGGCCACCTTCTGGTTCTCGGCGGTGGCGCGCATGGCGCGGCCGAGCTTGGTGCGGTTGACCAGGGCCAGCAGGCCCGACATTACCATCACGGCCATGCCGATGATGACCATCTCCTTGCCGGTGATGGTGGCGCCGGTGGCGCCGATGTCGATGGGTTCCGAGGGCAGCAGCTGCGGGAAGGTCAGCGGGTTGCGCGACCAGATCAGCATGCCCGCCGTCTGCAGGATGATGGAAACCCCGATCGCGGTGATCAGCGGGGCCAGCCGTGGCGCATTGCGCAAGGGCCGGTAGGCGACCCGCTCGATCGAATAGGACAGGATCGCGCAGACCGGCATGGCGACCAGCGTGGCGATCACCAGCGTCAGCCATTCCGGCAGGCCGGGGGCGAACTTCTGCAATCCGAGGATGGCTGACAGGGCGGTCAGCGCGCCGATCATCAGCACGTCGCCGTGGGCGAAGTTGATGATGCCGAGAATGCCGTAGACCATGGTGTAGCCCAGTGCGATCAGCGCATAAATGCTGCCAAGCACCAGACCGTTCACGATCTGCTGGATAAAGATATCCATGAAAACTCCTGCTTCAGTCCCTGACCTTACGGCATGGTGTGGATGCCGGGGGGACCCTGGTGTGTGATGGGTAACGTTGCGGTGGTTGCTTTGCTGGTGAGCGGCCTGCCCTGCTCCATCCATGGTAAGGATGCTTCTACATTAGGCGAGGCTAAAAAGAACGGCACCGCAAAATACTCACGGTGCCGTTCGGATGGGCCGGTAAGCCCAGATTACATCTTCACGACGTCGAGGACGGACTTCTTCTTGTCCTTGTACTCGTACAGCGTGATGGTGCCTTCCTTCATGTCGCCCTTCTCGTCAAAGGCGATGTTGCCGATCACGCCCTTGTAGTTGGTCTTGGGCATTTCGGCCAGGATGGCAGCCGGTTCGGTCGAGTTGGCGCGCTTCATGGCATCGACGATAACCATCACGGCGTCATACGTGAACGGCGCGTAGATCTGCACCGGCGCGTTGAAGCGGGCCTGGTAGCGCTTGTCGAAATCCGCGCCCTTCTCCATGCGCGACAGGGCCAGGCCTGCCTCGGAGCAGATGATGTTGGTCACGGCCTCGCCGGCCAGTTCGGCCACCTTGTCGGTACAGACACCGTCGCCGCCGACGATCTTGGCGGGGATGCCCAGTTCACGTGCCTGCTTGGCGAACGGGCCGCCGGTGGCGTCCATGCCGCCGTACATGATCACGTCCGGCTTCTTGCCCTTGATCTTGGTCAGGATGGCCTTGAAGTCGGTGGCCTTGTCGTTGGTGGCTTCACGCGCCACCACGTTCACGCCGGCCGCCTTGGCGGTCTTCTCGAACTCGTCGGCCAGGCCCTTGCCGTAGGCGGTGGCATCGTCGACGATCGCCACGCTCTTGGCATTCAGGGTCTTGGCGGCATAGTTGGCCAGCGCCGGGCCCTGCTGGGCATCGGTGGCGACCACGCGGTAGGTGGTCTTGAAGCCCTGCTTGGTGTAGTCCGGGTTGGTCGACGACGGCGAGATCTGCACGATGCCGGCGTCGCTGTAGATCTTGGACGCAGGGATCGACACGCCCGAGTTCAGGTGGCCGACCACGGCCGCCACCTTGGCGTCGACGAGCTTTTGCGCCACGGCGGTGCCGGTCTTGGGATCGCCGGCATCGTCTTCACCGACCAGTTCCAGCTTGACCTTCTTGCCACCGACTTCCGGGCCGGACTTGTTGACTTCTTCCACGGCCAGGCGGGCGCCGTTTTCGTTGTCCTTGCCAAGGTGCGCGATGCCGCCGGTCAGCGGGGCCGCGTGGCCGATCTTGACGACGACCTCGCCACCACCGGCCGCAGGCGCTGCGGGAGCCGCGGCTGCCGGCGCCGAAGAGGCCGGATCCGCCGGCTTGTCTTCCTTCTTGCCGCAAGCTGCGACCAGCGCCACTGCGGCCGCGATCGGCAGAATCTTGGCAAACGTGATTTGCATGAGTGATCTCCTAGGATTCACAAAAACAGGGATTTGCAACGCCTCCCGGACGTTTCCCTGGACCGCCGTTGTTTAGTTTCAATTTGAAACGCGCGCATTGTATCCCCTTTCTTAGTCGATGCAATACGCGACGCAACATCCTTGACCATTTACCGCGCATTTGAGCTAGGGAATTTCCCCAATGCACAGATTGCGGCAATTCCCGCTCACATGACGCGGCCGCCCCTCCTTCTTACAAGAACCGTGCCTGCGGCGCCCCAGGCGGCAAGGAAGCAGCGCCGGCACCACCTATAATGCACCATTATTAATTAGGCGTTTCATTTACATAGTCTGGTGCTTCTCTCTAATGTGCAGAATGTAGCGCCGCACCATAATAGGGAAAACCCCAGCTTCGGGGATTACCCTGATTAGCGCCAGGCACGAATGGCGGGCACCCCAGGCACCAGCAGCGGGCATTATTCCCGGTCCGGCACAGGGCAGAAACAAAAAAGGCGCCGCAACCGCGGCGCCCTTTATCAGGCCAGGCATTCAGGCGGGCATGCCCGCGCCATACTCAGGCGGCTGCGCTGGTGGGCAGCAGCCCGCGCGGCAGCGGGAACGCCATGTTTTCCTCGATGCCGTCGAGCGGACGCACCTGGCGCGCACCGAGTTCGCGCAGGCGCTCGACGATGGACTGGGCCAGCGCTTCCGGCGCCGAGGCCCCGGCGGTCAGGCCGATGCGGCGCTTGCCGGCGACCCACTCGGGCCGCACCTGCTCGGGCGCGTCCACCATATAGGCCGGCACGCCCAGGCGCTCGGCCAGCTCGCGCAGGCGGTTCGAGTTGGAGCTGTTGGGACTGCCGACCACGATCACCACCTCCACCTGCGGCGCCATGAACTTCACCGCGTCCTGGCGGTTCTGCGTGGCATAGCAGATGTCCTGCTTCTTGGGCTCGCGGATCTCGGGGAAGCGGGCCTTGAGCGCGGCCACGATCTCGCGGGTCTCGTCCACCGACAGCGTGGTCTGGGTGACGTAGGCCAGCCGCGACGGATCGGCGATCTGCAGCGCCGCGACATCGGCGACCGACTCGACCAGCACCATGCCGCCGTTGGCCTGGCCCATGGTGCCTTCGACCTCGGGATGGCCGCGATGGCCGATCATCACGATCTCGCAGCCCTGCGCGCGCAGCTTGCTGACTTCGACATGCACCTTGGTCACCAGCGGGCAGGTTGCATCGAAGACGTGCAGGCCGCGCCGGGCCGCGTCTTCGCGCACTTCGCGCGACACGCCGTGGGCGCTGAAGATGACGGTGGCGCCGGCGGGCACCTCGTCGAGTTCGCCCACGAACACCGCGCCCTTGCGGCGCAGGTCGGCCACCACATACGCGTTGTGGACGATTTCATGGCGAACGTAGATGGGCGCGCCGAAGCGCTCGAGCGCGCGCTCGACGATCTCGATGGCGCGGTCCACGCCGGCACAGAAGCCGCGCGGCTGGGCCATCAGGATTTCTGCGTCGGGGGCGGGGGTCAGGTCGGGCATGCTGCGGTATCCGGACAGGTTCGGCGTGGCGACGTTCAGAGAATGCCGATCAGCTGCACGTCGAACAGGATGGTCTGCCCAGCCAGCGGATGGTTGAAGTCGAACAACGCGGCGGTCTCGCCGATTTCCTTGAGCACGCCGGCGTACTTGCCGCCGCCGGGCGCGTTGAACTCGACCAGGTCACCCGGGCTGTAGTCCTCTTCGAACGAACTGTTCTCGCGCAGCGTGGCCAGCGACACCCACTGCAGCAGTTCGGCGTTGCGCGGGCCGAAGGCCTGCTCGGGCGCCAGGCGATAGGTCATGCGCTCGCCTTCGGGCATGCCCAGCAGCGCCTGCTCGAGCGTCGGCGCGAACTGGCCCTGGCCCAGCAGCAGCGTCGCGGGCTTTTCCTCGAACGTGCTGACGACCTCGGTGCCGTTCTCGAGCGCGATGCTGTAGTGCAGGGTCAGGAAGGAGTCGGCCTGGACAGTCTTGCGGCCAGCCGTGCCGCCGTCGGCTTCCGACGCGAAAGTTTGCAAATTCATGGGTGATCAACCAGGGAACAACCCGTATTGTATTCGACTGGCCCCTGGCCCGCCGCCCCAGCGCCTCAGGCCCTGTTCCCGACGCGACTACTCTGGATGCCCATGACCATTGCCAAATGGCCCGCCTGCGAGCGGCCCCGCGAGAAACTGCTGGAAAGCGGCGCTGCCGCCCTGTCTGATGCCGAGCTGCTGGCCGTCCTGCTGCGCGTGGGCGCCGCCGGCAAAAGTGCCGTGGACCTGGCACGCGAGCTGCTGCACCGCTTCGGCTCGCTGACCGCGCTGTTTGCGGCCGAGGGCGAGGCGCTCGCCGGCGTGCGCGGCATGGGCACGACCAAGTTCGCCCAGTTGCAGGCCATCCCCGAGCTGGCGCGACGCGCGCTGGCCGAGTCGCTGCGGCTGCCGGCCGGCTTCGACTCTCCGGATTCGGTGCGCAGCTACCTGCGCCTGACCCTCGCACCGCTGCAGCATGAAGTTTTCATGTGCCTGTTCCTGGATCCCGGCAACCGCATGGTGGCCAGCGAAGAGCAGTTCCGCGGCACGCTGACGCGGACCTCGGTCTATCCACGCGAGGTGGCGCGCCAGGCCCTGACGCATAACGCGGCCGGCATCATCGTCGCCCACAACCATCCGCGCGGCACCACGGCCCCCAGCCAGAGCGATATCCACCTGACGCGCGAGCTGGCGCGCACGCTCGACCTGATCGACGTGCGGCTGCTGGACCATTTCATCGTCGCGGGGCACGAAATCCGCTCGCTGGCGGAATCCTGCGAGCGCCTGCCAGGGCTGTGACGGCTACGACACCAGAGGAGCAGGGCTGCAACACTGCCGGGGCCGGAGCGCAGAAAGCATTGATCCGCTGGAGGAATCCGGTCTATAATGCCCGTTTTGCTGAAGTCTCAACCGCTGCAGTCCGGGCCCGCGCGCCTTTTGTTGATCTGTTGCGAACATTGTCCACGAATAGAAGATTTAGGAGTGCTTCATGGCACGCGTCTGTCAAGTGACCGGGAAAGCGCCGATGGTCGGCAACAACGTTTCCCACGCAAACAACAAGACCAAGCGCCGTTTTCTGCCCAACCTGCAGAATCGTCGTTTCTTCGTTGAATCCGAAAACCGCTGGGTGAGCCTGCGCGTCTCGAACGCCGGCCTGCGCCTGATCGACAAGAAAGGCATCGACTCCGTGCTCGCCGACCTGCGCGCACGCGGCGAAGTCTAATTAGGAGTACATCATGGCAAGCAAGGGCGGCCGCGACAAGATCAAGCTGGAATCGACCGCAGGTACCGGTCACTTCTACACCACCACCAAGAACAAGCGCACCATGCCGGAAAAGATGGAGATCATGAAGTTCGATCCCGTCGCCCGCAAGCACGTCGCTTACAAGGAAACCAAGATCAAGTAATTGATCCGGTATCCCGCCAGAAAGCCCCGCCCTGCCGCGGGGCTTTTTGTTGCCCATCGATGGCGCATCGGCGCTGCGTACTGATGCACGGGATGGCGCGCCGGGTGTAGACTTTGCCGTTTCCCCCAATCTGCCAAGCGCCCTGCCCGCGCTCTCCTTGCACCATGAATTTCGACGTCGCCATCGTCGGCAGCGGCCTGGCCGGCCTTACGGTCGCATTGCAACTGGCCGAAACCCACCGGGTGGCCATCCTCAGCAAGCGCGCCATGACCCAGGGCGCCAGCGACTGGGCGCAAGGCGGCATCGCGGCGGTGCTGGACTCCGGCGACAGCCACGACGAACACACCCAGGACACGCTCGTTGCCGGTGCAGGGCTATGCGATGAAGAGGCCACGCGCTTTATCGTGGAGCATGGGCGCGAGGCCATCCAGTGGCTGATCGACCGGGGCGTGCCCTTCACCCGCGACGCGCAGGCCGAGCTGGGCTTCCACCTGACCCGCGAAGGCGGCCATAGCCGCCGGCGCATCATCCACGCCGCCGACGCCACCGGCCATGCGGTGGTCAGCACGCTGCTGCAGCAGGCCACGCAGCACCCGAACATCACCATCCTGGAAGACCACTTCGCGATCGACCTGATCACGTCGCGCAAGATGGGGCTGCCGGGCAACCGCTGCTACGGCCTCTACGTGCTGGACGACCGCACTGGCGCAGTGCACACCATCACCGCCACGCACACCGTGCTGGCCGCTGGCGGTGCGGGCAAGGTCTACCTCTACACCACCAATCCGGACACGGCCACCGGCGACGGCATCGCCATGGCCTGGCGCGCGGGCTGCCGGGTGTCGAACATGGAATTCATCCAGTTCCACCCCACTTGCCTGTACCACCCCTACGCCAAGTCTTTCCTGATCTCCGAAGCGGTGCGCGGCGAAGGTGGCCTGCTCAAGCTGCCCGACGGCACGCGCTTCATGCCCGAACACGACGAACGCGCCGAACTGGCGCCGCGCGACGTGGTGGCGCGCGCGATCGACTTCGAAATGAAGAAGCGCGGGCTGGACTGCGTCTATCTCGATATCACGCACCAGCCCGAGGCCTTCCTGAAGGAACACTTCCCGACCATCCATGCGCGCTGCCTGGAACTGGGCATCGACATCACGCGCGAGCCGATTCCGGTGGTGCCGGCCGCGCACTACACCTGCGGCGGCGTGGTGACGGACACCATGGGCCGCACCGATATCGGCGGTCTCTACGCCGTGGGCGAGACCGCCTGCACCGGCCTGCATGGCGCCAATCGGCTGGCTTCGAACTCGCTGCTCGAATGCATGGTGATCGGCCGCGCCGCCGCCGCAGACATCGCCTCGCAGGACAAGGCCGGCGCGCCCAATATCGCGCTGCCGGCGTGGGACGAGAGCCGTGTTTCCGATGCCGACGAAGAAGTCGTGGTGTCGCACAACTGGGACGAGCTGCGCCGCATGATGTGGAACTACGTCGGCATCGTGCGCACCAGCAAGCGCCTGGAACGCGCGCAGCACCGCATCGTGCTGCTGCGCGAGGAGATTGCCGAGTACTACGCCAATTTCCGCGTCACCACCGACCTGCTGGAACTGCGCAACCTGGTCGAAGTGGCTTCGCTGATCGTGGACAGCGCCTATTCGCGGCATGAAAGCCGCGGACTGCATTTCAGCCGGGACTATCCTGATTCATTGCCGAAGGCTCTGCCGACGGTGATGCAGCCGCCTGCCGGCCGCAAGCGTTGACGACGCGTTTGCCAAGCAAAACGGGGTGGCGCCGCATGGCCCACCCCGTTATTCATTTGGCCGGAACAACCCTCAGCCGATGATCCGCAGCGAGTAATCCGTCGCGCGCACGTCCTTGGTCAGCGCGCCCACCGAGATCCGGTCGACGCCGGTCTCGGCAAAGGTGCGGATGGTGTCGGCATTGACGCCACCCGAAACCTCCAGCAGCGCCCTGCCCTGGTTGATCTTCACGGCGTCCTGCATCATCGGCACGGTGAAGTTGTCGATCAGCACCGACGTGGCACCGGCCGCCAGCGCTTCCTCCAGTTCGGCCAGGCTCTCGACCTCGATCTGCACCGACGCCTGCGTATCGAGCGCCAGCGCCGCCCGCATCGCCGCGCCGATGCTGCCGGCCGCGGCGATATGGTTTTCCTTGATCAGGATGCCGTCATACAGCGCGAGGCGCTGGTTCGCGCCGCCGCCGATGCGTACCGCGTACTTCTGCGCCAGGCGCAGCCCGGGCAGTGTCTTGCGAGTATCGAGCACGCGTGCACGGGTGCCGGCGATCAGGTCGGCGTAGCGGCGCGTCACGGTGGCCACGCCGGACAGCAACTGAAGGAAATTCAGCGACGGGCGTTCGGCGGTCAGCAGCGAGCGCGCCGGGCCCGTGATCTCGCAGACCACCGAGTCTGGTGCCATGCGGTCGCCTTCCTGCTGCAGCCAGCGCACTTCCAGCGCCGGGTCGACCGCGCGCATGCACGCGTCGAACCATGGCTGGCCGCACAGCACCGCCGACTCGCGCACGATCACGCGCGCGTGCGCGGTCTTGTCCGCCGGCACCAGCAGGCCGGTCAGGTCGCCGCTGCCGACATCCTCGGCGATCGCGGCCTCTACATTGGCCTGCAGCGCTGCCTGCAGCGCCGGGCCATAGCTATCGAAAACCGGATTCACGCTCATGCCGGGCCGATCCCCTGGAACAGCGCCTGCTCGTTGGCGAGGTCGGCGGACGGACGTACATTGCGCTTCTGCGCGGCAGCGAAATCCAGCATGCGGTTGATGCAGGTTACGGCCTGGCGGCCGATCACGGGATCGACATGGATCTCGTTGCGGCCAGTCTCCAGCACCTCGGCCAGGTTGGTCAGCGCGTTCATCGCCATCCATGGGCAGTGCGCGCAGCTCTTGCAGGTCGCGCTGTTGCCGGCGGTCGGCGCCTCGATGAAGTGCTTGCCGGGCGCGGCCATGCGCATCTTGTGCAGGATGCCGTTGTCGGTGGCGACGATGAACTCGGTTGCGTCCAGCTTCTGCGCGGCCTCGATCAGCTGCGAGGTGGAGCCGACCACGTCGGCCTGCGCCACCACGTTCTCCGGCGATTCCGGATGCACCAGGATCTTGGCGTTGGGGAATTCGCGGCGCAGCAGGTCCAGCTCGATGCCCTTGAACTCGTCGTGCACCAGGCAAGAGCCCTGCCACAGCAGCATGTCGGCGCCGGTCTGCTTCTGGATATAGCTGCCCAGGTGCTTGTCCGGTGCCCACAGGATCTTCTTGCCCTGCGCGTGCAGGTGCTCGACGATCTTCAGCCCGATGCTGGAGGTCACCATCCAGTCCGCGCGCGCCTTCACCGCGGCGCTGGTGTTGGCATAGACCACCACGGTGCGGTCGGGGTGCGCATCGCAGAAGGCGGCGAACTCGTCGGCCGGACAGCCCAGGTCGAGCGAGCAGGTCGCGTCCAGGTCCGGCATCAGCACGGTCTTCTCGGGGCTGAGGATCTTGGCGGTCTCGCCCATGAAGCGCACGCCGGCCACCACCAGCGTCCTGGCTTCGTGGTCGCGGCCGAAGCGGGCCATTTCGAGGGAGTCGGAGACGCAGCCGCCGGTTTCCTCGGCGAGGTCCTGCAGGTCGGCGTCGACGTAGTAATGCGCCACCAGCACCGCATTGCGCTCCTTCAGCAAGCGGCGGATACGCGCTTTCAGCGACTGCCGCTCATCGGGCGACAGCACCGGCGGCACCTTGGCCCAGGCATGGGCCACGCAGCTGGCGCCAGCGGCGTTTTGGGCACCCGCCAGGTTCGGCTTCTCGAACTCGACGGTCTTGATCGATTGTGGGGTCATCTCCGGGTACTCCTCTAGACCTCCGCCAACAGGGTGCGGCCGGCCAGAACATGGGGGAGTTTATCTAAAACAAAAGCCCCGCCATGGGCGGGGCTTTGTCAAACCATACGGCGCGGCCGAATTGTATCAGGCGTAGCGGCGCAGGCGCAGCGAGAAATCGTGCAACGCCTGGATACCGCTGGCCTCGGCACGGTGGCACCAGGCCTGCAGCTGCTGCAGCAGCTGCTCGCGCGTCAGGTTGGAACGGCCCCAGATGGCGGCCAGTTCACGGCGCATTTCAACGAAGGTCTGCAGCGCCTTGTTCTGCTCGACGATGCTCGCCAGCTGCTCGCGCTGCTGCGCGGCCAGCTTGGTTTCTTCGCGGTGGAACCACTTGCTGGCGGGCTTGAAGCTGCGGTACTCGGCGACGCGGCCTTCCTTGAGCTTTTCCAGTTCCTGGCGGAACGCGCCCTTGACGGCCTTGGCGTAGCGCGCCATCACGTCATAGCGGTTGGCGATGATGGCTTCCAGCGTGTTGTGGTCGACCGGACGGGCTTCCACCAGGCGCGCCTTGGGCGGGATCTTCTTGACCTTGGCCAGGCCCACCGCCTGCATCGCGCGGATATAGCCCCAGCCCACGTCGAACTCATACCACTTGATCGAGAACTTGGCCGAGGTCGGGTAGGTGTGGTGGTTGTTGTGCAGCTCTTCGCCGCCGATGATCAGGCCCCACGGCGACACGTTGGTCGATGCGTCCTCGCAATCGTAGTTGCGGTAGCCCCACCAGTGGCCCAGGCCATTGATGATGCCGGCGGCATGGATCGGGATCCACAGCATCTGCACCGCCCACACGGTCATGCCGATCACCCCAAACAGCGCCAGGTCGATGATCAGCATCAGGCCGACGCCCTGCCAGGTGAAGCGCGAGTACAGGTTGCGCTCGATCCAGTCATTGGGGCAGCCATGGCTGAACTTGGCGATGGTTTCCTTGTTCTTGGCCTCGGCACGATACAGCTCTGCACCTTCCAGCAGCACCTTGCGGATGCCGCGGGTCTGCGGGCTGTGCGGATCGTCCTCGGTTTCGCACTTGGCGTGGTGCTTGCGGTGGATGGCGGTCCACTCGCGCGTGACCATGCCCGTGGTCAGCCACAGCCAGAAGCGGAAGAAGTGCTGCGCGATGGGGTGCAGGTCCAGCGACCGGTGCGCCATGCAGCGATGCAGGAAGATGGTGACGCCGGCGATAGTGATATGCGTCATCACCAGCGTGTAGATGACGATCTCCCACCAGGTCCAGTTGGCAAGGCCGTTGGCGGCCCAGTCAAGAATAGTGTCGAACAAACTGTTCTCCGTCGGTTAAACAGGGACTTTCCCGTGCAATCCGGCTGGGGCCGGTACACACAACGCGCAGAAAAAATAGCTGCGAATCTATTGATTGCGATAGCTGTCTGGCGCTTGCCACGGGACCCGAAGTCGCTCCGGGCTCCCCCAGGGCAGGCACGCGGGGCGCCGGCCGTGGCTAGCGGCTCATGAAGCGAGCCGGGTACGAGCCGCTGCAATCTGGCGGCTGTCTGATGTGGGAGCGGGATGTCTCAACCCGCGACAACCCGGCATTCTACCGGATCGCCGAGGGCGCAAGCATACGCTATTTCCCGGATTTGGACGGGGTGCAACGGTTTTCGTTCCACGGGTGGCGCATCCGTCGCCCGCTCTGTGTTCCCCTTGCCGGGGAGTTCAGGAGGCGTTTGCAGCCTCTGGCAAAATGCTTGCCTTCGGACCGCCGGGGCCCCCAGGCAGCGTCTCATGCATCACACGGAGTTCGCGCTGCGGGTACGGAATGGAGATGCCGTGCTCGCGCAGCGTACGCCAGATGGCGCGGTTCATCGCCGATTGCACCCCAAGCTTGCCGTTCTGCGGATCGGCCACGAACACCGCGACTTCGTATTCGATGCCACTGTCGGCGAAAAGCACCAGGAAGGCCGCGGGCTCAGGGTCGGGCAGCACGCGCGGCAATGTGCGCACGCATTCGGTCAGCAGCGCGATCACGGTCTCGGGATCGGCGCTGTAGTCGGCTTGCACGCGTGTCGCCACGCGCACGTTGGTATTCGAGAACGAATGGTTCTGCACCGACTGCGCCACCAGCTGCTCGTTCGGCACCAGCGTCTCGCCGTCGCCGTTGCGCACCACGGTGTAGCGGGTGCGGATCTGCGACACGATGCCGGTGTACTTGTCCACCGTGATCTGGTCGCCCAGCTTGACCGAGCGGTCCAGCAGGATGATAAAGCCCGAGATGTAATTGCTGGCGATCTTCTGCAAACCCAGCCCCAGGCCCACGCCCAGCGCGCCGCCGAAGACCGACAGCACGGTCAGGTCGATGCCCACCAGCGACAGGCTCAGCAACAGCGACACCAGCAGCAGCAATGCCTTGGAAATCCGCGTCAGCACCACCTTCAGGTTGCCGTCGAGGTTGGCCGAACGCATCAGCCGCTCTTCCAGCCACGAGCCGAACCACAGCGCCACCAGCACGGTCAGCAGGATCCAGACCACCGCCATCAGGGTCTCGGCCACGCTGATCTTCTGCTTGCCGCCGATCGAGAAGCGCACGCTCTCCATCCAGCCCACCACGTCGCCGAGCACGCCCAGCACGTACAGGGCCATGCCCACCCAGACCAGCGTGGTCAGCACCTTTTCCACCAGCAGCAGCATGCCGTGCAGCTGGCCGCTGCCGGACATGACGCGGCGCAGCACGTAGAAGGTGAAATTCAGCGCGGTGATGCCGAACAGCGGCACCAGCGCCAGCCGCAGCACGCTGACCGGGATCAGCGGCGCCAGCGCAAAGCGGGCCACCAGCACCAGCGCCCAGCCGGCCAGCGGGAACATCGCGCGCTCGAGGCTGGCGGCGGCAAAGCGCACGGAGAAGCTGGAGGCCTCGTAGCGGGCCTCCAGCCGCCGCACCACGAAGCGCGCCAGCGGCCACGCCACCAGCAGGCAGCCGGCCAGCACCAGCAACTGCCAGAAAAAGCCGGGGCCGCCGGCATCGCGGATCAGGTCGTCCAGCATCTTGCCGAACATCGAATGCGAGGCTTTCAGGTCCTTCAGGCCGCCGAGGTCGGACAGGGTTTCACCGTTCATGGTGCAGGTTCAAAGTTGGCCGCCCGCGCGCGGCGGGCGGCGCGGCTGGAAACCGCGATCAGCTGGTGCGCTCCAGCACCGCGGCAAAGAAGCCATCGGTCTGGTGCAGGTGCGGATACAAGGCGAACATGCCGTTGTCCGGCAGGCCCGGCACTTCGATCTTCTGCTCGGCCAGCACTTCGGCGGCCGGCACCAGGCGGAAGTTCGGGTGCGCGGCGAGGAAATCGCGCACGATCTGCTCGTTCTCGGCTTCGAGCACGCTGCAGGTCGCGTACACCACGCGGCCGCCGCCCTTCACCAGCCGCGCCGCGGAGTCGAGGATCGCGGTCTGCTTGGCGGTCAGTTCCAGCACCGACTCCGGCGATTGCCGCCACTTCAGGTCAGGGTTACGGCGCAGCGTGCCCAGGCCGCTGCACGGCGCATCCACCAGCACGCGGTCGGCCTTGCCGGCCAGGCGCTTGATCTTGGCGTCGCGTTCGGAGTCGATCAGCACCGGATGGACGTTCGACAGGCCGCTGCGCGCCAGCCGCGGCTTCAGGTTGGCCAGGCGCTTCTCCGATACGTCGAAGGCATAGAGCCGGCCGGTCGAGCGCATCGCCGCGCCCAGCGCCAGCGTCTTGCCGCCGGCGCCGGCGCAGAAGTCGACCACCATCTCGCCGCGCCGCGGCGCCACCAGGCTGCACAGCAGCTGGCTGCCTTCGTCCTGCACCTCGACCAGCCCGTTGACGAAGATCGGCAGCTGGTTCAGCGCCGGCTTGCCGGCCATGCGGATGCCGGCCGGCGCCATCGGCGTGGGCTCGGCGCCCAGGCCCGCGGCCTGCAGCTCGGCCAGCGCGGCCTCGCGGCTGGTCTTGCCCAGGTTGACGCGCAGGTCCAGCGGCGCCGGGCGCAGCCAGGCGTCGCCCAGGGCCGCGGCAAAGGACTCGCCATGCTGGCGCACCAGTTCGTCGTACAGCCACTCGGGCAGGTTGGCGCGCACGCGCGGCGCGAGGCTGGAGCGCTCGATGGTGGTCAGGCGGTCCAGCCACTCGGCTTCATCGGGATAGAGGAACGGCGACAGCGCATCCCGGCCCAGCGTCGCCGCCAGCCCCAGCAGCGCCAGCCGGCGCGAGGCCGCGCCGGTGCCGCTCTCGGCGAACTGGGCAAACTCGACGCGCCGGCGCAGCACCGCGTAGATCGCCTCGGCAATGATGCCGCGCTCGCGATGGCCGAGCTTGGCGTTTTCGCGGAAGTAGTAGCTGACCACCGCATCGGCGGGACGCGCGAACAGCATCACCTTGCCCAGCAGGCGATCGATATGCTGGATATGGGTGGCATGCAGGCCGCCATGCGTGCGCACCGGGGCGCCGTTGGCGCCACCGGCATTGGGCGACTTGCGGATCGGGCTGCTCTTGCCCTTGCTGCGCGCGGGGGCGCGGCCCTCGCCGCGCGGGGAACGGTTTCCTGCCTGGGTACGGCTCATGCCTGGACTCCTGCCGCCGGGGTCGCGGCGGAGATGGCCATCAGCAATTGCGGTTCGGCCGGGTTGATAACGTTGACGACGCCGTTCTGGAGCTGCAGCCGGTCCTCGACGAACCACTGCACGGCGCGGGGGTAAATCACGTGCTCGCAGGCGAGCAGGCGCTCGGCCAGGGTCGCGGGCGTGTCCGCCGGCAGCACGTCGAGCGCGGCCTGGATCACGATCGGGCCATGGTCCAGCTCCGGGGTCACGAAATGCACGGTCGCGCCATGCAGCTTGACACCGGCATCCAGCGCCTGCTGGTGGGTATTCAGGCCGGGGAAGCACGGCAGCAGCGACGGATGGATATTCAGCAGCCGGCCCGCGTAGCGGTCGACGAAGCCGGGCGTGAGTATACGCATGAAACCCGCCAGCACCACCAGATCGGGGGCATGGGCGTCGATGGCCGCGGCCAGCGCCGCGTCGAAGGCGGCGCGGTCTGGATACTGGCGATGGTCGACCACGCCGGTTTCAAGGCCTTGCTGGCGCGCAAACTGCAGGCCCGCGGCGTCCGGCCGGTTCGACAGCACCGCCGCCACGCGGGCGGGCCAGCCGCCGTCCGCGCAGGCACGGACGATGGCTTCCATATTGGAGCCTCGCCCGGAAATCAAGATGACAATTTTTTTCATCGCGCAATTCTACCAAGGCAAGGCGCTAAACTCCGGTAAAGCCAAACCAGTACGTGCTTAATTCACGAGATCCGGACACGCGCCGATTAACTGGCCTGTGGTAGCGAAGCCGTATAACCCGATTGATGGATTGTGACGCTTCGCCCCCTCTGCTAGAGTGGGCCCTACGTCCACGCGCCATTCCTGTGCATGACACAGGTTCTCCGGAGAGGTGACAACAAGGACGAAACGGGATATTTGAACGGGAATTCGCATGTCGAACGCTGCACCGACGTTGTTGGTGGTCGATGATCATCCTATGGCCTTGTCAGGGACCACCGCCTTCCTGGCCGAAGTCATGCCGGATGTGGCAGTCCATGCCGCCGGCAGTGCCCGCGAGGCGCTGGCCAGCCTGCAGCAAGGCTTGCGCCCCGATATCGTGCTGCTCGATATCTGGCTGAATGACGGTACCGGCTTCGATGCCATGCAGACCTTCAAGACCGTCATCCCGGGCGCGCGCTTTATCTTCATGTCGGCCGAGGCCACCCCTGAAATCGTCGGCCGCGCCCGTGCGCTGTCGGCGTGCGGCTTCGTCGGCAAGCACCTGGACGCCAATGCCTTCACTGCCGCGGTGCGCAAGGTGCTGGCGGGCGACACCGCCTTCCCCACCGACGAAGCCCTCAACGGCCGCGCGCAATCGTTCGGGCCGGCCCACGGCATTCCGGTCACGCCCGCCGAACTGGGCCTGACGCCGCGCCAGGGTTCGGTGCTGGCGCTGGTGCTGGAAGGCCTGCCGAACAAGGTGATCGCGCGCCGGCTCGGGCTGACCGAGAACACTGTCAAGGAACACGTGTCCGCCATCCTGCAGCGCCTGGGCGTGCGCACCCGCATGCAGGTGATGTCGCGCATGGAACGGTTCCGGCTGCGCCAGTAAGGCGCGCCACGGCCGTTACCGTTCACCCGGTGCGCCGGCGCTTGCGCTAGGCGGGCCGCAGCCAGCGTCGCAGCAGCATCCGCAGCGAGGCCGGGTCCACCGGCTTGGGCAGCACGAAATAGCCTGCCTCCTCCGCCGCCGCCAGCGCGGCCGACTTCAGGTCCCCGGTCAGCAATGCGCTGCGCGCCTGCGGCTGCGTGTTCTGCCAGCGCTCGAGCAGGTCCAGCCCGTTCTCGCTGCCGGGCAGGCGCAGGTCGCAGAAGATAATGTCCGGGCGCAGGCCCTGTGCGAACAGCTTGTCGGCCTCGGCACCGTGCGCGGCGCAGGCCACGCGGATGCCCCACGCCTCCATCAGCGCGATCCAGGCCTTGCGGATCTGGCTGTCGTCGTCGACCACCAGCACCGTGCCCTGCAGGCGATCGGGCTTGGCCTCCTCGGCCTGCGCCATGGCGCGCATCTCGCGCACGCTGGCCACGGTCTCGGCCGGCACCGGCGCCAGCGCGAACCAGAACACCGAGCCCTTGCCCGGCACCGAGCGCACGCCATAGGTGCCGCGCATCAGCCGCACGCATTCCTTGAAGATCGCCAGCCCCAGGCCCAGGCCCTGCGACGGGTCCCGCTGCGGGTTGTGGACCTGGTAGTAGGGCGAGAAGATGTCCGGCAGGTGCTCGGGCGTGACGCCGGCACCGGTGTCCCAAACCTCGAGCCGCACGTTCTTGCGGCGCTGGCGCGCGGTCACCAGCACGCCGCCGCGCTGGGTATAGCGCAGCGCGTTCTGCACCAGGTTGAACAAGGCCCGGCGCAGCAGCACGGGCTCGGCCATGGCGTACAGCTCGTCGGGCACGCGCGGGGTCAGGGTCAGCCCGCTTTCGCGCGCGTCGGCGGCAAACTGGCTCATCACGTCGCGGATCAGCGCGCCCAGCTCGCACGGCTCCAGCGTCGGCAGGACCTTGCGCCCTTCCAGCTTGGACAGGTCCAGCAGCGAGCGGAACAACAGGTCGATGGTCTGGGTGCCAGCCGCCACCTGCTCCACCAGCGGATGCAACGCGCTCGACTGGTTGCGCGCGCGCAGCGCCTCGACCAGCATCACCAGCGCATGCACCGGCTGGCGCAGGTCATGGCTGGCGGCCGCCAGGAAGCGCGACTTTTCTTCGCTGGCATGCAGCGCCCGCTCCTTCTCGTCCTGGAACTGCTTGGCCAGGCGCCGGCTGTCGCCCTCCAACTGGATCGCGCGCACCAGCGTGACCTGCAGGTTGAAGGCGTGGCGCGACAGCATCAACGCGTAGATTGCCAGCAGGCCCTGCACATAGACGCCGTGGCCAGGGAAGGCGAATTCCGCCATCAGCAGGTTCGGTACCAGGATCGGCACGCCGGCGTAGACCAGGTTCGACGGCACGGGCGCCTGCGACACCGCGCCGCCGGCAAGCACGCCGAGGGTCAGCAGGTACAGCACGCTGGAGAACACCGGCGAGGCTGTATACAAATGCAGCAGCGCCGAGCTGCCCCAGGTCACGCCGGTCAGGAAAGCGACCGCGCGCATGTTGTTCCACCATTTCTGCGTGTGCGCGGAGCGGCTCATCAGGGCGTGGTCACGCTGGTAGCCAATGTAGAACCACAGCCCGCCGGCCGTCAGCAGCAGCATCACCGCGCACCAGCCCAGCAGCGCGGCGGGGCTGACGTCGTTCCAGAACCCGATGGTGGTCAGCGCGGGCAGCAGCACCGAGGCGACGATGGCGGTCGGCGCATTCTTGTGCACGATCGCCATCAGCTTGGCGCGCGTCTCGACGTCGAGCTGGGCGCTCGACTGAGGCAGGCTCCTGGGCAGGAGCCGGGAAAAGAACCGATAGGTCAGCGCTTTCAACTGGGAATCGGGGAATGAGCGAAGATCGGGCATACCGCGCTGGATGCCCGTAGCGATCCCGTAGTGAGCCAAAGTGGCGCCTATCATGCCGCCTTTTGCGGCATCGCGCCATGGCGGGAGGGCCGGTTGCGGCACAAAAGCCGCAGCGCGGCGACCGGCCGGGGGCGGCGGCAGCGGCAAGCCGACCCATTCGCCTTATAATGCTCGCTTTACCTGAATCGTTTCCCGCCGTCCCCGTGAAAGTCTTCCGCGGCCTGCCCAACGCCGAGAGCCGGGCGCCCTGCGCGCTCACCATCGGCAATTTCGACGGTGTGCATCGCGGCCACCAGTCGCTGCTCGCGCGTGCGCGGGCGGCGGCGGATGCGCGCGGCCTGCCGCTGTGCGTGATGACCTTCGAGCCGCATCCGCGCGAGTTCTTTACACCGGACAAGGCCCCCACCCGGATCGCGCTGCTGCGCGACAAGCTGGAAAGCCTGCGCCGCAACGGCGTCGACCGCGTGGTGGTGGAACACTTCAACGCCCACTTTGCCGGCCAGTCGCCGCAGGAATTCGTCGAGAACGTGCTCTGGCATGGCCTGCATACCCGCTGGCTGCTGGTCGGCGACGATTTCCGCTTCGGCGCCAAACGCGCCGGCGACTTTGCCTACCTGCAGGAGGCCGGGCGCCGCTACGGCTTCGATGTCGAGCAGATGGGCTCGGTGTCCGAGGGCGGCATCCGCATCTCCAGCTCGGCGGTGCGCCAGGCGCTGGCCGATGGCGACCTGGAACACGCGCGGCGCCTGCTCGGCCATGGCTACGCCATCAGCGGCCACGTGATCCACGGCCGCAAGCTGGGCCGCGACCTGGGCTTCCCGACGCTGAACCTGCGCATCTCGCACAAGCGGCCCGCGGTCAGCGGCATCTTCGTGGTGCAGGTGCACGGCATCGCCGACCATCCGCTGCCCGGCGTGGCCAGCATCGGCGTGCGCCCCACCATCGAGGACGCCGGCCGGGTCCTGCTGGAAGTCCACCTGTTCGATTTCAATGAAAGCCTGTACGGCAAGCTGGTGCGGGTCGAATTCATGAAGAAGCTGCGCGACGAGGCGCGCTTCGACTCCCTGGATGAGCTCACCGCCGCGATCGCCAAGGACAGCGCCGATGCGCGCGCCTTCTTCGGCCTGACGGCGCCGGGCGCCGCAGCGGCAGCGGTGGCGGCGGACGGCAGCGGCGGCCGCGATTTCGCCACCTCGGCCACCGACCGAATTAGGTAGCGGCCGGCGCCCCGCGCCCCGCTGCGCGGGCCCGGTTCGCACGCCGCCTGCCCCAGTCTTCACGCGCGCCCGCCGGCCCAGCGCCGGCCGCGCGCCAACCGAATTGCCCTGAGAATCGAAATGTCTGACGACAAACGCGCCAAGCCCGAGAAGAACAAGTATCCCGTCAACCTGCTCGACACGCCCTTCCCGATGCGTGGCGACCTGCCCAAGCGCGAGCCGCAATGGGTCAAGCAGTGGCAGGACAAGCAGCTCTACAAGAAGATTCGCGCGGCGCGCAAGGGCGCGAAGAAGTTCGTGCTGCACGACGGCCCGCCGTATGCCAACGGCGACATCCATATCGGCCACGCCGTCAACAAGGTGCTCAAGGACATGATCATCAAGGCGCGCGGGCTGACCGGCCTCGACGCCGTCTACGTGCCGGGCTGGGATTGCCACGGCATGCCGATCGAGATCCAGATCGAGAAGAAGTTCGGCAAGGGCCTGCCGGTGCAGGAAGTCCAGGCCAAGGCGCGCGCCTACGCCACCGAGCAGATCAAGCGCCAGATGGCGGACTTCGAGCGTCTGGGCGTGCTGGGCGACTGGGATCACCCCTACCTGACCATGAACTACAGCAATGAGGCGGACGAACTGCGCGCGCTCGGCAAGATCATGGAAAAGGGCTATGTGTTCCGCGGCCTGAAGCCGGTGAACTGGTGCTTCGACTGCGGCTCGGCGCTGGCCGAGGCCGAAGTCGAATACAAGGACAAGGTCGACCTGTCGATCGACGTGGGCTTCCCGTTCGCCGAGACCGACAAGCTGGCGCACGCGTTCAAGGTGCCGGTCGAGCAGATCGACGCCAGGCCGGGCTGGATCGTGATCTGGACCACCACGCCCTGGACCATCCCGAGCAACCAGGCGCTGAACGTGCACCCGGAGGTGGAATACGCGCTGGTCGACACCCCGCGCGGCCACCTGATCCTGGCCACCGAGCGGGTCGAGGAGCAGCTGAAGGTCTACGCCCTGGAAGGCAAGGTCGTCGCCACGGCCACCGGCGCCGCGCTGTCGGAAATCCGCTTCCACCACCCGCTGGCCAGGATGGACGCCGGCTATGACCGCCTGTCGCCGGTCTACCTGGGCGACTACGTCACCACCGATACCGGCTCGGGCATCGTGCACTCGGCCCCTGCCTATGGCGTGGAAGACTTCCAGTCGTGCAAGGCGCACGGCATGCCCGACAGCGACATCATCAGCCCGGTGATGGGCAACGGCGTCTATGCCGGCACGCTGCCGCTGTTCGGCGGCTTGTCGATCTGGGATGCCAACCCCAAGATCGTCGATGCGCTGCAGGAATCGGGCAACCTGTTCAACTCGCACAAGTACACCCACAGCTACATGCACTGCTGGCGACACAAGACGCCGATCATCTACCGCGCCACCTCGCAGTGGTTCGCGGGCATGGACGTGGACCCGGCCGAGGAAAACGGCAAGCCCGTGCCGACGCTGCGCGAGACCGCGCTGGCCGGCATCGAGGCGACCGAGTTCTATCCGTCGTGGGGCAAGCAGCGACTGCACAACATGATCGCCCACCGCCCGGACTGGACCCTGTCGCGCCAGCGCCAATGGGGCGTGCCGATGGCGTTCTTCGTGCACAAGGAAACCGGCGCGCTGCATCCGCGCACGCCCGAACTGCTGGAACAGATCGCCAAGCGCGTCGAGCATCACGGCATCGAAGCCTGGCAGACGCTGGACCCGGCCGAGCTGCTGGGCGACGAGGCCAGCCAGTATGAGAAGAACCGCGACACGCTCGACGTCTGGTTCGATTCCGGCACCACGCACTGGACCGTGATCCGCGGCTCGCACCGCGACGACCTGTACGACCCGGCCGCCGACGAGGCCGACGGGCGCCTGGCCGACCTGTACCTGGAAGGCTCGGACCAGCATCGCGGCTGGTTCCACTCGTCGCTGCTGACCGCCTCGATGCTGTATGGCAAGCCGCCCTACAAGGCGCTGCTGACGCACGGCTTCACCGTCGACGGCGAAGGCCGCAAGATGTCCAAGTCGATCGGCAATACCGTGTCGCCGCAGGACATCTCGAACAAGATGGGCGCGGAAATCATCCGCCTGTGGGTGGCCTCGACCGATTATTCCGGCGAGCTGTCGATCTCGGACGAGATCCTCAAGCGCGTGGTGGAAGGCTATCGCCGCATCCGCAATACGCTGCGTTTCCTGCTGTCGAACCTGTCCGACTACGACCACGGCAAGCACGCGCTGCCGGCCGCCGAATGGCTGGAGATCGACCGCTACGCCGTGGCGCTGACCGCGCAGCTGCAGAAGGAAGTGCTGTCGCACTACGAGGCCTACGAATTCCACCCGGTGGTGGCCAAGCTGCAGACCTTCTGCTCCGAGGACCTCGGCGGCTTCTACCTCGACGTGCTGAAGGACCGCCTGTACACCACCGCGCCGGACTCGAAGGCGCGCCGCGCCGCGCAGAACGCGCTGTACCACATCACCCAGGCAATGCTGCACTGGATGGCGCCGTTCCTGTCGTTCACCGCCGAGGAAGCATGGCAGGTGTTCGCCCATGGTACCGCGCACACCGACACCATCTTCACCAGCACTTATTACGCCGTGCCGGAAGTCGACGATGCCGACGACCTGCTGCAGAAATGGCATACGCTGCGCGAAGTGCGCGCGGAGGTCACCCGGCAGCTGGAAGCGGTGCGCGTGGAAGGCGAGATCGGTTCGTCGCTGCAGGCCGAGCTGACCATCCAGGCCGGCGGTCCGGTGCTGGCGGCGCTGCAGAGCCTCGGCGACGACCTGCGCTTCGTGCTGCTGACCTCGTCGGCCAAGGTCGCGCCCGCGCCCGAGGCTGGCGACCTGCTGGTGACGGTGACGCCGTCGGCGCATGCCAAGTGCGAGCGCTGCTGGCACTACCGCGCCGACGTCGGCCACAACCCCGACCACCCCACCCTCTGCGGCCGCTGCGACAGCAACCTGTTCGGCGCCGGCGAACACAGGAGCCACGCCTGATGGCATCGACCACGTCCCGTTCGGCGCGCCCGGCGCGCCGCAACAAGGCTGCCGGCAGCACCACCCCGCTGCTGTGGATGGCCTTTGCGCTGCTGGTGGTGCTGCTCGACCAGTTCTTCAAGATCGTGATCGTGCGCAGCTTCAGCTACGGCGAGTCGCGCCCGGTGACTGGCTTCTTTAACCTGGTGCTGGTCTACAACAAGGGCGCGGCATTCAGCTTCCTGGCCGACGCCGGCGGCTGGCAGCGCTGGTTCTTCACCGGCCTGGGCGTGGTGGTCGGCGCGTTCATCGTCTGGCTGCTGTATCGCCATACCGGCCAGCGGCTGTTCTGCTTCGCGGTGTCGCTGATCCTGGGCGGCGCGGTCGGCAACGTGATCGACCGCGTGGCCTACGGTCATGTGATCGATTTCCTGGACTTCTACGTGGGCAGGTATCACTGGCCGGCCTTCAACGTCGCTGACTGTGCGATCACGGTGGGCGCGGTGCTGCTGATCGTCGATGAGCTGCGGCGGGTGCGCAAGCACTGAGCGGCGCCGCTAACATTCCCCTTCCCTGCCCAGCCAGGTTCCACACCATGGATTTGCGCGGCAAGCACATCGTTCTCGGCCTGACCGGCGGCATCGCCTGCTACAAGTCGGCCGAACTGGTCCGGCTCCTGACCAAGGCCGGCGCCACCGTGCAGGTGGCCATGACCGAGGCGGCGACGCATTTCATCACCCCGGTGACGATGCAGGCGCTGTCGGGCCGGCCGGTCTTCCTGTCGCAATGGGATGCGCGCATCGAGAACAATATGGCGCATATCGACCTCTCGCGCGAGGCCGACGCCATTGTCATCGCCCCTGCATCCACCGACTTCATGGCGCGGCTGGCCAACGGCCTGTGCGACGACCTGCTGAGCACGCTGTGCATCGCGCGCGACTGCCCGCTGCTGGTGGCGCCGGCGATGAACCGTCAGATGTGGGCCGCCCCCGCCACCCAGCGCAACGCCGCCCAACTGCGCGCCGACGGCGTGGTGATCCTGGGCCCGGGCAGCGGCGACCAGGCCTGCGGCGAAGTCGGCGACGGCCGCATGCTGGAGCCCGAGGAACTGCTCGACGACATCATCGCCTTCTTCCAGCCCAAGCCGCTGCAAGGCAAGCGCATGCTGATCACCGCCGGCCCGACCTTCGAGGCGATCGACCCGGTGCGCGGCATCACCAATCTGTCGTCCGGCAAGATGGGCTTCTCGATCGCGCGCGCGGCGCGCGAGGCCGGCGCCGAAGTGCTGCTGGTGGCCGGCCCCACCGGCCTGCCGACGCCGCGCGGCGTGATGCGCACCGACGTGCGCAGCGCGCAGCAGATGCATGACGCGGTGATGGCGCAGCTGCCCGGCGTCGATGTCTTTGTCGCGGTGGCCGCGGTGGCGGACTGGCGCCCCGCCGAGGTCGCGCAGCAGAAGCTGAAGAAGGCCAGCGCTACCGATACGCCCACGCTGCAGTTCGTGCAGAACCCCGACATCCTGGCCGCGGTCGCGGCCCGCGCCGATGCGCCGTACTGCGTCGGCTTTGCCGCCGAAAGCGAGAACCTGGAGCAGTACGGCGAGCAGAAGCGCCAGCGCAAGGGCGTACCGCTGCTGGTGGGCAATATCGGCCACCACACCTTCGGCCTGGACGACAACGAGATCGTGCTGTTCGACGCCGCCGGCATGACGCGGCTGCCGCGCGCCGACAAGCTGTCGCTGGCACGCCAGCTGGTCGCGGCCATCGGCCAGCGCCTGCCCGGTCGCGCGCGGCCCTGACTTTGCAACGTATTCCCGAGATTGTTTATGACCCAGCCTCTGAACCCGACCGTCGAAATCAAGGTGCTCGATGCGCGCCTGAACGAATGGGGCCTGCCCGCCTACCAGAGCGAGATGGCCGCCGCCATCGACCTGCACGCCTGCGTCGACGCGCCCGTGGCGATCGCGCCGGGCACGCCCGCCCAGCTGGTGCCGGCCGGCATCGCCGTGCACATGGGCAATCCGTACATGGCCGCGACCATCGTGCCGCGCTCGGGGCTGGGCCACAAGAAGGGGCTGGTGCTGGGCAATTCGATCGGCGTGATCGATGCCGACTACCAGGGCCAGATCATGGTCAGCGTGTGGAACCGCAACGCGCCGGGCACCGAGCCGATCCTGATCCAGCCGGGCGAGCGCATTGCGCAGATGATGTTCGTGCCGGTGCTGCGGCCGGTGTTCTCGACGGTCGAAGAGTTCAGCCAGGACAGCGAACGCGGTGCGGGCGGCTTTGGCTCGACCGGCGTGCATCACGCCAAGGCCGGCGCCTGACCAGTTGTCGGCCTCGGCATGCAGTACTGGCGCCCCGCGGGGCGCCAGTTTGCACTTCAGCCCCGCTGCTCGAACAGCAAGGCCACGCCGCTGGCAACATCGGCCGGCACCAGGGTTTCGCGCGGGCCCAGGTCGTGGGTCGGCACGCCCTGCTCGCGCCAGCCGGCGCGGGCCGCCGCAAGGTCGTTGGTGCGCAAGCGGATCGCGGCATAGCCGGGCCCGTCGCGACGGATATGCGCGCTGCCGGTGGCCGATGCCAGCGCCTGCGGCGTGCTTAGTACCAGCGTGGCATTGTCGACCGCCAGGCTGCTGACATGTTCGCTCAGCTGCGTCAGCTCGCCGCCGGTCAGCTCGGCATAGGCGCGCGCGGCGGCGTCCACCAGCGCCGGGGCCACCACCAGGAACATGGTCGCGATGCTGTGCGCGCCGTTGGCATGGCGCATCCATTCGGGCCGCCACAGCAGCTCGGGCGTGCGATGCTCGCAGACGAAATAGCGCGCACCCGGGGCGTCGTCGAGCGCGGTCACGCGGAAGGTGGCCGGATGCTCGCTGCCATCGTCCAGCCGCACCGGACGCGAGAATTCGATCGGTTCCGAGGTGTGCCAGCCGTCCCCGCGCAGCCGCGCCGCGGTGGCGAAGGCATCGGCGCTCTTGCACGACATCGCCGCACAGCCACCGCCGCGTTGCTGGGCGTCCCAGTAATACTGCCGGCTGGGGCTGGGCGCGGTCACGTGCAGCAGCTCGAGGTAGTCCCGCTGCAGCATGATGCAGTGGTTCTGCGAACCCAGCGTGTGGTAGCCGCGCGGCGTCAGCGTGAAGCCGAGCCGCTGCCAGGCCTGAGCGCCGGCATCGAGGTCTGGGCACACCACCACGGCGTGATCGAACATTTCTGCTTGCGTTGCCATCGGCATCCCCCCGGACGCGTGGCGCACGGTGGCGCCGGACTGGTTCATTCGAACTGGATATTGGCCTTGCGCGCCACCGCCTGCCACTTGTCATGCTCGCGGCGCACCAGCTGGCCCAGCTCGGACGGGCTGCCGCCGACGATTTCGAAGCCTTGCGCGCCCAGCGCCTCGACCACGCGCGGCTGGCGCAGCGATTCGACCAGCGCGCCGTGCAGGCGCGTCACCGTCGCCGCCGGCAGCTCGGCCGGACCGAATACACCGATCCACGAATACGCCTCGAAGCCCTTGAGGCCCTGCTCGGCCACCGTCGGCACCTGCGGCAACTGGCGCAGGTGGCTGGTGCCGGTCACGCCCAGCACCTTGATCGTTCGTGCGGCCACGTGCGCCTGCACCGCGGCGTAGCTGCTGAAGAAGATGTCGACCTCGTTGGACAGCACCGCCTGCACCGCCGGGCCACCACCCTTGTAGGGCACGTGCAGCATATGCACGCCGGCCTCGGTCGCCAGCGCCTCGGCCGCGAGCTGGTTCAGGCTGCCGATGCCCGACGACGCATAGCGCACGCCGTCATGCCTGGCCCTGGCCAGCGCCACCAGTTCGCGCACGTTCGACGCCGGCAGCGCCGGATTGGCTGCGATCACCAGCGGGAAGCGCACCAGCTGCGAGATCGGCGAGAAATCGCGGAAGGTGTCGTAGGGCAGCTGCTTGTAGGCAAACGGGTTGATCGCATGCGTGTCGAATGCCATCAGCAGCGTATTGCCGTCGGGACGGGCCCGTGCCACGGTGCTCGACGCGATCAGCCCGCCCGCGCCAGGCTTGTTGTCCACCACCACGGTCTGCCCCAGCGCTGCCTTCAGCCCGGGCTGCAGCTGGCGCGCGACGATATCGACGCTGCCTCCCGGCGGGAACGGCAGCACCAGTGCGATCGGACGATTACTGGCGGCGCCATCGGCAGCGCTGGCGGCGGTGGCATGGAGCATCGGGCCCGGCAAGGCGCCCAGCGGCAGGATCTTGAGCAGCAGGCGGCGGCGCCGCGTGCGTTCGGCAGAGGACATCGGGGTGTTCGGTTTCGGGGCGCTGGAGGCGTGGGGCGGCAGGGAAAAAGGAACGGGGCGGCCAGTCTGGCCGCCCCGCTATTTTGCCCGATGATCGACCCCGTTGCTGGCAACGCGGCCGAATATCGCTCAGGCTTCTGCGCGCTGTTCCTCGGGCGCCTCGGGCGGTTCGGGCTCGATCTCGGAGAAATCGAGCTTGATCTGGTCCTGTTCGTCCAGATCCACCACCACCTTGCCGCCGGAGACCAGGCGGCCGAACAGCAACTCGTCGGCCAGCGCCTTGCGGATCATGTCCTGGATCAGGCGTTGCATCGGACGCGCGCCCATCAGCGGGTCGAAGCCCTTGTGCGCGAGGAACTTGCGCAGCTTCTCGCTGAAGCTGGCTTCCACCTTCTTCTCGTGCAGCTGCTCTTCCAGCTGCATCAGGAACTTGTCGACCACGCGCAGGATGATTTCCTCATCGAGCGAGCGGAAGCTGATGGTGGCATCCAGCCGGTTGCGGAACTCCGGCGTGAACATGCGCTTGATGTCGGCCATCTCGTCGCCCTGCTCGCGCGAGCTGGTGAAGCCGATGGTGGCGCGGTTCATGGTCTCCGCTCCCGCATTGGTGGTCATGATGATGATCACGTTGCGGAAGTCGGCGCGCCGGCCGTTGTTGTCGGTCAGCGAACCATGGTCCATTACCTGCAGCAGGATATTGAAGATATCCGGATGCGCTTTCTCGATTTCGTCCAGCAGCAGCACGCAGTGCGGCTTCTTGGTCACGGCCTCGGTCAGCAGGCCGCCCTGGTCGAAGCCGACGTATCCCGGCGGCGCGCCGATCAGGCGGCTCACCGCATGGCGCTCCATGTATTCGGACATGTCGAAGCGCAGCAGCTCGATGCCCATGATGAAGGCCAGCTGCTTGGCGACCTCGGTCTTGCCCACGCCGGTGGGGCCCGAGAACAGGAACGAGCCGATCGGCTTGTCGGTCTTGCCCAGGCCCGCACGCGACATCTTGATCGCCGAGGCCAGCGCCTCGATCGCCGGATCCTGCCCGAACACCACCGACTTCAGGTCGCGCTCCAGCGTCTGCAGCTTGCTGCGGTCGTCCTGGTTCACGCTTTGCGGCGGGATGCGCGCGATGCGCGAAACGATGTCCTCGATCTCGCCCTTGCCGATGGTCTTCTTCTGCTTGGACTTCGGCAGGATGCGCTGCGCCGCGCCGGCCTCGTCGATCACGTCGATGGCCTTGTCCGGCAGGTGGCGGTCGGTGATGAAGCGCGCCGACAGCTCGGCCGC
The DNA here is from genome assembly GCF_900250075.1 of Cupriavidus taiwanensis. Lineage (NCBI taxonomy): Bacteria > Pseudomonadati > Pseudomonadota > Betaproteobacteria > Burkholderiales > Burkholderiaceae > Cupriavidus > Cupriavidus taiwanensis. The sequence goes on from NZ_LT977070.1 coordinate 3,060,294, forward strand.
GGCAGTCAGCGCCGACGACGCGTACTTGACGCCATGGTGCTCCTCGAAGCGCGACTTCAGCCCGCGCAGGATCTGCACGGTCTGGTCCACCGACGGCTCTACCACGTCGATCTTCTGGAAGCGCCGCGACAGCGCCGCGTCCTTCTCGAAGATGCCGCGGTATTCGGTGAAGGTGGTCGCGCCGATGCACTTGAGCTGGCCCGACGACAGCGCCGGCTTGAGCAGGTTGCTCGCATCCAGCGTCCCGCCAGAAGCGGCGCCCGCGCCGATCAGCGTGTGGATCTCGTCGATGAACAGGATCGCGTTGGGATTGTCCTTGAGCGACTTGAGCACGCCCTTCAGGCGCTGCTCGAAATCGCCGCGGTACTTGGTGCCGGCCAGCAGTGCTCCCATGTCGAGCGAGTAGACCGTCGCCTTTTCCAGGATGTCCGGCACCTCGTTCTTGGTGATGCGCCACGCCAGGCCTTCCGCAATCGCGGTCTTGCCGACGCCGGCCTCGCCCACCAGCAGCGGGTTGTTCTTGCGCCGGCGGCACAGCACCTGGACCACGCGCTCGACTTCGCTCTCGCGGCCGATCAGCGGATCGATCTTGCCGGCCTTGGCCAGCGCGTTCAGGTTCTGGGTGTATTGCTCGAGCGGGCTTTCCTTGCCGTCGCCGCCCTCGCCCTCGCCGGCCGCCTCGCCGTGCTTGGCCGGCTCGGACTGGTCCTTGCGGATGCCGTGGCTGATGAAATTGACCACGTCCAGGCGCGTCACGCCCTGCTGCTGCAGGTAGTAGACCGCGTGCGAATCCTTCTCGCCGAAAATCGCGACCAGCACGTTGGCGCCGGTGACTTCCTTCTTGCCGTTGGAAGTGGACTGGACGTGCATGATGGCGCGCTGGATCACGCGCTGGAAACCCAGCGTGGGCTGGGTATCGACCTCGTCGGTACCCGGCACCACCGGCGTGTTGTCCGCGATGAAGTTCTTAAGGCTGGTGCGCAGGTCCTCGATATTGGCCGCGCAGGCGCGCAAGACTTCAGCTGCCGTGGGATTGTCGAGCAATGCCAGCAGCAGGTGCTCCACGGTAATGAACTCGTGGCGTGCCTGCCGGGCTTCGACAAAAGCCATATGCAGGCTCACTTCCAATTCTTGCGCAATCATGCTTCCTCCATCACGCACTGCAGGGGGTGCCCCGCCTGCCGCGCGTGCGTTGACACCAGCTCGACCTTAGTCGCCGCGATATCCCTGGTGTAGATACCACAGACGCCCTTTCCTTCCCGGTGCACGGTCAGCATGATCTGCGTCGCCGTTTCCCGGTCCCTGCTGAAATACTGCTGCAGGATCATCACGACAAACTCCATCGGAGTGTAGTCGTCGTTCAGCAGCACCACCTTGAACATGGCAGGCGGTTTCAGCGCCTGCTCTTTGCGCTCCAGGATGGTGCCCGCTTCGCGTTGTGGGACATTCGCAAGCCGTGTAGCCATGGCTTTATTCTAACCCTTACTCGCAACTCTGCAATTTGGGGAAAAGGCGGTGGATTCAAGAGTCCGGCCACCGGTTTTCCGTGGTGAATGGGAGCGGATGGTTCCGCGGAAGGCCTTGCAAGGCACGTCGCCGCACCGACCGAAAATCCGGGCCGGCGGCCGCCAATTCATGGCAACGGTAACACCAGGCGCCGTCCTGTTCCTGCCACACCCTTCTGGCAGTGGGGAATCCGCCAGCTTGACAGTCTCCGCCTTTGCCAGAAAAATCGGTCGCACACCCACCGAAGGCCAGCGAGCCAAAGCAACAGCCAAGGCGGGTGATCCGTGAGCAGGGAGGCCCACGGCCCGCGGCGGCGAGTCAGCAATCAGACTGGCCGCCTCGCGACAGCACCTCGCCGCGCGTCATCGCCGGCCGCATTTCAGCACGCGGCCAGCCATGGCGCCGCAGTCCGTGCCGTCTGGCTGGCAAGCTTCCCCGCTTGAAAATCTGCTATTTCGTTGGGGGAGTATATGGCAAGCGGTATCGTCAAATGGTTCAATGACGCCAAGGGATTCGGGTTCATCAAGCCGGACGAGGGCGAAGAAGAACTGTTTGCGCACTTTTCGGCTATCCAGATGGCGGGCTTCAAGACGCTGAAGGAAGGCCAGCGCGTCTCGTTCGAGGTGGTCCAGGGCCCTAAGGGCAAGCAGGCCACCAATATCCAGGACGCCAGCTAAAGCGCGCCGCGACCGCATCCCCGGCCGCAGAGCCACCGGAGCGGTCGACCAGGGTGTGGGGGGATTCCCCCGGGACGGGACCGATGCCAGCGCCCCGCTGGCCGCCAGGGGCGGCGCGGCGGGCACCGGCTCGCATCAGCGGCACGCACACCCCGTCGAAAGCCCGGCCTGGCGCCGGGCTTTCAGGTTTTTGGGCCGGCCTTACTTGCCCCGCCCGCTCGCGCCGGCTCAGGTCCAGCCTTCGATCTTCAGCCCGCTGGCCTGTTCGGCCTCCTCCTTGGTGACCTTGCGCACAGTCTGGCCGAAGGTCCAGACATGGCCCTCGGCATCGCGGGCGGTGTAGGTGCGGTCGCCATAGAACTCGTCCTGCGGCTCGCGCAGGATCACGGCGCCGGCGGCCCGGGCCCGCTCGCAATGCTGGTCGAGCCCGTCGGGCAGATGCACGTGCACGGTCTGGGTGTTCTTGCCCCCGACCGATGCCGGGCTGGCGGTAAAGTCGGCCCACTCGCTGCCCACCATCAGGTAGCTGTCGGCGAATCGCATTTCGGAATGCACCAGCTGCCCTTGCTGGTCGCGGATCACCATGACCCGCTCGAACCCGAATGCCCGCTCCAGCCAGTCCAGCGCCGCCAGCGGATCCTTGTAGAACAGGGCCGCGCCGAAGGCGGTGCGGCGGAAGGGATCGTCCATGCCAGTCTCCCCCGGGCCGGATGCCCGTCAGTCAGTCCTGACGTTCTAGCCAACGCAACGGCGAGCGGCAAGAAAAAACCCCGGTTCCGGGGATCCGGTACCGGGGTCTTGTTGACAGCTCGCCCGTCTTGGCGGGAGTCTGTGCTTACATATTGTCGATCATCACCTGACCAAAGCCCGAGCACGACACCTGCGTCGCGCCTTCCAGCAGCCGGGCGAAATCGTAAGTGACCTTCTTGGACAGGATCGACTTCTCCATCGACGCGATGATCAGGTCGGCGGCTTCGGTCCAGCCCATGTGGCGCAGCATCATTTCCGCCGACAGGATTTCCGAGCCCGGGTTGACGTAATCCTTGCCGGCGTACTTCGGCGCGGTGCCGTGGGTAGCTTCGAACATGGCCACCGAATCCGACATATTGGCGCCCGGCGCGATGCCGATGCCACCAACCTGCGCCGCCAGCGCGTCAGAGATGTAGTCGCCGTTCAGGTTCAGCGTGGCGATCACCGAGTATTCGGCCGGGCGCAGCAGGATCTGCTGCAGGAAGGCGTCGGCGATGGCGTCCTTGACGACGATGTCCTTGCCGGTCTTCGGGTTCTTGAACTTGCACCACGGGCCGCCGTCGACCAGTTCGGCGCCGAATTCCTTCTGTGCCAGCTCATAGCCCCAGTCGCGGAAGCCACCTTCGGTGAACTTCATGATGTTGCCCTTGTGCACCAGCGTCACCGACGGCTTGTCGTTGTCGATCGCGTACTGGATCGCCTTGCGCACCAGCCGCTCGGTGCCCTCGCGCGACACCGGCTTGACGCCGATGCCCGAGGTCGCCGGGAAGCGGATCTTCTTTACGCCCATCTCGTTCTGCAGGAAGGCGATCAGCTTCTTGGCCTGGTCGCTCTCGGCGGCCCATTCAATGCCGGCGTAAATGTCTTCCGAGTTCTCGCGGAAGATCACCATATCGGTCTTTTCCGGCTCGCGCACCGGCGAGGGCACGCCCTTGAAGTAGCGTACCGGGCGCAGGCAGACATAGAGGTCCAGCTGCTGGCGCAGCGCCACGTTGAGCGAGCGGATGCCGCCGCCGACCGGCGTGGTCAGCGGCCCCTTGATCGACACCACATATTCCTTCAGCACGTCCAGGGTTTCATCCGGCAGCCACACGTCCGGGCCGTAGACCTTGGTCGACTTCTCGCCGGCGTAGATCTCCATCCAGGCAATCTTGCGCTTGCCGCCGTAGGCCTTGGCCACGGCCGCGTCGACCACCTTGATCATCACCGGGGTGATATCGAGGCCCGTACCGTCGCCTTCGATATAAGGAATGATCGGGTTGTCCGGGACATTGAGCGAAAAGTCCTGGTTGACCGTGATCTTTTCGCCTGCCGGAACCTTGATGTGTTGGTACATGACGTCTCCAGTTACGGAACGGTTGTGACTGCCGCCGGTTCGTGGCCGGACGGCGAGATTCGGGGAGATGGCGCTGGCATTGTAGCGGGCCTGGATGCCACGCCCATACTGCCGTGCATCATGCCGGCGCCATGCCTGATCGGCTTCAGTCTTATATAAGACACAAGACTAATTTTATATTATGCAGCAATTTTTCATCATCCGCCAATCGGGCCGGACCCCGATCCGCGCCGGCCGCGCGCTGCTGCGGCATACTTGCGCCCCATGACCCTGATCGCCCTGAACAAGCCGTTTGGCACCATGAGCCAGTTCTCGGAACACCCGACCCGGCCCACCCTGGCGTCGTGCGTGTCGGTGCCGGGCGTCTATCCGGCCGGCCGGCTCGATGCCGACAGCGAGGGCTTGCTGCTGCTGACTGACGATGGCGCGCTGCAGGCGCGCATCGCCAACCCGCGCCACAAGCTCGAGAAGACCTATCTGGCGCAGGTCGAAGGCATTCCCGACGCGAACGCCCTCGCCCGCCTGCGCGCCGGGGTCGATCTTGGCGACTTCGTGACCCAACCAGCGACGGTGCGCGCCATCGAAGCCCCCGACTGGCTCTGGCCGCGCCATCCGCCGGTGCGCTTCCGCGCCGCCATCCCGACGGCGTGGCTGGAACTGAAGATCCGGGAAGGCAAGAACCGACAGGTACGGCGCATGACGGCGGCGGTGGGCTTCCCCACGCTGCGGCTGATCCGCGTGGGGATCGGCGCGCTCGACCTGCGCGCGCTCGGCCTCGCGCCCGGCCAAAGCTGCGAAGTGCCGCTCGCGGAGTCAGTCATTGCGCTGTCGACAACCACGGGACGGGCGGCGCCAGCCCCGCGCACTAATGTCTCAAAGACCAGACAGGCGAACGACACCAAGCGGCGCTTGCGTTACAAAAAATAACAGATCGACCGTCAACGCTGCCAACAGCGGCCTCGTTCTTGTCGGGGACACGTCCAACCACGCGTCACCACTTTCCCGACTGCTTTTATCCTTCGAGGTAATACGCCATGAAAAAACTGATCGCTGCACTGGTTGTCGGCCTGTTCGCCACCGGCGCCTTCGCCCAGGCCGCTGCGCCTGCCGAGCCGGCCACGCCCGCGGCCGCGGCCACCAAGGAAGCCCCGAAGAAGACCGCCAAGAAGAAGGCCACCCACAAGAAGCACAGCAAGAAGAAGGAAACCGCTGCTGCCGCAGCCCCGGCCGCGTAACCACGGCTGGCGCCACTGCCGGGCCGTGCGCCGGCATCAGAAAGAAAGGCAGGCCGCCACCAGGGCGCCTGCCTTTTTTGTTTGGGGCCGGTTGCACCGCGCGCGGCGTGCCACGCGTGCGACCTGCGTTATGCTTGCGGCTGCCCGACGCCGAGCCTTCCCGGACTGACCATCATGCCCCTGTTGTCGAAGACCCTGACCTCACGCTGCTGCTTGCTGCTTGCCACACTGGCGGCCGGCGTTGCCAACGCCCAAGGCGCGCTGCCGGTGGCGCCGCTGACCGCGGGCATGTATGCAATTCAGGCCGAAGTCGCCGCCACCCCCGCGGCCCGCGAGCAAGGCCTGATGTACCGGAAATCGATGGCGCCGAATTCCGGCATGCTGTTTGTGTTCGAGCAGAAGGCGGGCCACTGCTTCTGGATGCGCAATACCGAGCTGCCACTGTCGATTGCGTTCCTCGCCGACGACGGCACCATCGTCAATATCGAAGACATGGCGCCGCGCACCGAAAACAACCATTGCCCGAAGGCGGCCGTCCGCTATGCGCTGGAAATGAATCAGGGCTGGTTCGCGCAGAAGGGCATCAAGGCGGGCGCGAAGATCGGGGGATTGCCGCAGCCGCGCTGAGGGGCGGCTGCGCGCGGCGCCGGCACGGAAGCCGGCGCGGAGGCTGCTCAGTCGCGGAAGTTGTTGAAGTCCAGCGGTGCCTCGGACACATCCTTGCGCAGCATGGCGATCACGTTCTGCAGGTCGTCGCGCTTGGTGCCCGACACCCGCACCGTGTCGCCCTGGATGCTGGCCTGAACCTTGATCTTGCTGTCCTTGATCATGCGCACGATCTTCTTGGACAGGTCGCCGGTCACGCCCTTCTTGATGGTGATCACCTGCTTGACCTTGTCGCCGCTGATCTTCTCGGTCTTGCCGTAATCCAGGAAGCGCACGTCGACATTGCGCTTGGCCATCTTGCTGATCAGCACGTCCTTGACCTGGTCCAGCTTGAAATCATCGTCGGCAAAGGCGGTCAGTTCGTTGTCCTTGTGCTCGACCCGGGCGTCGGAGCCCTTGAAATCGAAGCGCGTCGAGATTTCCTTGTTTGCTTGCTCGACGGCGTTCTTCACCTCGACCATATTCGCTTCGCACACTACGTCAAACGACGGCATTGCATTCTCCTTGTGATCCGTATGCCCGGAAGCCAGCCGCGCACGGCGCCTTCCGTATAATCCAGCCTACCTCGCAGTTCCGGGTCGCGCACACCAGCGGCGGCCGCGTCACCTTTCCCTTGCATGGCAGATTTCCACGAATTCTATCCCCTGCGTCGCCACAATACATTCGGATTCGATGCGCGCGCCCGCTTTGCAGTGCCCGTGCGCAGCGAGGCCGACCTGGTCACGGCCCTGGCCGACCCGCGCGCCGAAGGCCTGCCACTGGTGGTGCTGGGTGGTGGCAGCAATGTCGTGCTGACCGGCGATCTCGACGCGCTGGTGCTGCTGATGGAAATCCCCGGCTACCAGGTCGAAGCCACCAGCGCGGGCGGCGAAGCGTGGCTGGTGACCGCCGGCGCGGGCGAGAACTGGAACGCGCTGGTCAACCGCACCGTCGCCGACGGCATGCCCGGGCTGGAAAACCTGGCGCTGATCCCGGGCACCGCCGGTGCAGCCCCGATCCAGAACATCGGCGCCTATGGCGTGGAACTGCGCGAGCGCTTTGCCGGCGTGCGTGCCTATGACCGGCAGGCCGGCACCTTCGTCTGGCTCGATCAGCAAGCCTGCGAGTTCGGCTACCGCGACAGCGTGTTCAAGCGTGCCGGCGCAGGGCGCTACATCATTACCGCGGTCACGCTGCGCCTGCCCAGGGCATGGCAACCGGTGCTGTCCTACGGCGAACTGGCGCGCGAACTGGACGGCCAGGCCGCGCCGGACGCAGCCGCCATCCGCGACGCCGTGGTCGCGATCCGCTCGCGCAAGCTGCCCGACCCCGCGCAGCTGGGCAATGCCGGCAGCTTCTTCAAGAATCCGCTGGTCAGCGCCGCGCAGCGCGATGCCTTGCTGCAGGCGCATCCGGATTTGGTCAGCTATGCGCAGCCGGATGGCACGTACAAGCTGGCCGCCGGCTGGCTGATCGACCGCTGCGGCTTCAAGGGCCTGAGCGACGGCCCGGTGGGCGTCTATGGCAAGCAGGCCCTGGTGCTGGTGCACCATGGCGGCGGCACCGGCGCGATGCTGCTGGCGCTGGCCAACCGCATCGCCGATACCGTGCAGGCGCGCTACGGCGTGCGCATCGAGCCCGAACCGGTGGTGCTGTAACGCCGCGGGCCACCCACGGCTGGCCCGCAGCCTGTCACTCGAAGTGACAGACGTAGTCCAGCGTCTCCTGCACTTCGATATCGAAGCTGCTGTTGCCCGGCACGCTGAACTGCTGGCCGGCGCCGTAGGTCTGCCAGTCTTCCGATCCGGCCAGGCGCACGCGGCAGCTGCCCGCGTTGATTTCCATGATTTCCGGCGCGCCGGTATTGAATGTCAGTGACGCCGGGAAAATCACGCCCAGCGTCTTGCGGGTGCCGTCCGGGAACAGCACGGTGTGGCTCACGCACTTGCCGTCGAAATACAGGTTGGCTTTCTTGACGACCGATACGTTGTCGAACTGGCTCACTTCCATCTCCTTGAGTGTCTTGCGAATGACGTAAAAAAGAGGGGCCGCAACGGCCCCTCTCCTGTTCACCCCGGGCGCGCTCAGTAGCGGCCGCAGAGCAGGTATTCCATCAGCGCCTTCTGCACGTGCAGGCGGTTCTCTGCCTCGTCCCAGACCACGCTCTTGGGGCCGTCGATCACGGCGGCCTCGACTTCCTCGCCGCGGTGCGCCGGCAGGCAATGCATGAACAGCGCGTCGGGCTCGGCGCGGTCCATCATCGCGGTGGTGACCATCCAGTCCTTGAAGGCGCGCTTGCGAGCATCGTTCTCGGCCTCGAAGCCCATGCTGGTCCACACGTCGGTGGTGACGAGGCTAGCGCCCTGGCAGGCCGCGAGCGGGTCGTCGAAGACCTTGACCAGCCCGGCAGCGGACGCCGGCACCATGGCCGGATCCAGCTGGTAACCCGGCGGCGCCGAGAAATGGAAGGTAAAGCCCAGGCGCTCGGCGGCCTGGATCCAGGTGTACGCCATGTTATTGGCATCGCCAATCCACGCCACCGTCTTGCCGCGAATGCTGCCGCGCTGCTCGATATAGGTGAAGACGTCCGCCAGCACCTGGCAGGGATGGTATTCGTTGGTCAGGCCGTTAATCACCGGCACGCGCGAATGCGCGGCAAAGCGGTCGATGATGTCCTGGCCGAAGGTGCGGATCATGATGATGTCGACCATGCGCGAGATCACCTGCGCCGCATCCTCGATCGGCTCGCCACGGCCCAGCTGCGAGTCGCGCGTGTTCAGGAACACCGCGTGGCCGCCGAGCTGGTGGATGCCGGCTTCGAACGACAGGCGCGTACGCGTGGAATTCTTTTCGAAGATCATGGCCAGCGTGCGGTCGTGCAGCGGGTGCCAGGTCTCGTAGTTCTTGAACTTGGCCTTCAGGATCCGCGCGCGGTCCAGCAGGTACTCGTACTCGTCGGGAGTGAAGTCGCTGAACTGGAGGTAATGCTTGATCGGGGTTGAGCTCATAAAACAAAGAAGGCGGCTCGGTGGGGACACGCCGTCACGAACTGTTCTTTCAAACTGTTCATGACCGAAGCGCGTCGCGGAGCCGCCTTTCGCGTCGCATACGCAATTTAACTGCAAGGATCATAAGGGATTATTTCTGCTTTGGCGAGCCCGTATCAACCCGGCCGCGGCCTGCCGCACGGTTGCGCTGACAGCTTCCTGACAGGATTTCGTCCTTATGCGCAACTCTTATATAAGATATAATACTGGCTGATTCACGCGGGGCCCGGCATACCCATGCCAGTGCCCGCCGCCGGCATCAAAAGTGCCCCTGCAGGACACCGACGCCCCGCCTTCCGGCTGGAACCAGCGCGAACCAATCGCGCCCCGGCCGCGTCAAACGGGCGCCCCGTCCAGCGGGCTTACCGTCGAGTCATCCGCCTCACCCGCAGTGTCCAGCCTCATGAACCCCAACGTTCGCGAATACTTTATCCAAGGCATTACCAAGGAAGGCAAGACCTTCCGCCCGAGCGACTGGGCTGAACGACTGTGCGGCGTGATGGCGCAGTTCCGCCCCGAGGGCGACAGCGGCGACCCGCGCCTGACGTACTCGCCGTACGTGCGGCCGATCTTTGCCGGCAACGTCAAATGCGTGGTGGTGGACGTGCGCCTGCGTGACATCGAACCCAAGGCGCTGGACTTCGTGCTGAATTTCGCCCGGGACAACAACCTGCAACTGGTGGAAGCCTGCTCGCTCGAGTAAGCCCGGCGGCGCGGCGCCGGAAAGCAAAAAAGCTCGTCGGATGACGAGCTTTTTTGTTGTTGGCGGCATGCCCGGGGGCACCCGCCTCTGCTGGGCCGCGACGGCGGCCCTGGCAGCTATCAGACAGCCATGGCCTTGATGGCGGCCGACAGGCGCGACTTGTGACGTGCAGCCTTGTTCTTGTGCACGATCTTCTTGTCGGCGATGCTGTCGATCACGGCTTGCGAGTTCTTGAAGATCTCGGCGGCAGCGGCCTTGTCGCCAGCGTCGATGGCCTTGCGGACGGCCTTGACGGCGGTGCGCAGACGCGAACGCAGGCTGGAGTTGTGAGCGTTCTGGGCAACGGCCTGGCGGGCGCGCTTGCGGGCTTGTGCGGAATTTGCCATGTAAAAAATATCCTGAATTCAGATGCGTGCCGCGGGGGACACAACAATTAAGTCATATCGAGCGACCCGGGATGCACTGACACACGAATCCGGAACGCAACTGTCCTTGTGAATCGGCAATTATACACAGATGCCGGAGCATGTGACAAGACCGCCGGGACTTTGCCGGCGCAGGCCGGGCCACGCGGCGTGATCCGTATAATAAGCGCCACATTGTGCCGGGCCACGTGGCGCGCCGGCAACTTTACTGCCCGGACCGCGTCTCAAAGAGCCCGCGGTGCCGCCGGCACCGGCCCACCCGTCCCGCACTCGTCCGCACCTTGAACCTGCTCAAAGCGCTCGCCACCATCAGCAGCCTGACGATGCTCTCGCGCGTCACCGGCCTGGTGCGCGAGATCCTGATCGCCCGCGCCTTCGGCGCGTCGGACATGACCGACGCGTTCAACGTGGCCTTCCGCATCCCCAACCTGCTGCGCCGCATCTTCGGCGAAGGCGCGTTTTCACAGGCCTTCGTGCCGATCCTGGGCGAATACCATACCAAGCGCGGCGATGCTCCGACCAAGGCCCTGATCGATGCCGTCGCCACCGTGATGACCTGGGTGCTGATGGCCGTGTCGCTGCTGGGCGTGATCGGCGCGCCGCTGGTGATGACGGTGGTCGCCACGGGTTTTCGCGGGCAGGCCGATACCTATACCGCGGCCGTGTTCATGACGCGGGTGATGTTCCCGTATATCGGGCTGATCTCGCTGGTGGCGCTGGCGTCGGGCATCCTCAATACCTGGCGCAAGTTCGCGGTGCCGGCCTTTACGCCGGTGCTGCTCAACCTGTCCCTGATCGTGGCGGCGCTGTTCGTCGGTCCCCACATGCAGCAGCCGATCTACGCGCAGGCCTGGGGCGTGCTGATCGGCGGCGTGCTGCAGCTGGCGATCCAGGTGCCGGCGCTGCGGCGCCTGGGGGTGATGCCGCGCATCCGCTTCAACCTGCGCGCGGCGTGGTCGGATCCGGGCGTGCGCCGCATCCTGCGCCAGATGGGGCCGGCGCTGCTGGCGGTGTCGGTGGCGCAGGTCAGCCAGATCATCAACACCAATATCGCCTCGCGGCTGGCGGCGGGCAGCGTCTCGTACCTGACCTATGCCGACCGCCTGATGGAATTCCCGACCGCGCTGCTGGGCGTGGCGCTGGGGACGATCCTGCTGCCCAGCCTGTCCAGGGCCAACGCCTCGGGCGACCACGCCGAGTATTCGAGCCTGCTCGACTGGGGCCTGCGCCTGACCTTCCTGCTGGCCGTGCCGTGCGCGGTCGGGCTGTTCGTGTTCGGCGCGCCGCTGACCGCGGTGCTGTTCAACTACGGCAAGTTCGACGCCCATGCGGTCGAGATGACGCGCCAGGCGCTGGTCTCTTACGGCGTGGGCCTGATGGGGCTGATTTCGATCAAGATCCTCGCGCCGGGCTTCTATGCGCGGCAGGATATCCGCACGCCGGTCAAGATCGCGCTGCTGGTGCTGGTGATCACGCAGGCCTGCAACGTGGCCTTCGTGCCCTGGATCGGCCATGCCGGGCTGGCGCTGTCGATCAGCGCCGGGGCCACGCTCAACGCGCTGCTGCTGTTCTACGGCCTGCGCCGGCGCGGCCTGTACCGGCCGGCGCCGGGCTGGTGGCTGTTCCTCGCGCAGCTGAGCGCTTCGGTGCTGCTGCTGTCGGGCATGCTGCTCTGGTTCGCGCGCAACTTCGACTGGATCGGCCTGGGGGCGACGCCGCTGCTGCGGATCGCGCTGCTGGCTTCGTGCCTGGTACTTGCAGCGGTGGTCTACTTCGGTACACTGTGGCTCATGGGACTGCGCTACTCTGCCTTCAGGCGCCGGGCCGGCTGATGGGTCAGCGGCAACTGCCATTGCCGGCTGAGCGCCTGGCATTGGTGACCCACGCTGCGCGCGGTGCCGGCGGCTGCACCGGGAAACCGACATGACATCGACCAAAGTCCTGGATTATTTCGCCAGCCTCGTGGCCGACGAAAACGGCATCCCGCTGACCGAGACCGCGCTCTCCATCGCGCAGGATGCCTATCCCGACCTGGACCTGCAGGGCGAACTGGCGGCGCTGGACGTGCTGGCGCTGCGGCTGAAGCGCCGGATTGCCGAAGGCACCCCCGCGATCCAGCGGCTGCGGCTGCTGAACCATTTCTTCTATCGCGATCTGGGCTTCGGCGCCAACGCGAACGACTACTACGACCCCGACAACTCCTACCTGAACGTGGTGCTGCGCCAGCGCCGCGGCATCCCGATCTCGCTCGCGGTGCTGCATATGGAACTGGGCCAGCAGATCGGCCTGCCGCTCAAGGGGGTGTCGTTTCCCAACCATTTCCTGCTGCGCATGACGATCCCGGCCGGCGAGGTGATACTGGACCCGCTCACCGGCGAGACCCTGTCGAAGGAACAGTTGCAGGAAATGCTGGACCCGTACCTGGAGCGCGAGGGCATCAGCGATGCCAGCCAGGTGCCGCTGGGCCTGTTCCTGCGCGCGGCCAGCCACCGCGAGATCATCGCGCGCATGCTGCGCAACCTGAAGGCGATCTATCTGCAGGAATCGCGCTGGCAGCGGCTGCTGGCGGTGCAGAACCGGCTGGTGATCCTGCTGCCGGGTTCGATCGAGGAAGTGCGCGACCGGGGCCTGGCCTATGCCAACCTGGAGTGCTTCCGCCCCGCGCTCGCCGACCTGGAAGCCTATGTCCAGGCCCGCCCGGACGCCGCCGATATCGGCCAGATCCGCGAGCGCATGCCCGCGCTGCGGATGATGAGCCGCAGCCTCAGCTGAGGCTGCTCAACCGGGGCGGCTCAGCGCTCGACGCGCGTAGGCCGGCGGCGGTTGCCGCGCACCAGCTTCCACAGCCCTCCCAGCACCAGCGGCACCACCGCCGCGCCGATGCCGGCCAGCACGATCAGGTTCAGGTACTGGCGGATGAACGGCAGGTTGCCGAAGAAGTAGCCGGCAAAGACCAGGCCGACCACCCATGCCACGGCACCGATCACGTTGAACATCTGGAAGCGCGCGAAGGTCATCTGCGACACCCCGGCCACGAACGGCGCGAAGGTGCGCACGATCGGCACGAAGCGCGCCATCACCAGCGTCTTGCCGCCGTGCCGCTCATAGAAGTCATGGGTGCGGCGCAAGGCATCCTGGTCCAGGAAGCGCCACTGGTGGTCGAACACCTTGGGCCCGATCCAGTTGCCCACCATATAGTTGACGGTATTGCCGGAAATGGCCGCCACCAGCAGCAGGCCGATCAGCACCCATTCGTTCATGGCTCCGGTCGCGCAGAAGGCGCCGGCGATAAACAGCAGCGAGTCGCCCGGCAGGAACGGCAGCACCACCAGCCCGGTCTCGGCAAAAACGATCAGGAACAGGATGGCATAGACCCAGTGGCCGTACTGGTCGATGACCGTGCCGAGGTATTTGTCGACATGCACCAGCATGTCGATGAGCTGCAAAGCGAGATCCAAGTCGTTCCCCGTGTGGTGGTTTGACGGTTTATTCCCATGCGGCGCGATCCCGGATCCACGCCGCCATCGCCTGAATCATACAAGAGCGGCGGCGCCTTTCCCCCACCTCGGCAACCCGTCTGCGTGGGGGAACGTCCACGTATAATCGCCGGATGCCAGCCTCCCCTTCCAGCACTGCCTTGCGCACCACCCAGCAGCCGCGCCCGATCCGGCCGCTGCCGGACCAGCTCATCAGCCAGATCGCCGCCGGCGAAGTGGTCGAACGCCCGGCGTCGGTGGTCAAGGAACTGCTGGAGAACGCGCTCGATGCCGGCGCCACGCAGCTCGGCATCCGCCTGGAGGAAGGCGGCGTGCGGCGCATCGTCATCACCGACAACGGCTGCGGCATTCCCGCCGCCGAGCTGCCGGTGGCGCTGATGCGGCACGCCACCAGCAAGATCGCCTCGCTCGACGAACTCGAATCGGTGCTGACCCTCGGCTTCCGCGGCGAGGCGCTGGCCTCGATCGCATCCGTGTCGCAGATGTCGCTGACCAGCCGCACCGCGGCGGATGCCCATGCCACCCAGGTCAGCGCCGACTCCGGCGCGCTGCAACCCGCTTCCGGCGGTGTAGGCACCACCGTCGACGTGCAGCACCTCTACTTCAACACGCCGGCGCGCAGAAAGTTCCTCAAGACGGAACAAACCGAGCTGGGCCACTGCCTGGAGATGGTCAGGCGCGTGGCGCTGGCACGGCCGGACGTGACCATCTCGGTCCACCACAACGGCAAGCCGCTGGAGCACTGGAATGCCGGCGACGTCGCCACGCGCACGGCGCAGGTGCTGGGCAGCGACTTCGCCCGCGCCCGGCTGGCGCTGGACGAGCACGCCGATACCCTGAGCCTGTACGGCTTTGCCGGGCTGCCCACCGCCTCGCGCGGGCGGCCGGACCAGCAGTACTTCTTTGTCAACGGCCGCTTCGTGCGCGACAAGCTGCTCAACCATGCGGTGCGCAGCGCTTACCAGGACGTGCTGCACGGCGACCGCTTCCCGTCGTACGTGCTGTGCCTGGACCTGCCGCCGGAGATGGTCGACGTCAACGTGCATCCGTCCAAGATCGAGGTGCGCTTCCGCGAATCGCGCGCCGTGCACCAGTTTGTCTACCACGCGGTGCAGCGCTGCCTGGCACGCCAGGCCGGCGCCAACGGCGACAGCCTGCATACCGATGCCGACGGCGAGCTCACGCTGCCGCCGGGCGCCGTACCGCCAGCGGCCGCAGCGCGGCCTGGCACTGGCGGCCCGGGCCAATGGATCAACTATTCCGCGGCCCGCCAGACCGAGCTGGGCATCGCCCAGCCGCGCCAGGCCTACCTGGGCATGGTGCGCGAGGCCACCGCGCCGGCGGCACGCCCATACGGCGCGCCCGCCACGCCCTCCGGCGGCTGGGCCGGCGCGTCGGCGCAACCGCCGGCATGGCTGGCCGACGTCGAGGCGGCGCGCGCCGGCGATGCGCCCGGCCTGCTGGACCGGCTGCCGGCTGCAACGGCGTCCGACCCCACCGGCGCTGCCGACGAACACCCGCTCGGCTATGCCATTGCCCAGCTGCACGGCATCTACGTGCTGGCGCAGAATGCGCGCGGGCTGGTGCTGGTCGACATGCACGCGGCGCACGAGCGCATCCTCTACGAGCAGATCAAGGCCGCCCTGGACGCGCGCGAGCTGGCGGTGCAGTCGCTGCTGCTCCCGGTCACGCTGCCCGCCAGCCCGGTCGAGATCGGCGTCGCCGAAGAACACCAGCAGACGCTGACGCTGCTGGGCTTCGATATCGCCCCGGTGTCGCCCACCACGCTGGCGGTGCGCGCGGTGCCGGCGCTGCTGCAGCAGGCCGATGCCGAGGCGCTGGCGCGCGACGTGCTGCGCGACCTGCACGCCTACGGTGGCTCGCGCGTGCTGGCCGAGCGCCGCAACGAACTGCTTGCGACCCTGGCCTGCCACAGCGCGGTGCGCGCCAACCGCAAGCTCACGGTCGAGGAAATGAACGCGCTGCTGCGCCAGATGGAGCAGACCGAGCGCGCCGACCAGTGCAACCACGGCCGGCCCACCTGGGTGCAGCTGACCGTGACCGAGCTCGACCGGCTGTTCCTGCGCGGGCAATAAGCACGCTCGCATCTTTTGATCCAAGGTTTTCGATGTCCGCCGTACCCCACGATTCCGCCTCGCACCCGCCCCTGGTCTGCCTGCTCGGCCCTACCGCGTCGGGCAAGACCGCCGCCGCGCTGGCGCTGGCGGCCGACGCGCCGGTGGAGATCATCAGCCTGGACTCGGCGCTGGTGTACCGCGAGATGGATATCGGCACCGCCAAGCCCACGCGCGACGAACTGGCCGTGGCGCCGCATCACCTGATCGACATCATCGACCCGGCCGACAGCTACTCGGCCGCGCAGTTTGTCGCCGACGCCGAACGGCTGGTCGCGCAAATCCGGGCGCGTGGCCACGTGCCGCTGATCGTCGGCGGCACCATGCTCTATTACAAGGCGCTGACGCAGGGTCTCAACGACCTGCCGCAGGCCGACGCCGCGCTGCGCGCCGAGCTGGACCAGCTCGCCGCCGAGCGCGGCTGGCCGGCCCTGCATGCGATGCTGGCAGAGGTCGACCCGGTCACCGCGGCGCGGCTCGCACCCAATGATGCGCAGCGCATCCAGCGCGCCCTGGAGATCCACCGGCTGTCCGGCCAGCCGATGTCGGCGCTGCTGGCGCGCCAGGCCGAGGGCCGCACCTTTTCCGGCGCGGCCGACCAGCGCTACCGCGTGATCGCGCTCGAGCCGTCGGACCGGCTGGCGCTGCATGACCGCATCGCCCGGCGCTATGACGCCATGCTGGCGCAAGGCTTTATCGGCGAGGTCGAGCGTCTGCGCGCGCGCGGCGACCTGCATCCGGGGCTGCCGTCGATCCGCTGCGTCGGTTACCGGCAGGTGTGGGAATACCTGGATGGCGAGGCCGACTTTGCCGCCATGCGCGAGCGCGGCATCGCCGCCACGCGCCAGCTGTGCAAGCGCCAGCTGACCTGGCTGCGCAGCACGCCCGAGCGGCTGGTGGTCGATTGCCTGGCGCCCGATTATGTCGACCAGGTGCGCAGGCTGGCGGATTTCGGCCACTGATCCGGTGCCATGCCGGCTGGCATGGCGAGTGACGGACAGGCGATAATTGCCGATCCCTGACCTCGCAAGGCCGACCCGCATGTCCAAGCCCAACTTCACGCTGCGCCCCGCCACCGCCGCCGACAGCGAAACGCTGTTCAACCTGATCCTGGCGCTGGCCGAATACGAAAAGCTGACCCATCTGGTCGAAGCCACGCCGCGGAAGATCGAGGCGGCGCTGTTCGGCGCCACGCCGCATGCCGAGGCCGTGCTGGTGGAGGTCGACACCGATGTCGACGGCAAGGCGGGCCGCAAGGCGGTCGGCTTTGCCCTCTTCTTCCACAACTTCTCGACCTTCCTGGCCAAGCCCGGTCTTTACCTGGAAGACCTGTATGTCGATCCGGCGTGGCGTGGGCACGGCCTGGGCAAGGCCCTGCTCAAGCATCTGGCCGCGCTCGCGCTCGAGCGCGGCTGCGGCCGCTTCGAATGGTCGGTGCTGGACTGGAACCAGCCGTCGATCGACTTCTACCAGGCCATGGGCGCCGACGTGCTCCCTGACTGGCGCATCTGCCGCGTGACCGGCGCGGCCCTGGACCAGCTCGGCGGGAAGTAAGGCGGCAACCGGTCCACCACCGGTGTTATACACTTGATCCGAAACCGCCATACAATGACAGCAACAACTGTCTTTTTCCGGACCGCGCCAACCGCCATGCCACGCACCAAAGCCGAACCGGCCGCCAGGCCCACCGAAGGACTCCCTGAGACCGACGCGGACGGTGCGCGCGGCGCATCGGTCGAGGAAATCGCGGACCGAATCCTGACCGCGATCTGGGAGCACCGCCTGCCGCCGGGCACGAAACTGGTCGAGGAAAAGCTGGGCGGGGTGTTCGGCGTCAGCCGCACCAAGGTGCGGCTGGCCTTCGCCAAGCTGGCGCACGAGGGTGTGCTGACCGTGCATCCCAACCGCGGCACCTTCGTCTCCAGCCCGAGCGTGGCCGAAGCGCGCCAGGTGCTGCATTCCCGCCACCTGCTGGAGCCCGCGCTGGTGCGCGACCTGGCCGGCGCGATCAGCGCCGGGGGCGTGCGCGCGTTGCGCGAGACCACGCGCCAGGAAGCGCAGGCACGAGACAGCAACGACCGCCGCGCCATCATCCGGCTGTCGGGCGAGTTCCACTGCAAGCTGGCGGAAATGACGGGCAACCAGTACCTGGGCAAGTACATGCGCGAGCTGTGCTCGCTGACCTGCCTGATCATTGCGCTGTATGACGCGCCGGGCGTGCCGTCGTGCCCGCATCACGAGCACGACGATATCGTCGATGCGCTGGAAGCCGGCGACGGCGAACGCGCCGCGCGGCTGATGAGCGAGCACCTCGGCCACGTCGAAAGCACGCTGCGCCTGGAGTTGCCCGCCGAGGAAAAGGTGGACCTGGAAGCGGTGTTCGCCGCGGTCTGAACCGCGGCGAACACCTGAAAGCAAGCCGCGGCGCGGCTTAGCGGTGCTCGATGCGCGCCGCCAGCGCCGCCGGCAAACCCAGCGTGGGCTTGGCGTCGGGGCGGCGGAAGGTGCCCGCGGTGGCCTTGCGGGGCTGCAGGGCAACCAGCGCCTCGGCCTGCTTGACGGCGGCGGCCATCTGGTCGACCACCGGCACCGGAATGCGGTCGCGCACGCGCGCGGCCAGGCCGGCCAGCGGCGCGCCGGCCAGGATCACCACGTCGGCCTCGTCTTCCACCACGGCGCGGTTGGCCAGTTCCACCAGCACGGCTTCCTTCTCTTCCTGCACGTCCGACACCGAGGCAAAGCTGCCGTCGAGCATGCGGATGCCGGCCAGCCGGCCGCGCAGCCCGTGCATGTCGACGCACTCCTCGTACCAGGGGCCCAGCGCGCGCGCAAAGGTGACGATGGCAAAGCGCCGCCCGAGCATGCACGCCGACAGCATCGCCGCCTCGGCCATGCCCACCACGGGCAGGTCGAACAGCTCGCGCGCCCCCATCAGGCCCGGATCGCCGAAGGCGGCGATGACCGCCGCGTCGAACTGGCCGTGATGCTCGGCCAGCATTTCCAGCGCGATGGCGCCGCCGATCTGCGCTTCGGCGCGGGTGGCGATATACGGCACGCCGCGGCTCGCGGTCAGCGGCACCAGCTCGGTGCCGGGCGCGGCGGCCTCGTTCGCGGCGGCCATCAGGCGCGCGGTGATGCCTTCGCTGGTGTTGGGATTCAGAACAAGGATTCGCATGTCAGGGGATCAGGCAGGGTTGACTAAGGACGCCAGCACGTTTTCGGCCAGCTTCGCAGCGGCCAGCACGCTGCGGTCGGCACCGCGCGGGCCGGCGATCTGCAGGCCCACCGGCAGGCCGTCGCGGCCGCTGCCGCAAGGCACCGAGATCGCCGGCGCCAGCGCATGGTTGAAGAAGGGCGTGAATACCGCGTGGGCGCGCGGCTCCACCGCCACGCCGCCGATGCGCTCCGGCCCGAGGCGGTCGTTGCGCCAGGCCACGCACGGCGTGGTGGGGCACAGCAGCAGGTCATAGCGGGCAAAGAAGGCGGCCACCGCCAGCGCGATCTGGCGGCTGGCTTCGCGCGCGCGCGCCACCTCGGCGCCGGTCCAGGCCAGCCCGCGCTCGATCTGGCGCGCGACGTCGGCATCGAATATCTCGGGGTCGCGGCGCCAGGCGTCGCCATAGAGATGGGCCAGGCCGACATGCTGCAGCGGCATCAGCGCGGCCTCGTCGGCGCCCTGCGGCCACGCCGGGTCGGCGCGCTCGATACTCAGCCCCGCGGCCTGCAGGCGCGCCACGGCCTGGTCGAAGGCCTGCGCGACATCGTCGTCGACCAGCGTGTCCAGGCCCAGGCGCGGGCTGACCGCGATCTTCAGCGTATGCAGCGGACGCGCCGCGCCCAGCGAGAAGCCGAGGGTGTCGGGGTCGCGCGGATCGGCGCCGGCCAGCGCCTCGAACATCAGCTCGGCATCGGCCACGGTGCGCGTGATCGGCGCAATCACCTGGATGCCGTTGAAGGCATGGGCGAAGCCGACCGAGTCCGGAATCGCGCCGTAGGAGGGCTTGAAGCCGACCACGCCGGCGTGCGCGGGCGGACGCCGGCTGGAGCCGCCGCCATCGGTACCCAGCGCCAGCGGCGCCATCCCCGCCGCCACCGCTACCGCGCAACCGCCCGACGAGCCGCCCGCGGTCAGCGTGGGGTCGAGCGGATGGCGCGTCAGGCCGTAGACCTTGTTGGTGGTCAGCCCCTTGCAGGCGAACTCCGAGGTGTTGCCCATGCCGAGCACGATCGCGCCGGCGCGGCGCAGGCGCTCGACCGCGATCGCGTCGGCGGGTGCGATGAAGTCGCGGTACAGCTGCGAGCCCTGCGTCACGCGCCGGCCCTGGCTCCAGATCACGTCCTTGACGATCACCGGCACGCCCGCCAGCAGCGGGCGCTCGCCCTGCGCCAGGCGCGCGCGCAGTTGCGCCAGGTCGGCATCGACCAGTTCCTGGCGTTGTTCGAAGACGGCGTTGAGCTGGTCGTTGCGCGCCGCGATGCGGGCCTGGAAGGCCGCTGCCACCTCGGCGGGGTCGAGGCGCCCGGCGGCGACGCGGGCCGCGATGGTGGCGGCGTCGAGGCGATTGGTCAGTTCCATGTCTACAGTGTCGGTCAAGCTATCGATCACGCAAGGCGGCGTTCACAGGCTGCCGCCCGAAGTGCGGTAGCGCGGCCGCGCCATTTCGGGCAGGCCGCATGGCAGGAACTCGCCGTGGCCGGCCTCGGCCATGACCTCGCCCTCGTGCGCCACCACCTTGCCGCGCACCAGCGTGGTCACCGGCCAGCCGGTCACGCGCAGGCCCTCGTAGGGGGTGTAGTCGACGGCATGGTGCAGCCCCTCATTGCGGATCGTCACTTCGCGCTGCGGATCCCAGATCGCCAGGTCGGCATCGGCGCCGATGGCGATGGTGCCCTTGCGCGGATGCAGGCCGTAGAGCTTGGCCGGGTTGGTCGAGGTCAGCGCGACGAACTGGTTGACCGAGATGCGGCCGCCCACCACGCCTGCCGAGAACAGCAGCGGCAGCCGCGTCTCGAGTCCGGGGATGCCGTTGGGGATGTACTGGAACGGGACTTCCTGGCCGCCGGGCTTCTTGCCCTGCGCGTCTTCGTAGCGGAACGGTGCATGGTCGGACGAGAAGATGGTGAAGAGGCCGTCGGCCAGGCCGTCCCAGATCACCTGCTGGTTGCTGCGGTCGCGCGGCGGCGGGCTGCACACGCACTTGGCACCGTGGTAGCCGGGCTGGTCGAGGTCTTCGGCGGTCAGGAACAGGTACTGCGGGCAGGTCTCGGCAAAGATCTTCATGCCGCGGTTGCGCGCCCAGCGAATCTGCTCGACCGCCTCCTTGCCCGAGACATGGACGATCAGGATCGGCACGTCGACCAGCTCGGAGAAGGTGATGGCGCGGTGCGTGGCCTCGCGCTCGATCGCCATCGGCCGCGCCAGCGCGTGGAACTTCGGCGCGGTATTGCCGGCCGCCCCGAGCTTGTCGGTGAGCCAGGCGATGCAGTCGGAGTTCTCGGCATGCACCATCACCAGCGCGCCTTCCTGGCGCGCCACCGACAGCACCTCGAGGATCTCGCGGTCGTTCAGCTTGAGGTCGTCGTAGGTCATGTAGATCTTGAACGACGAATAGCCTTCGCGGATCAGGCCCGGCAGCTCGTCGTTCAGCACCGCCTCGGTCGGGTCGCCCACGATCAGGTGGAAGGCGTAGTCGACCACCGACTTGCCGCCGGCGCGGCGATGGTAGTCGGCCACCGCGGCGCGCAGCGAATGGCCCTTCTCCTGCGCGGCGAAGGGAATCACGGTGGTGGTGCCGCCGCACGCCGCCGAGACCGAGCCGGTGCGGAAGTCATCCGCCATGCGCAGGCCGTCCGGCATCGGCTGGTCCAGGTGGCAGTGCGCATCGACGCCGCCGGGCAGCACCAGCTTGCCGCCGGCGTCGATCACCTGCGCGGCCTCGCCCAGGTCGTGGCCAAGCTGCACGATGCGGCCGCCGGCGATGCCGATATCGCATTGCATGGTGTCGCTGGCGGTGACGACGGTGCCGTTGCGGATGATGAGGTCGAACTGTTTCACGGTACGGTTTGGTTGTGAGGACAAGGAGAGCGGCCGCGCTTCAGCGGTCGGCGTCGGACAGGTGCATGCGCGCGGTTTCACGCGCCGCGAACGCCGCCACCGCGATCAGCGCGCACACCGCTGCCAGGTAGAGCGCCACCGGCATGGTGTTGCCGAAGCGGTCGAGCAGGCCGACGGCGATCAGCGGAGCGAGCGCGCCGCCGAACACGCCGGCGAACTGGAAGCCGAGCGAGGCACCGGTGACGCGCACCCGGGTGGCGAACAGCTCGGGCAGGAACGAGGCCAGCGGCGAGAACATGAACGACACCAGCACCATGCCGACGAACGAGGCCAGCATGATCAGCGCCGGGCTGCCGGTCTTGACCATGGCGAAGAACACGAACGCCCACACCGCGCCGCCGATGCCGCCGATCATCAGCACCGGGCGGCGGCCGATACGGTCAGCCAGCAGGCCGGCGATCGGGATGAACAGGATCTGCGCCACCGCGCCCAGCAGCACGGCATTGAGCGCGATGCTCTTGGGCAGGCCCAGCTTGGTCGGCACGAAATACAGCAGGAACAGCGTGAACACGTAGAAGGCAATGTCGCCGCCCAGCCGTGCGCCGAACGCAATCAGCAGCTGCTTCTTGTAGTTGCGCAGCACTTCCATGATGGGAGCGCGCGCTTCGGCATGCGATTCCTCCAGCTTCTCGAACATGCCGGATTCGCGCACGTTGGAACGGATATACAGTCCGACGCCGACCAGCAGCGCCGACAGCAGGAACGGCACGCGCCAGCCCCAGCTGAGGAAGGCTTCTTCGGATAGCTGCCACGTCACCAGCGCAAAGATGCCGTTGGCCAGCAACAATCCGATCGGCGCCGCCAGCTGCACCAGGCTGCCGAGGATGCCGCGCCGCTTACCTTCGGGATCGAGTTCGTTGACCATGATCGCGGCCCCGCCCCACTCCCCGCCCAGCGCCAGGCCCTGCACCACGCGCAGCAGCACCAGCAGCAGCGGCGCCAGCGCGCCGGCCGCGGCATAGGTCGGCAGCAGGCCGATGCCGAAGGTGGCCAGGCCCATCATCAGCAGCGTGATGATCAGGATCGACTTGCGGCCCATCTTGTCGCCGTAGTGGCCGAAGATGGCCGCGCCCAGCGGCCGCGCCACGAACGCGACGCCATAGCTGGCGAAGGACAGCAGCGTCGCGGTCAGCGGATCGCTCTGCGGGAAGAACAGCTTGGGGAAGACCAGCGCGGCGGCCGATCCGTAGATGAAATGGTCGTAGAACTCGAGCGTGGTGCCGGCCAGGCTGGCCCCGGCGACGCGCGCGACTGACTGTTTGCTGGCCGACGTGCCCTTTTCCGCCGCGTCGATGCTGACTGCTTGCATGGTGGTCCTCCAATGGTCCCTG
This sequence comes from Cupriavidus taiwanensis, assembly GCF_900250075.1. Lineage (NCBI taxonomy): Bacteria > Pseudomonadati > Pseudomonadota > Betaproteobacteria > Burkholderiales > Burkholderiaceae > Cupriavidus > Cupriavidus taiwanensis. The sequence continues at coordinate 3,083,696 of NZ_LT977070.1, forward strand.
GCCTGCCCGCTGCGCACCGGTCGCCGGATGCGCGCTGGGTTGTCTCCGGACGGGCATGCGTGTGCCTCGTCTTTGCTCAGTACATTAGGCCATAAACCGCCATACAATCAAGAGAAATATTGTTTGTCAGAAATGGTGCATATGCATGCTGGAATTTGGTGCGATGCACTAAAGCGGCACCGTCCCCCACATGGCGGCACCGAGTTCGGGTAAACACCTACCCCTCTCCGCCAGCGCGTGCGGACGAAAAAAAACGGCGCATGCCCGAAGGCATGCGCCGTTTTCTGTATGCGTGAAACGCTGAGTTCGCGTCAGATCACGATGGTCTGGGCCTCGCCCTCGGCGCGTTCGCGGATCTCGCCGATCTGCCACACGGCTTCGCCGGCCGCCTGCAGGTGGCGGATGGCGCGTTCGGCGTCTTCCTTCGCCACGATCACCACCATGCCGATGCCGCAGTTGAAGACGCGGTGCATTTCGTCGTCGGCCACGCGGCCCTGCGCCTGCAGCCACTGGAACAGCGGCGGCAGGGTCCAGGCATCGCGGTGCAGCACGGCCGTCACGTTCTGGGCCAGCACGCGCGGCACGTTTTCGGTCAGGCCGCCGCCGGTGATGTGGGCCATGCCCTTGACCGGCAGGGTTTCGATCAGCGACAGCAGCGGCTTCACGTAGATCCGCGTCGGCGCCATGATCGCGTCCTGCAGGCGCTGGCCGTGGAAGTCGGCGTTCAGGTCCGGCCTGGCCACCTCGATGATCTTGCGCACCAGCGAGTAACCGTTGGAATGCGCGCCCGACGAGGCCAGGCCCAGCACCACGTCGCCCGGGGTGATGGTGCTGCCGTCGATGATCTTCTTCTTCTCGACCGCGCCGACGGCAAAGCCGGCCAGGTCGTATTCGCCGTCCGGGTACATGCTCGGCATTTCGGCGGTCTCGCCGCCGATCAGCGCGCAGCCGGCCAGTTCGCAGCCGCGGGCAATGCCCTGGATCACGGTGGCGGCGGTGTCGACGTCCAGCTTGCCGCAGGCGAAATAGTCGAGGAAGAACAGCGGCTCGGCGCCCTGCACCAGGATGTCGTTGACGCTCATGGCGACCAGGTCCTGGCCCACGGTGTCATGGCGGTTCAGCTGGAACGCCAGCTTGAGCTTGGTGCCCACGCCATCGGTGCCCGACACCAGCACCGGCTCCTGGAACTTCTTCGACAGCTCGAACAGCGCACCGAACCCGCCGATGCCCGCCATCACGCCCTCGCGCATGGTGCGCTTGGCAAACGGCTTGATGCGGTCGACCAGCGCGTCGCCGGCATCGATGTCAACACCGGCGTCGCGGTAGGAAAGGCCTGCCTGGCCGGCGGTCGGGGATGCGCTCATGGGAACCTGCTTGTCCTGGAGGAAATAAAGTGAGGAATTCGGCTCTCGGGCCACCGTCGCCTCCGTCGCTTGGCATCGGAAGGCGGGCGCGAGTCCAGTAGAATCGCAATTTTAACGGATAGAGGCCCCCCGCTTCCAGTTTCCGGCGAGATCGCGCCGCAAACGGCGCTGCCGCCCCCTCCCAACCCTTGATGAATGCCCCGCTGTTGAACCAAGAGGCCAAGCGCATCCTGCTGTGGATCGTCGTGGCCGTGGCGCTGTTCGCCGCCATCCTCGCGCTGGCGCCGGTGCTGACGCCGTTCCTGTTCGCATTCATCTTCGCCTATATCCTGAACCCCGGCGTCGACTGGCTGCAGCGCCGCCGGGTGCCGCGCGCGATCGGCGTGACGCTGATGATCCTGCTGCTGACGGTGGTCTGCGTGATGCTGGTGCTGCTGCTGATCGCGGTGCTCCAGCGCGAGATCCCGCAGGTGCGCGAGCAGTTGCCGATCCTGCTGAAGAAGCTCAATTCGGTGGTGTCGCCGCGGCTGGCCGAGTTCGGCGTGCGCGTGCGCTTCGACTTCCCCGGACTGCGCAACATGATGTCGGACCGCTTCGCCGCCAGCCCGGAAGACCTGCTGGTGGTGCTGCTGAACTACGTCAAGATGTCGGGTTCGGCGCTGATCACGGTGGCGGGCATCGTCTTCATCGTGCCCATCGTCATGTTCTACCTGATGATGGACTGGCACATGGTGATGCGCCGCATCGAGGGCGTGGTGCCGCGCCGCTGGGTGCCCAAGGTGCGCGAGCTGACCAACGAGACCGACGCGCTGCTGTCGCAATACCTGCGCGGCCAGATCCTGGTGATGGTGATCCTGGCGGCGATCTACTCGATCGGTCTTACCATCGCCGGCTTCGATATCGGCGTGCCGGTCGGGGTCTTCACCGGGCTGGCGGTGTTTATCCCGTATATTGGCTTCGGCGTCGGCCTGGTGATGGCGATCCTGGCCGCGCTGCTGCAGTTCGGCAACTGGTACGGACTGGCGGCGGTGGCGGTGGTCTACGGCTTCGGCCAGTTCATCGAGAGCTTCTACCTGACGCCAAGGCTGGTCGGCGAGCGCATCGGCCTGCACCCGCTGGTGGTGATCTTCGCGCTGCTCGCCTTCGGCCAGCTGTTCGGCTTCTTCGGCGTGCTGCTGGCGCTGCCGACCTGCGCCGTGCTGCTGGTGGGGGCGCGCCAGCTGCGGCGGGTTTACCTGGCCAGCGATCTCTATCGAAAATAACGGCTGGCGCCCGCTACCCGCTGCTGCCCGCTCCACGAATCTAGCCGAAGTTAGCCATACGTCATGTCCCCGCGTCCCAAGCAATTGTCGCTCGAGCTGGGCAGCCCGCCGCCTTCGACCTTCGAGAATTTCGTGGTGGCGTCCAACCGCGAGGCGGTGCAGCGGCTGCGCGAATTGCCGCCCGCGCTCGCGCAGGAGCACGCCAGCGACCGCCTGATCTACCTGTGGGGCGAGGTCGGCTGCGGCCGCACCCATCTGCTGCATGCGGTGTGCGAGGCCGGGCCGCAGCACGGCATCCGCTGCCGCTACCTGAGCCCGCACCATCCGCTGTCCGATTTCCTGTTCGACCCCTGGTGCCAGCTCTACACCGTCGATGACGTCGAGCTGCTCGACGAAGCGCGCCAGATCGCGGTGTTCTCGCTCTACAACGAGGTGCGCGCGCACGGGCGCACCGCGCTGGTGGTGGCGGGCGGCCTGGCGCCGCGCGCGATGCCGGTGCGCGAGGACCTGCGCACGCGGCTGGGCTGGGGCCTGGTGTACCAGGTCGCGCCGTTGTCCGACGACGACAAGAAGGCCGCCGTGCTCCATGCGGCACGCGAGCGCGGCCTGCAGCTGTCGCCCGAGATCACGCACTGGCTGGTGACGCGGCATTACCGCGACATGCCCAGCCTGATGGCGCTGCTGGATGCGCTCGACACCTATTCGCTCGAACGCAAGCGGCCGGTCACGCTGCCGCTGCTGCGCGAGATGTTCGCCGAATTCCGGGATTAGACGGCGGCCCCGGCACCGCATGCTCCCCTCCCCCCATCCTGCCTTCAGGTAAAATCGCCGCCCATGAATCTGGCACTCTTTGACCTCGACCACACCCTGATCCCGACCGACAGCGACCATGAATGGGGCCGCTTCCTGGTCCGCCTGGGCGTCGTCGACGAGGTAATCTACCGGCAGAAGAACGACGAGTTCTACGGCCACTACAAGGCCGGCACGCTCGATATCCAGGCCTTCCTGCGCTTCGCGCTGGCGCCGCTGGCGGCCAATCCGCGCGACCGGCTCGATGCCATGCGGGTGCGCTTCATGCACGAGGTGATCGACCCGGTGATCACGCCACAGGCGCGCGCGCTGGTCTACAAGCACCTCGAAGCCGGCGACCTGTGCGCCGTGGTCACCGCCACCAACAGCTTCGTCACCGCGCCGATCGCCGCCGCCTTCGGCATCAAGCACCTGATCGCGACCGAGCCGGCCACCGTCGATGGCAAGCCCGAGAGCCAGTTCACCGGCGAGGTTGAGGGCGTGCCCAGCTTCCGCGAAGGCAAGATCACCCGCGTCGAAGCCTGGCTCAAGGCCCAGGGCGCGGGCTGGGACAACTTCGAGACCACCACTTTCTACAGCGACTCGGCCAACGACCTGCCCCTGCTGGAGAAGGTCACCGAGCCGATCGCCACCAACCCGGACGATCGCCTGCGCCACCACGCCGCCGCGGCCGGCTGGCGCATCATGGATCTGTTCTGACGTGATCAAGAAGCTCATTACCCGGCTGCTGGGCAAACCCGGCCCCAAGCAGCGCCGTACCGGCCGCGCCCATACGCCGCGCATCGTCAACGTGGACGAGCACCAGATCGACCCCACGCTGCTGTCGCGCAATGCCGTCAAGGTCACCTCCACGCTGCAGCAGGCCGGCTACCAGGCCTATATCGTCGGCGGCGCCGTGCGCGACCTGCTGCTCGGCATCAAGCCCAAGGACTTCGACGTCGCCACCAATGCCACGCCCGAGCAGGTGCAGTCGCTGTTCCGGCGCTCGCGCATCATCGGCCGGCGCTTCCAGATCGTGCACGTGACCTTCTACGGCGGGCGCGAGCAGGAAATCATCGAGGTCTCGACCTTCCGTGCGCTGGTCGACGCCATCGCCAGCGAGACCCTGCCCGAAGGCCGCCGCCTGAAGCGTGCCGAGCTCGACAGCAAGACCCATGCGATCGACGCCTCGGGCCGCGTGCTGCGCGACAACGTGTGGGGCTCGCAGGCCGAAGACGCGGAACGCCGCGACTTCACCATCAACGCGATGTACTACGACCCGGCCGCGCAGACCGTGCATGACTACCATCACGGCATGGAAGACATCCGCGCGCGCCTGCTGCGCATGATCGGCGACCCGGCCACGCGCTATCGCGAAGACCCGGTGCGGATGCTGCGCGTGGTGCGCTTCGCCGCCAAGACCGGCTTCGATATCGACGAGGCCACGCGCCTGCCGATCGCCGGCCTGGCCGAACTGATCCACAACGTGCCGAGCGCGCGCCTGTTCGACGAGATGCTCAAGCTGCTGATGTCCGGCCACGCCTGGGCCTCGCTGCAGGAGCTGCGCAAGGCCGGCCTGCACAAGGGCCTGCTGCCGCTGCTGGACGTGGCGCTGGAGCAACCCATGGGCCAGCGCTTCGTGCAGCTGGCGCTGGACAACACCGACCGCCGCGTGCAGGCCGGCAAGCCGGTGTCGCCGGGCTTCCTGTTCGCCGCGCTGCTGTGGCACCACGTGCTGCAGCGCTGGAACAAGCTGCGCGACGAGGGCGAGCACGCCATCGCCGCGCTCAACGCCGCCATGGACACGGTGCTGGAAAAGCAGACCGGCCAGCTCGCGATCCAGCGCCGCTTTGTCACCGACATGCGCGATATCTGGGGCATGCAGCCGCGCTTCGAAAAGCGCGTCGGCCGCATGCCGTTCCGGCTGCTGGAATCGCCGCGCTTCCGCGCCGGCTACGATTTCCTGGCGCTGCGCTGCCAGTCGGGCGAGCTGCCGGAAGAGCTGGCCGCCTGGTGGAATGATTTCCAGAACGCCGAGCCGCATGAGCGCGAAGACCTGATCGACGCGGTGCGCAGCGCGCGCGGCCAGGGTGGCGGCCAGGCTGGCGGCCAAGGTAGCGCCCAGGGTGCGGAAGGCGAAGGCCCGGCCCGCAAGAAGCGCCGCCGGCGCGGTCCGCGGAAATCGGATAAAGTTTCTTCCCGGAGCGACTCGGACGCGGGCGAGGCAGCACATGCCGGCCCCGGCCAGCCGGAGGAAACGTAAATGACTCTCGCCTTCATCGGCATCGGCGCAAATATTGGCGATGCCCGCCAGGCCATCAAGGACGCCATCGTGTGCCTGGCCCAGCAGGTCGGCATCACGGTGCTGGCGCGTTCCTCGCTCTATCGCACCGCGCCGGTCGATGCCGGCGGCGACGATTACTACAACGCGGTGGTCAAGGTGCAGACCTCGTTCACCGCATCGCAGCTGCTGCGCATCTGCCACCACATCGAAGACCAGTTCGGCCGCGAGCGCCCGTTCCGCAACGCGCCGCGCACGCTGGACCTGGACCTGCTGCTGTTCGGCGACGAACAGCACGACCACGAGCACCTGACCGTGCCGCACCCGCGCCTGACCGAGCGTGCCTTCACGCTGGTGCCGCTGCTGGAGCTGGACGCCGCGCTGGCGATCCCGGGGCGGGGCCGCGCCGCCGACTACCTGGCCGGCGTGGGCGCGCAGCGCATCGAGAAGGTTTCCACCTGCAAGTGCCTGCGCATGCAGGCCGCCGCCGGCGAGCCCGACCGTGGCGGCACCCCCGGCTGAGCCCGCCCGGCAGCGCCCGCGGCGCTGCCATCCTCCACACTGACGCCCGGAGCGCCATGCTCGATCACCTGCGCCGCATTGTCGTCGAAGGCCCCGTCGGATCCGGCAAGACCTCGCTGGCCCAGCGCCTGGCGCGCACGCTGCAGGCGCAGGAACTGCCCGACCACGCGCGCCGCAGCCCGTTTCTCGAGCCGTTCTACCGCGACCCCGCGCGCCATGCGCTGGCGCTGCAGCTGTGGTGCCTGACCCAGCGCGCGGTGCAGCTGCAGCAGTGGCAGGCGGGCGTCGCCTCGGGCCAGCGCATGGTCAGCAACTTCCTGATCGCCAAAGACCGCCTGCATGCCGCGCTGACGCTGTCCGAGGACGAACTGGCGCTGTACGACGCCATCGCCGCGCGGCTGGCGCTGCCGCCGCAACGCGCCGACCTGGTGATCGTGCTGCAGGCAACCCCCTCGCTCTTGCGCGAGCGCATCGTGCGCCGTGGCGAGCCCGGCGAGGCCGGCATCGACGAACACTACCTGCAGCGCCTGGCCGGCGCCTATGGCGAACTGTTCCACCGCTACGACGACGCCCCGGTGCTGGTGGTCGACACCGCCCACTTCAATCCGGTGGACAATGACGACGATTTCCGTACACTACTGTCGCGCATCGAAAACATGCGCGGCCGCAAGGCCTTTCTCAATCTCGCCGCGCCCTGACAGGCATCCTCGCCTGCCAGACACAACACAATAACGACGGCTGTCGTTGCCGTGCGGGCAGCCCTCCCGGCACCGGCAAGGCCGTCCTACACGGGCACTGCCATGAGCTACCTCCTCGACCCCTCCCGCAAGACCATCACGATTCCCAAACTGCAGGCGATGCGTGACGCCGGCGAGAAAATCGCCATGCTGACCGCGTACGACTCCAGCTTCGCCGCGCTGCTCGACTACTGCGGCGTCGAGATGATCCTGGTGGGCGACTCGCTGGGCAATGTGATGCAGGGCCAGCAGACCACGCTGCCGGTCACGCTGGAACAGATGGCCTACCACACCGAATGCGCCGCGCGCGGCAACCAGACCGCGCTGCTGCTGACCGACCTGCCGTTCGGCACCTATCCGACCCCGGAAGCCGCGTTCGCCAGCGCCGTCACGCTGATGAAGGCGGGCGCACAGATGGTCAAGCTCGAAGGCGGCGACTGGCTCGCGCCGATCGTCAGGTTCCTGGTCGAGCGCAGCATCCCGGTGTGCGCGCATATCGGCCTGACGCCGCAATCGGTGCACGCGCTGGGCGGCTTCAAGGTGCAGGGCAAGACCGACGCCGGCGCGGCCCAGCTCCGGCGCGATGCGCTGGCGCTGCAGGCCGCCGGCGCCCAGGTGGTGCTGATGGAAGCGGTGCCCGCCGCGCTGGCCGGCGAGATCACGCAGTCGCTGGCGGTGCCCACCATCGGCATCGGCGCCGGCGCCGACTGCACGGGCCAGGTGCTGGTGCTGCAGGACATGCTCAACATCTATCCGGGCCGCAAGGCCAAGTTCGTGCGCAACTTCATGGACGGCCAGCAGTCGATCGAGGCCGCGGTGCGCGCCTACGTGGCCGCCGTCAAGGACGGCAGCTTCCCCGCCGTCGAGCACACCTTCTCCGCCTGACGCGGTGGAGATCGGCAGCGCCACCGCCGAAGCCTTCCGCCTGCTGGCCAGCGGCGACGCCGGCCTGTGGTTCATCGTCTGGACCTCGCTGGTGGTGGCGGTGCTGGGGCTGGCGATTGCCACCGTGCCGGCCATCGCCGCGGCGTGGCTGATCGCCACGCGCCAGTTCCCGGGCCGCCGCGCCGTGGTGGTGGTGGCGCAGGCCTTCCTGTCGTTCCCGACCGTGCTGGTCGGGCTGATCCTCTACCTGCTGCTGACGCGCCAGGGTCCGCTGGGCAGCCTGCACCTGCTGTTCACCCCTGCCGGCATGGTGCTGGGGCAGGCCGTGATCGGCTTCCCGGTGGTGCTGGCGTTTGCGCTGTCGACGCTGCAGGGCGCCGACGTGCGCCTGCGCGAGACTGCCTGGGTGCTGGGTGCCGGCCGCTGGCGCACCTTCGTCACGGTACTGCGCGAACTGCGCTTCGGGCTGATGGCGGCGGTGGTCGCCGGTTTTGGCCGCGTGATCGCCGAAGTGGGCTCGGCGCTGATGATCGGCGGCAATATCGAGGGCTCTACCCGCACCATCACCACCGCCATCGCGCTGGAAACCAGCAAGGGCGAATTCGCGCAGGGCATTGCGCTGGGCCTGGTGCTGGTGGCGCTGGCGCTGCTGGTCAATATCGGCATGGCCTGGCTGCAGGGTGCCGGGGGCTTTCGCCGATGACACCGACCGTTGCCGCCGACCACGGCCCGCTGCTGATCGTGCGCGGGCTGGCGCGCAGCATCGGCCTGCGCAAGCTGTTTGCGATCGACACGCTGGTGATCCCGCGCGCCACCGCGATCGTCATGACCGGCATGAACGGCGCCGGCAAGACCACGCTGCTGCGCATGCTGGCGGGGCTGGAGCCCGCGCCCGGCGCGGTCGCGCACTGGACCGATGCGCAGGGCCACGCCCACAGCGCGGCGCTGACACCGCTGCCGCCCGCGCTGCGCCGGCGCATTGCCTACCTGCACCAGCATCCCTACCTGTTCCGCACCTCGGTGCGCGAGAACATCGCCTACGGCCTGCGCGCGCGCGGCCTGCCGCGCCATCAGATCGACCTGCGCGTGGGCGAGGCGCTGGGCTGGGCCGGGGTCTCGCACCTGCAGGACACCGCGCCCGAATACCTGTCCGGCGGCGAGATCCAGCGCGTGGCGCTGGCGCGCGCCAAGGTGCTGGAGCCGGAATTGCTGCTGCTCGACGAACCCACCTCCAGCCTGGACGGGCACGCGCGCGAGCAGGTGATCGCACTGGTCGGCGACCTCGCCGCCGAAGGCCGCACCGTGGTGATGATCTGCCACGACCGCGAGCTGATCAACCTGCCGGGCGTGGTGCGGTGGAAACTCGGCGACGGCGTGCTCGACACCCACCACCCCTAGCCACCGCGTCAGGCCATCCACTTCGCCGGCATCGCGCCGCGCAGGGCGTTGACCAGCACGATGGCCTCGGCGCGCGCCAGCATCGCGCGCGTGACCACCGCTTCTTCGACCGGCTCGCCCGGCGCGCCCAGCGCCGCGCCGCCCGCCTCCAGCACCACCGCCCGCATCACGCCCGGCAGGATGTCGGCCGACAGCGGCGGCGTCAGCCAGCGGCCATCGATGCGCACGAACACCGAACTGCGCCCGCCCTCGAGCAGTTCGCCGCGCGTGTTGAAGAACAGCCGGTCGAAGCCGCCGGCGCGCTCGGCGGCCTGCCAGCCGGCATCGAACACCGCGCGCGCACTGGTCTTGTGGCGGCGCAGCGGGTCGGCCGGCGGCAGCGGGTCCGGCGCGAGGTCGACACCGACCGGCCCTGCCGGCAACGGCGCCAGCGCGCCGCTGGCGAACGACAGCGTGCCGGACTTGTCCACGCTGAGACGCAGGCGCCAGCTGCCGGCACCCAGTTTTGCCGCCTGCGCGGCCACCGCCTCGCGCGCGGCGTTGGCGTCGAAGGCAAAGCCGAACGCCTGCGCCGAGGCCCCGATGCGCGCCAGGTGCCGCGCCAGGTGCGGGCAGGCGCCGTCTTGCGCGCGCAGGGTCTCGAACAGCGTGAAGCCGGGATCGTGGCGGGTCAGGAAGCGCGCCTTCCAGCCGCATTCGGCGAATTCCTCCGCCGCCACGCTGTCATGGACGATGCCGCCGCCCACCCCCATTTCGCCGGCGCGCAAGCCGCTGGCCGCTGGCGGCGCCAACACCAGCGTGCGGATCGCCACCGACAGCGCGAACGGACCGGCCATGGCCGCGCCGGACGGCGCCTCGATCCAGCCGATCGCGCCGGTGTAGAGCCCGCGCGGCGCGCGCTCCAGCTCGGCAATGATCTGCATGGTGCGCCGCTTGGGCGCGCCGGTGATCGAGCCGCACGGGAACAGCGCCGCCATCAGCGCGCCGAAGCCGGTGCCGGGCCGCGCCGTCGCCGTCACGGTAGAGGTCATCTGCAGCACCGCGCCGAACGGCTGCACGGCAAAGCGCTCCGGCACCGCCACGCTGCCCGGCTGCGCGATGCGGCCCAGGTCGTTGCGCAGCAGGTCGACGATCATCACGTTCTCGGCCCGGTTCTTGGCATCGGCCGCCAGCGCTGCGGTGGCCTGCGCATCGCGCGCGGCATCGCCGGCGCGCGGCGCGGTGCCTTTCATCGGCCGGGTCAGCAGGTGGCCCTGGCCATCGTGGCGCACGAACAGTTCGGGCGACAGCGACAGCACCATGGCGTCATCCGGCAGCCGCGCCAGCACGCCATAAGGCACCGGCTGCGCGGCGCGCAGCGCCGCGTACAGCGCCACCGGATCGCCGAAGGCAGCGCAGCGCAGGCGCTGGGTGTAGTTGACCTGGTAGGTGTCGCCGGCTTCGATCCACTGGTGGATGCGCGCGATGGCGTCATCGAAGGCAGCGCGCGAAGTATCGGAAGCGATATCCATCAGGCCCGCTGGCTTCGCCTCCGCATGGGTCTGCAGCCACGCCGCCACCGCCGCCGCATCGAGCCGTTGCAGCGCGCGGAACCACAGCAGGCGCAGCGCGCCGTCGTGGAACGGCATGGCGTTGCCGGTATGCACCGGCGCCTCGACCAGCGCGCCGCCGAATTCGTAGGGCGCGAACACGGTGGCGTGCCAGCCCTGGCGCCAGCCTTCGGCGAGCATCGCGTCGAGTCGGGCGATGTCGCTGCCGGGGGGCAGCAGGTCTTCGTGGACGAAGCTGGTGTAGAGGCGGGATGCGGGTTGCCCGGCGGGTGCGGTGGCGTCGTCGAGCAGGACGAAGACGTCATCGCCGCCCGCTCGCGTGCTCCCCTCTCCCGCTTGCGGCGGAGGGGCTGGGGGAAAGGGCGGGGGCTGGATGCTTGCTACCACGGGAAATCGTCAGGAAAACAGGATTGCCGGCGTACCGACAGGGCGCAGGCATGCATTATCGCGCGGCGCAGGCATGGCGGCGATGGACGCGCCGGCCCTCTCCCCCGGCCCCTCTGCCGCAAGCGGGAGAGGGAAGCAAACCCGCGGTTCGCCGGCGTCATGCGCCAAAAACAAAACCGGCCACGCTCGCGCGTGGCCGGTTCCATACCGCAGGCCGGATCAGCTGAAGAAGCTCTTCACCTTGTCCAGCCACGAGGTTTCCTGCGGGCTGTGGCGCGAGCCGCCCTCGTGCACCGAGCGGTCGAACTGGCGCAGCATTTCCTTCTGCGCCTCGGTCAGCTTGACCGGCGTCTCCACGTTCACATGCACGTAGAGGTCGCCGGGGTAGCCGGAGCGCACGCCCTTGATGCCCTTGCCGCGCAGCCGGAAGGTCTTGCCGGACTGGGTGGCCTCGGGCACCGGGAAGGTGGCCTTGCCGCTCAGCGTCGGCACTTCCAGGTCGCCGCCCAGCGCCGCGGTGGCGAACGAGATCGGCATCTGGCAGTGCAGGTCGTCGCCGTCGCGCTCGAACACGGCGTGCGGCTTGATGTGGACTTCCACGTACAGGTCGCCCGGGGGGCCGCCATTGATGCCCGGCTCGCCGTTGCCGGATGAACGGATGCGCATGCCTTCGTCGATGCCGGCCGGGATCTTCACTTCCAGCGTCTTCTGCGACTTCAGCTTGCCCTGGCCGTGGCACTTGGTGCAGGGCTTGGGGATGAACTTGCCGCTGCCGTGGCACTTGGGGCAGGTCTGCTGCATGGTGAAGAAGCCCTGCGACACGCGCACCTGGCCGGCACCGTGGCAGGTCGGGCAGGTTTCCACGCTGGAGCCGGGCTCGGCGCCGTTGCCGTGGCAGTGGTCGCAGTCGTCCCAGTGCGGCACGCGGATCTGGGCCTCGTGGCCGTGCGCGGCCTGCTCCAGCGAGATCTCCATGCTGTAGCGCAGGTCGGCGCCGCGGTAGGCCTGCGGGCCGCCGCCACCGCGCCGGCCGCCGCCGCCCTGGCCGAAGATATCGCCAAAGATGTCGCCGAAGGCCTCGGCGAAGCCGCCGTAGCCCTGCGCGCCGCCGAAGCCGCCCGCCATGTTCGGGTCCACGCCGGCATGGCCGTACTGGTCGTACGCGGCCTTCTTCTCCGGGTCGGAAAGCATCTCGTAGGCCTCCTTGGCCTCCTTGAACTTTTCCTCGGATTCCTTGCTGTCCGGATTGCGGTCCGGGTGGTATTTCATCGCGAGCTTGCGATAAGCCTTCTTGACTTCGTCTTCGCTCGCGTTCTTGCCTACCCCGAGCACTTCGTAATAGTCACGTTTTGCCATGGTGGCTCATTACCTCATTGGCCGGCGGGTGCAAGCGGCACGGGCCGGCGAATAGCAAAAAAGCCGAGCGCGGCATCCGACGGCGGTTTCCCGCAGGTCTGATGGCCGTCGCCCGGCGTCGGGGCGGGAGCGGCGCCGGCCAGTGCCTGCACCGCCGCCCGCGTATCCCGATTACTTCTTGTCGTTGACTTCCTTGAATTCGGCGTCCACAACGTTGTCGTCCTGCGGCTGGGCCTGCTGCTGGCCGCCGGCAGCACCCGCGGCACCGGCCGCGGCGCCTTCACCGGCCTTGGCCTGCATGTCGGCGTAGACCTTCTCGCCCAGCTTCTGGCTGACTTCGGACAGCGCGTTGACCTTGGCGTCGATCTCGGTCTTGTCGCCGCCGCGCGCGGCGTCTTCCAGTTCCTTGATCGCGGCCTCGATCTTTTCCTTCTCGCCCGCGTCCAGCTTGTCGCCGTACTCGGTCAGCGCCTTCTTGGTCGAGTGGATCAGCGCGTCGGCCTGGTTGCGGGCATCAGCCAGCTCGCGGGCCTTCTTGTCTTCCTCGGCGTTGGCCTCGGCGTCCTTGACCATGCGCTGGATCTCGTCTTCCGACAGGCCCGAGTTGGCCTTGATGGTGATCCGGTTTTCCTTGCCGCTGGCCTTGTCCTTGGCGCCCACGTGCAGGATGCCGTTGGCGTCGATGTCGAACGAGACCTCGATCTGCGGCGTGCCGCGCGGTGCCGGCGGAATGCCCTCGAGGTTGAACTCGCCCAGCAGCTTGTTGCCGGTGGCCATTTCACGCTCGCCCTGGTACACCTTGATGGTCACGGCCGGCTGGTTGTCGTCGGCGGTCGAGAACACCTGCGCATGCTTGGTCGGGATGGTGGTGTTCTTGGTGATCATCTTGGTCATCACGCCACCCAGGGTCTCGATGCCCAGCGACAGCGGCGTCACGTCCAGCAGCAGCACGTCCTTGCGGTCACCCGACAGCACCGAGCCCTGGATCGCGGCACCGACGGCCACGGCTTCGTCCGGGTTCACGTCCTTGCGCGCTTCCTTGCCGAAGAACTCCTTGACCTGCTCCTGCACCTTGGGCATGCGGGTCATGCCGCCGACCAGGATCACGTCGTCGATGTCGCTGACCTTGACGCCGGCATCCTTGATCGCGGTGCGGCACGGCTCGATGGTGCGGGTGATCAGCTCTTCGACCAGCGATTCCAGCTTGGCGCGGGTCATCTTCAGGTTCAGGTGCTTCGGACCCGAGGCATCGGCCGTGATGTACGGCAGGTTGATCTCGGTCTGCTGCGAGCTCGACAGTTCGATCTTGGCCTTTTCGGCGGCTTCCTTCAGGCGCTGCAGCGCGAGCACGTCCTTGGACAGGTCGACGCCCTGGTCCTTCTTGAACTCGCCGATGATGTAGTCGATGATGCGCTGGTCGAAGTCTTCGCCGCCCAGGAAGGTGTCGCCGTTGGTCGACAGCACTTCGAACTGCTTCTCGCCGTCCACGTCCGCGATCTCGATGATCGAGATGTCGAAGGTGCCGCCGCCGAGGTCATACACGGCGATCTTGCGGTCGCCCTTCTCGTTCTTGTCCAGGCCGAAGGCCAGCGCGGCCGCGGTCGGCTCGTTGATGATGCGCTTGACATCCAGGCCGGCGATGCGGCCGGCGTCCTTGGTCGCCTGGCGCTGCGAGTCGTTGAAGTAGGCCGGCACGGTGATCACGGCTTCGGTCACCGGCTCGCCGAGGTAGTCCTCGGCGGTCTTCTTCATCTTGCGCAGCACTTCGGCGGAGACCTGCGGCGGCGCCAGCTTCTGGTCGCGCACCGACACCCATGCGTCGCCGTTGTCGGCCTTGACGATGGAATACGGCATCAGGCCGATGTCCTTCTGGACTTCCTTCTCTTCGAACTTGCGGCCGATCAGGCGCTTGACCGCGTACAGCGTGTTACGCGGGTTGGTCACGGCCTGCCGCTTGGCGGGTGCGCCGACCAGGATTTCACCGTCTTCCATGTAGGCGATGATCGACGGGGTGGTGCGTGCGCCTTCCGAGTTTTCGATGACCTTGGGGGTGTTGCCCTCCATGATCGCAACGCAGCTATTGGTGGTACCGAGGTCGATACCGATGATCTTACCCATTATTCTCTCCTCTTGAGCCAGCGCTATCCGCGCGGCTGCAATTCAACCTGAGGCCGAAATGTGGCCGTCCGGGGGCTTTTCAAGGGCAGAACCGGCAAATCCGAGTAATTTTCTCGGTTTCTGCCCTCATTCAACGGCAGGCGCCGCCGCGGCTTGAGCAGGAAGCGCTGGCAGAACGCTTTATGTGGCTCTTGAATTACTTGGCCGTGTCATCGCGATCGCGTTGCCACAGCACATCGGAGCCGCCGCCCGCCCGGTTCAGCACCCGCGCCAGCACGAACATCAGGTCCGAGAGCCGGTTCAGGTACTGGCGCGGCGCCTCGTTTAGCGCTTCGGCCGCGCCCAGGGCCACCAGCGCGCGCTCGGCGCGCCGGCACACGGTGCGGCAGACGTGGGCCTGCGCCGCGGCGCGGCTGCCGCCGGGCAGGATGAACTCGGCCAGGCGCGGCAGGTTGGCGTTGTAGTCGGCCAGCCAGGTGTCGAGCTGCGCCACCTGCTCGGGCTTGAGCAGCGTGTAGCCCGGGATGGAAAGCTCGCCGCCCAGGTCGAACAGGTCGTGCTGGATATGCAGCAGCGCGGCGCGCACGTCGGCGGGCAGGTCTTCGGTCAGCAGCACGCCGACGTGGCAGTTCAGTTCATCGACATCGCCGATCGCGGCGATGCGCAGGCTGTCCTTGCCGGTGCGGCTGCCGTCGCCCAGGCCGGTGGTGCCGGCGTCGCCGGTGCGGGTGGCGATCTTCGACAGGCGGTTGCCCATGCCGGTCTCCTTGTCAGCGGTTGGTCGTTGGGAAATGGCGCATTATCGCGCCAGAGCCGGCGACTTAGCCATGCGCGCTGGGTCCGTCGGCACGGGCTGGCATCGCCATCGGCTTGTGCGGCTATCGGCCGCGCGCTCGCCGCGGGAAGGTGCACCAGCCGCCGCGCGGCGTAGAATGCAGTTATCCGTCCATTCGATAACCGGGTCGCGCCCCAGCCTGCCGCCGGCACCCTCGGCGTCCTCGCCACCCATGAGGCCGCACCGACCCGTCGGAGACCCGCATGAACCACCCCACGCCGTCCGCCTCCCTCGCCCGCCGTCCGCTGCCGCCCGCCATCGCCGACGCCCTCGCGGCACGCTTCGGCGAGCGCTTTACCACCTCCGCCGGCGTGCGCGAGCACCACGGCCGCGACGAATCGCCGTTTCCGCCGGCGCTGCCCGATGCGGTGGTGTTTGCCCACAGCACCGAGGAAGTGGCCGAGGTGGCGCGCCTGTGCAACCAGCACGGCGTGCCGCTGATCCCGTACGGCGCGGGCTCGTCGCTGGAAGGCCACCTGCTGGCGGTGGCCGGCGGCATCAGCCTGGACCTGTCGCAGATGAACCGGGTGCTGGCGGTGCAGCCCGAGGACCTGACCGTGACGGTGCAGCCCGGCGTCACGCGCAAGCAGCTCAACCAGGAGATCAAGGACACCGGCCTGTTCTTCCCGATCGACCCGGGCGCCGACGCGTCGCTGGGCGGCATGTGCGCCACGCGCGCGTCGGGGACCAACGCGGTGCGCTACGGCACCATGCGCGAGAACGTGCTGGCGCTGACGGTGGTGACCGCCGACGGCCGCGTGATCCGCACCGGCACGCAGGCGCGCAAGTCGTCGGCGGGCTATGACCTGACCCGGCTCTTCATCGGCAGCGAAGGCACGCTCGGCATCATCACCGAGGTCACGGTGCGGCTGTATCCGCAGCCCGAGGCGATCTCGGCCGCGGTGTGCGCCTTCCCCAGCATGGGCAGCGCGGTGCAGGCCGTGATCCAGACCATCCAGCTGGGCGTGCCGGTGGCGCGCGTGGAATTCGTCGATGCGCTGGCGATCCGTGCCATCAACCGCCACGACAACCTGACCCTGCCCGAGACCCCGCACCTGTTCTTCGAATTCCACGGCACCGAGGCCGGCGTGCGCGAGCAGGCCGAGACCGTGCAGCAGATCACCGCCGACTTCGGCGGCCAGGGCTTCGAGTGGGCCACGCGTCCGGAAGACCGCAGCCGGCTGTGGAATGCGCGCCATACCGCGTACTTTGCGATGCTGCAGCTCAAGCCGGGCTGCAAGTCGGTCACCACCGACGTGTGCGTGCCGATCTCGCGCCTGGCCGACTGCGTCACCGAGACCGAGAAGGACCTGAACGCCTCGGCGCTGCCCTGCCCCATCGTCGGCCATGTCGGCGACGGCAACTTCCACGTGGCGATTCTGGTCGACCCTGACAAGCCAGAGGAAATGGCCGAGGCCGAGGCCATCAACCAGCGCATCGTCGAACGCGCGCTGGCGATGGGCGGCACCTGCACCGGCGAGCACGGCGTGGGCCTGCACAAGCAGCGCTTCCTGGTGGACGAGCACGGCGAGGATGCGCTCGACCTGATGCGCGCGATCAAGGACGCACTGGATCCCAACCATATCCTGAATCCGGGCAAGATCTTCAGCGCCGCGCGCGGCGCCGCGCAGTAAAGCTTGCGACCGGATGGCCTCCATGTTCAACCGCGTCCCGCCGCTGCACCTGCTGATCGCGTTCGAGGCCGCCGCGCGCCTGGGCAGCTTCGCGCGCGCGGCCGAGGAACTGTCGGTGACGCCCAGCGCGGTCTCGCACCGGATCAAGAATCTCGAGGAGCTGTGGGGCGAAGACCTGTTCGTGCGCGCCAACGCCGCGCTGCGGCTGACCGCCGCCGGCACGCGCTACCTGCGCAACGTGCAGGACGCGCTCAAGTCGCTCAACGAGCTGGCCCGGCCCGAGTACAACAAGCTGCGCACGCGCCTGCGCGTGGCGATCCCGCCGACCTTCGGACGCCAGCACCTGGTGCCGCGCCTGCCTGAGTTCGGCGCGCTCTATCCGCATATCGACCTCGAGCTGCACCTGGCGATCCCGTTCCTCGACGTCAAGGCCGAGGACACCGATGTCGAGATCCGCTACGGCACCGGTCGCTACCCCGACCTGAAGACCACCAAGCTGCTGGTGGAGCCGGTGTTCCCGGCGTGCGGGCGCGAGTACTACGAGCGCGTCAACGGCCGCGCCATCACCCGGCCCGAGCACCTGCACGGCCTGGTGCTGCTGCGCAGCCCGCTGGAGCCGTGGAAGCCGTGGTTCGAGACCGCCGGGCTGGACTGGCCCGAGCCGCAGACCGGCCCGCAGTTCAACGACATCGGGCTGATGCTGGAGGCGATCGCCTCCAACCAGGGCGTGGCGCTGGTGCGCCAGCGCATGGCGCGGCACTGGCTGTCGCTGGGGCAGATGGTGCGGCTGCTCGATGTGGAATCGGTATCGCCGCACGGCTACTACATCGTCGAGCGCGAACAGGCGCCGCTAAAGCCCGAGGCGCGCTATTTCGTCGACTGGCTGCTGAGCCTGGACTGGTAGGAGACTGCGCCAATGGAAATCCGCCTGCTGACCCCCGACGATGCCGCGGCCTTCCACGCGCTGCGGCTGCAGGGACTGGCCGAGGCGCCCGAAGCCTTTGCCGCCAGCCTGGAAGAAGAACAGGACCTGGCGCCGGAAGCGGTGGCGCAACGCCTTGCGCCGAGCGCGGACAAGGCCATGTTCGGCGCCTTCGAGGCCGCCCCCGGCGGCATCGCGCTGGCCGGCATGGTTGGCGTGATGCGCGAGCCCCGGCGCAAGCACTGGCACAAGGCCTCGATCTTCGGCATGTACGTGGCGCCGGCCTGGCGCGCGCGCAAGCTCGGCCGCGCGCTGATGCTGCGCGCGCTGCAGCAGGCCGCCGCCATGCCGGGCGTGCGCCAGGTGACGCTGTGCGTCAATGCCGGCAGCGCGGGCGCGGTGCGCCTGTACGAATCGCTCGGCTTCGAGCGCTTCGGGCTGGAGCCCGATGCGTTGTACGTCGCGCCGCACTTCCACGACAAGCTCGACATGGTGCTGCGGCTGCCGGCCGCCCCGGCGCGGCCGGACCTCTGAAGGCAGTACCCGCCTGTCCCGCCATTCCGCTGGCCGGCCGCCGGTGCTACGCTGAAACCGGAGCCCGTGCCCGCCGGGCATGATGAGCATTTTTGATCGGCCCGGCATGCCGAATTCACGTCCGGCGTGGTGCCCGCGCCAGGTGGCCTGCGCTATAGTCACCCGTCCCCCGCGCCGGCACTGCACCGCCGCGGCCGGCAGGCCGGCAAACGATCATTACAGGCCGCCCCGCCCAGGAGACCCCACAGGAGTCGTTCATGAATGCCCCGCACGAAGCCCAAACCCTCGCTCCCGGCGCCGCCGACACTCCGGCCACGGCCGACGGCCGTCGCGACGCGCTGCTGGCCGGCCTGGCGCAGATCCTGCCCGATGCCGCGGTGCTGTGGAAGCCGGAAGACACCGTGCCCTATGAATGCGACGGCCTGGCCGCGTACCGCCAGGTGCCGATGGCGGTAGCACTGCCCGACACCGAGGAGCAGGTCTGCGCCATCCTGCGGCTGTGCCACCAGCTGGGCGTGCCGGTGGTGCCGCGCGGCGCCGGCACCAGCCTGTCGGGCGGCGCCATGCCGATCGCCGAGGGCCTGGTGCTGTCGCTGGCCAAGTTCAAGCGCATCCTGGCGGTCGATCCGTATGCGCGCACCGCGGTGGTCCAGCCGGGCGTGCGCAACCTGGCGATCTCGGACGCCGCCGCGCCGCACAACCTGTACTACGCGCCCGACCCGTCGTCGCAGATCGCCTGCACCATCGGCGGCAACGTCAGCGAGAACTCCGGCGGCGTGCACTGCCTGAAGTACGGCCTGACCGTGCACAACGTGCTGCGCGTGCGCGCGGTGACGATGTCGGGCGAGGTGGTGGTGTTCGGCTCCGAGGCCCCCGATGCGCCCGGGCTGGACCTGCTGGCCGTGCTGATCGGCTCCGAGGGCATGCTGGCGGTAGTGACCGAGGTCACCGTGCGCCTGATCCCCAAGCCGCAGCTGGCGCAGGTGATCATGGCCTGCTTCGACGATGTCGAGAAAGGCGGCAACGCGGTCGCCGACGTGATCGCCGCGGGCATCATCCCGGCCGGGCTGGAAATGATGGACAAGCCCGCCACCGCCGCGGTCGAGCAGTTCGTGCATGCGGGCTATGACCTCGATGCCGCCGCGATCCTGCTGTGCGAGTCCGACGGCACGCCCGAGGAAGTGGCCGAGGAGATCGAGCGCATGAGCGCGGTGCTGACGGCATCGGGCTGCACCCGCATCGTGGTCTCGCAGAACGAGGCCGAGCGCCTGCGCTTCTGGAGCGGCCGCAAGAACGCCTTCCCCGCGGCCGGGCGGATCTCGCCCGACTATTACTGCATGGACGGCACCATCCCGCGCAAGCACATCGGCACGCTGCTCAAGCGCATCGAGGCCATGGAGGTGAAGTACGGGCTGCGCTGCATCAACGTGTTCCATGCCGGCGACGGCAACATGCACCCGCTGGTGCTGTTCGACGGCGGCGACGTGGACGAGTGGCACCGCGCCGAGCTGTTCGGCGCCGACATCCTGGAAACCTGCGTCGAGCTGGGCGGCACCGTCACCGGCGAGCACGGCGTGGGCGTGGAAAAGCTCAACTCCATGTGCGTGCAGTTCTCGACCGCGGAGCGCGACGCCTTCTTCGGCGTCAAGGCCGCCTTCGACCCGGCGCGGCTGCTCAACCCCGACAAGGCCATCCCGACGCTGGCGCGCTGCGCCGAATACGGCAAGATGCACGTGAAGAAGGGCCTGCTGCCGCATCCCGAGTTGCCGCGCTTCTGAGCCCAGCCATGCGAGACGATCCCCGCCGGCGCCAGCACCAGGAAGCCGTGGTGCGCCAGCGCCTGGGCCAGCCCGAGGCCGGCTGGCGCCAGCGCTGGTACACCATCATCTTCGAGGCCGATACGCGCGAAGGGCGCATCTTCGATGTCGCGCTGCTGATCGCCATCGTCACCAGCGTGATGATCGTGATGCTCGACAGCCTGCCCGCGTTGAACCAGCGCGCGGGCGGGGTATTCACGGCGCTGGAATGGATATTCACGCTGCTGTTCACGGCCGAGTACGCCATGCGCCTGATGGTGGTGCGGCGGCCGTGGCGCTATGCGCTGAGCTTCTACGGCGTCATCGACTTCATCTCGATCATGCCGACCTGGCTGGCGTTCTTCGTGCCGGAACTGCATTTCCTGATCGACGTGCGGCTGCTGCGGCTGCTGCGCGTGTTCCGGATCCTGAAGCTGACCGTGTACTTCGAGGAAGCCGAGATCCTGTACCGCGCGCTGGTCAACAGCCGGCGCAAGATCTTCGTGTTCCTGGCCGCGGTGTTCATCATCACCGTGATCCTCGGCACCGTGATGTACGTGGTCGAGGGCCCGGAGCACGGCTTCCACAGCATCCCGGTCAGCATGTACTGGGCCGTGGTGACGCTGACCACCACCGGCTTCGGCGACATGGTGCCGAAGACGCCGCTGGGGCAGTTCATCACCTCGCTGACGATCCTGCTGGGCTACGGCATCATCGCCTTTCCCACCGGCATCGTCGGCGCCGAGCTGGCCGCCAGCATCATGAAGCGGCCACTGACGACCCGCACCTGCACCCATTGCCTGACCGAGGGGCACGAGCCCGACGCACAGTATTGCAAGCACTGCGGCAGCCAGCTGCCGGCCTATCAGAACGACCGGCCTGAAGTCCCGGGCGGCCGCGACGGCTCGACCTGACCCTGGGCCTCGCCATGACACCTTCCCCATCTCGCACGACTATGCAAGCCACCCTCGACGCCTTCCGCGACGCCGTCAGGCAAGCCACCGAGACCCGCACCCCGCTGCGGCTGCGCGGCGGCGGCAGCAAGGACTTCTACGGCCAGCCGCCGCAAGGCCAGTTGCTGGACACGCGCGCCTACACCGGCATCGTCGACTACGACCCGGCCGAACTGGTGATCACCGCGCGCTGCGGCACGCCGCTGGCCGAGGTCGAGGCCGCGCTGGCGGAAAAGCGCCAGATCCTCGCGTTCGAGCCGCCCCACTTCGCGCTGCCCGGCCAGCCCAGCGTGGCGACGCTGGGCGGCGCCGTCGCCGCCGGCTTGTCGGGCCCGCGCCGGCAGGCGGTGGGCGCGCTGCGCGACTTCGTGCTGGGCGCGCAGCTGATGGACGGCCGCGGCGAGGTGATGGACTTCGGCGGCCAGGTGATGAAGAACGTCGCGGGCTACGACGTGTCGCGGTTGCTGGCGGGCTCGCTCGGCACGCTGGGGCTGATCCTGCAGGTCTCGCTCAAGGTGCTGCCGGCACCGTTCGACGAGGCCACGCTGCGCTTCGAGATGGCGCAGGCCGAAGCCATCCGGCAACTGAACCAGTGGGGCGGCCAGCCGCTGCCGCTGGCGTCTTCGGTGTGGCAGGCGGGCGTGCTGCTCGTGCGCCTGTCCGGCGCCGGCGCCGCGGTGCGCGCGGCCTGCGCACGGCTGGGCGGCGAACGCCTGGAGCCGGCGCCCGCCGCCGCGCTGTGGCAGTCGCTGCGCGAGCAGACCCACCCGTTCTTTGCCCCGGCCCACGCGGGCCGCGCGCTGTGGCGACTGGCGGTGCCCACCGTGGCCGCGCCGCTGGCGCTGCCCGGCGAACAGCTGGTCGAATGGGGCGGCGGCCAGCGCTGGTGGCTGCCCGAAGAGGGCTCCGCCAAGGCCGACGCCGAAAGCGTGCGCGCGGTGGCCCAGGCCGCCGGCGGCCATGCCACGCTGTTTCGCCACGGCGACAAGTCGATGGGCGTGTTCACGCCGCTGGCGTCGCCGCTGGCCGCGATCCATCGCCGCCTGAAAGAGACCTTCGACCCGGCGGGCATCTTCAATCCGCAGCGCATGTACCCTGGGCTCTGAGCCCGCGGGCCCAGACACCCAGGCACAACTTCCCCCACATCATGCAAACGACCCTGGCCGATTTTCTCCGCGACACGCCCGAAGGCGAGGAAGCCAAATCCATCGTCGGCAAATGCGTGCATTGCGGCTTCTGCACCGCCACCTGCCCCACCTACCAGTTGCTCGGCGATGAGCTGGACGGGCCGCGCGGGCGCATCTACCTGATGAAGCAGGTACTCGAAGGCCATGCCATCACCGAAAGCACGCGCCTGCACCTGGACCGTTGCCTGACCTGCCGCAACTGCGAATCGACCTGCCCGTCGGGCGTGCGCTACGGACGGCTGGTCGACATCGGCCGCCAGCTGGTCGACGACAAGCTCGAGGCCGAAGGCGTGCGGCGTCCCGCCAGCCAGCGCATCGCGCGCTGGGTGTTGCGCGAGGGGCTGACGCGGCCGGCGCTGTTCGGCACGGCGCTGCGCCTGGGCCAGATGGTGCGCCCGCTGCTGCCGGGCACGCTGCGCGCCAAGGTGCCGCCGCTGTCGGCCAGCGCCGCCCCGGGCACGTGGCCGCGCAACACGCATGCGCGCAAGATGCTGTTGCTCGACGGTTGCGTGCAGCCGGCGATGTCGCCCAACATCAATGCCGCCACCGCGCGCGTGTTCGACCGTGTCGGCGTACAACTGGTGGTGGCGCGCGAGGCCGGCTGCTGCGGCGCGATCCGCTTCCACACCGGCGACCACGATGGCGGCCTCGACAATATGCGCCGCAATATCGACGCGTGGTGGCCGCACGTCGAAGCCGGCGCCGAAGCCATCGTGATGACCGCATCGGGCTGCGGCGCGATGGTCAAGGACTACGGCCACCTGCTGCGCAACGATCCCGCCTATGCCGAGCGCGCGCGCCGCATCTCGGCGCTGACGCGCGACCTGTCCGAGATCCTGCCGGACTTTGCCGACGACCTGCATGCCGCCGCCGGCGCGGTGCCGCGCGACGGCCGGCGCGTGGCCTACCACCCGCCGTGCACGCTGCAGCACGGCCAGCAGATCCGCGGCAAAGTCGAAGCGCTCTTGACCGGCCTCGGCGTGGAAGTCAAACTCTGCGCTGACAGCCACCTGTGCTGCGGCTCGGCGGGCACTTACTCGGTGCTGCAGCCGGAACTGTCCCAGCGCCTGCGCGACGACAAGCTCGCCAAACTGCAGGCGACGCAGCCCGAAGCCATCGTCTCGGCCAATATCGGCTGCATCTCGCACCTGCAGGGCGGCACCGATACGCCGGTCATGCACTGGATCGAACTGGTCGACCGGATGCTGGGATAACATCCCGGCCGTGGTTGTCTCCGCTCTCTCCCGCTTGCGGGAGAGAGGGCCATGCACAACCACGACCGCCCCATGCTCCAGACCTTTGCCATCCTGTTGGTTTTCCAGTCCGTCGGCGAGGTGATCAGCTACGCGCTGACCCTGCCCGTGCCCGGCCCCGTGCTCGGCATGATCCTGCTGTTCGGCTGGCTCGTCTTCGACGACCGGCTGCTGCCCGTGATCCAGGGCACCACCACCGAGCTGCTCAAGCACCTGTCGCTGCTGTTCGTGCCGGCCGGCGTCGGCATCATGGTCCACGCCAACCGCATCGAGGGCGAGTGGATGCCGATCCTGGTCGCGCTGGTGGTGTCCACCTGGCTGGCCATCGCCACCACCGCGGTGGTCACGCGCATGCTGATGCGCAAGCGTTCCGGCTCGCCCGACGCGCCGCCGGCCGACGCCAGGGGAGAACAGGCATGATGACGCCGCGCCTGAACGAGATCTGGGTCTACCTTGCCGCCAGCCCGCTGGTGGGCCTGACCGCGACGCTGCTGGCCTATGTCTTTGCCTTCCGCATCTACGAGAAATCGCGCTTCTCGCCGCTGGCCAACCCGGTGATGATCGCGGTGGCGCTGCTGGTCACGGTGCTGACCGTCACCGGCACGCCCTACAAGACCTACTTCGACGGCGCGCAGTTCGTGCACTTCCTGCTGGGACCGGCGACGGTGGCGCTGGCGGTGCCGCTGTACCTGCAGCTGCCCAAGCTGCGCACCCATGTGTTCCCGCTGCTGGCGGGACTGGTGGCCGGCTCGGTGGTGGCGGTGGTGGCGGCGGTGGGCATTGCCTGGCTGCTGGGTGCCTCGCCGGAAACCGTGCGCTCGCTCGCGCCCAAGTCGGTGACGATCCCGATCGCCATGGGCGTGGCCGAGAAGATCGGCGGGCTGCCGTCGCTGACGGCGGTGCTGGTGATGGGCACCGGCATCATCGGCGCGGTCAGCGCGACCATGCTGCTGAACCTGCTGCGCATCCGCGACTACAGCGTGCGCGGCTTTGCCACCGGCGTGGCGGCGCACGGCATCGGCACCGCGCGGGCGTTCCAGGTCAACCAGGAGGCCGGCGCCTTCGCCGCGCTCGGCATGGGCCTGAACGGCGTGCTGACCGCGATCCTGGTGCCGGTGATGGCGGCGTGGATGCCGCACTGACCTCCCGTCCCTGACATCCTCCTGACAGCACGCTGTCAGCAGCCCCCGCGCATGATGCGAGCTCCTCACTCCCCTACCTATGGAACCCAGGAGCCCATCATGAGCCAACGTCTGATCAACTGGCTGGAAATCCCCGTCGTCGACATGCCCCGCGCCATCGGCTTCTACGAGCAGGTCTTCGATATCCGGCTGCGCCGCGAAACCATGAGCCAGGTCGACATGGCCGTGTTCCCGCACCCCGATCCCGGCGGCGCGCTGGTCGCCGGCGAAGGCTACCGGCCCAGCAACTACTACGGCACGGTGCCGTACCTGCACGCGCCGGAACTCGATGCGCTGCTGGAACGCGCGGCGCGCGCCGGCGGCAAGACCGTGTTCGGGCCGCTGCGCCTGCCGGGCGAGATCGGCCGCATCGCGCATATCACCGACAGCGAAGGCAACCGCATCGGCCTGCACGAGCCGGTGGCCGGATGAGCGCCATGGGCCACGCTGACCGATGAGCCGTCGCGCCGACCGCCTGTTCCAGATCGTGCAGGTGCTGCGCGGCCGCCGCCTGACCACGGCGGCGCTGCTGGCGCAGCGGCTCGGGGTTTCGGAACGCACCGTCTACCGTGATATCCAGGCGCTGTCGCTATCGGGCGTGCCGGTCGAGGGCGAGGCCGGCATCGGCTACCGGCTGCGCGCCGACTTCGACGTCCCGCCGCTGATGTTCAGTGCCATGGAAGTGGAAGCGCTGGTCGCCGGCCTGCGGCTGCTGAAGGCCTGGGGCGGCGGCGCGCTCGCCGCCGCGGCCGATCCCGCGCTGGAGAAGCTGATGGCGGCGCTGCCGCCGCCGCGCCGGCTGGCGGCGCAGCAAAGCCGCGTGTTTGCGCCCGAATACGTCAACCAGGCGCATGTGCGCGAGGCCTTCGACGTGGTGCATGGCGCGCTGGGCGCACACAAGCTGCTGCGGCTCGACTACTGCGACGTGCAGCAGCGCATCACCGAACGCGTAGTGATGCCGCTGGGGCTGTTCTTCTGGGGCAATGCCTGGCTGCTGGCGACCTGGTGCACCACGCGCGAGGACTACCGCAGCTTCCGGCTGGACCGCTGCCGCGCCATCCGCATGCTCGACGATCAGTTCCACGAAACCCCGGACCGCTCGCTCAACGGCTTCCTGCGCGCGGTGCGCGCCAGCGGCGCCTGAGGCTCAGGCTGAGTTCAGGCCGCCGGGTCGGACAGCAGCCGCTCGATATCGGCGCGCAGCTCGTCCGGCTTGGTGGTCGGCGCATAGCGCTTGAACACCGTGCCGTCGCGGCGCAGCAGGAACTTGGTGAAATTCCACTTGATGCCCTGGGTACCGAGCACGCCACGCTTCTCGGTGGTCAGCCACTGGTACAGCGGATGGGCGTCGGGGCCGTTGACGTCGATCTTGGCGAACATCGGGAAGCGCACCGCGAACCGCGTCTCGCAGAACTGCCCGATCTGCTGCGCATCGCCCGGCTCCTGCTTGCCGAACTGGTTGCACGGAAAGCCCAGCACTTCGAGCCCGCGCCCGTGGTACTCGTCATAGAGCTTCTGCAGGCCTTCGTACTGCGGGGTAAAGCCGCATTCGCTGGCGGTATTGACCACCAGCATCACCTTGCCCTGGAACTGCGACAGCGGCACCGGCTGGCCGGCGAGCGAGTTGGCTTCAAACTGGTAGACATTGCTCATGGCAGACTCCTGTAGATAGCCAAGCATACCGCCACGCGCGGCAATGCGCAGCAAGGCGCAGCCTTCAGATGACGTTGAGGTGTTCGGTGCCCGCGCCCAGGTCCGAGTCCTTGGCGTGGGTGCTGTGCAGCTTGATCATCAGGCGCAGGTCGTTGAGCGAATCGGCGTTGCGCAGCGCGTCTTCGTAGGTGATCTTGCCGTGCTCGTACAGGTCGAACAGCGCCTGGTCGAACGAAATCATGCCCTGCTCGCGCGATTTCTTGATGACTTCCTTGAGCTCGTGGATCTCGCCCTTGAAGATCAGGTCGGCCACCAGCGGCGTGCCGATCATGATCTCCACCGCCGGCACCCGGCCCTTGCGGCCCGCGCGCGGCAGCAGGCGCTGCGAGATCATCGCCTTCAGGTTCAGCGACAGGTCGATCAGCAGCTGCTGGCGCTTTTCCTCGGGGAAGAAGTTGACCACGCGGTCGATCGCCTGGTTGGCGTTGTTGGCGTGCAGCGTGGCCAGGCAGAGGTGCCCGGTCTCGGCATACTGCATCGCGTACTCCATGGTTTCGCGGTCGCGGATCTCGCCGATCAGGATCACGTCGGGCGCCTGGCGCAGCGTGTTCTTCAGCGCCACGTGCCAGGACTCGGTATCGATGCCGACCTCGCGCTGCGTGACGATGCAGTTCTGGTGCGCGTGCACGTACTCGATCGGATCCTCGATGGTGATGATGTGGCCGTAGGAGTGGGCGTTGCGGTGGTCCAGCATCGCCGCCAGCGTGGTCGACTTGCCCGAGCCGGTTGCCCCGGTCACGATCACCAGCCCGCGCTTGGCCATCACCACGTCATGCAGCGTCTGCGGCAGGTCCAGGTCCGCCACCGACGGAATGCGCGTATTGATGGTGCGCACCACCATGCCGGCCTTGCCCTGCTGGATAAAGGCCGACACGCGGAAGCGCCCGGCCTTGGGCGCGCTGATCGCAAAATTGCATTCGCGGCTGGTGTCGAAGTCCTGCACCTGGCGCTCGTTCATCACCGAGCGCACCAGGCCCAGCGCCTGGGTCGGGTTCAGCGGCTGCTGCGACACCGGCGTGATCTTGCCGTCGACCTTGATCGCCGGCGGGAAGTCCGACGTGATGAACAGGTCCGAGCCGCGGTTGCTGACCATCAGCTCGAGCAGGTCATTGATGTACTTGGCGGCGGATTCGCGGTCGAGCATGGCGGTGTCCTGCTGGAGGAAGAAAAGGCGGGCCTCAGCCCATGAACGCGTCCGGGTTCTTGGCAATCGCGCGCGCGTCGCTGTAGCTAATGACGCTGCGCTTGATCAGGTCCGACAGGCACTGGTCCAGGGTCTGCATGCCCAGCCCGCTGCTGGTCTGCATCATCGAGTACATCTGCGCGATCTTGTTCTCGCGGATCAGGTGGCGGATCGCGGGCGTGGCAATCATGATCTCGTGCGCGGCGGTGCGGCCGTTGCCGTCGCGGGTCTTCAGCAGCGTCTGCGAGATCACCGCTTCCAGCGACTCCGACAGCATGGTGCGCACCATGTCCTTCTCTTCGGGCGGAAACACGTCGACCACGCGGTCGATGGTCTTGGCCGCCGAGCTGGTGTGCAGCGTGCCGAAGACCAGGTGGCCGGTCTCGGCCGCGGTCAGCGCCAGGCGGATGGTTTCCAGGTCGCGCAGTTCGCCCACCAGGATCACGTCCGGATCCTCACGCAGCGCCGAGCGCAGCGCGTTGGCAAACGAATGCGTATGCGGCCCCAGCTCGCGCTGGTTGATCAGGCTCTTCTTGGAGCTGTGCACGAATTCGATCGGGTCCTCCACCGTGAGGATGTGGCCCATGTCGTTTTCATTGCGATGATCGACCATCGCCGCCAGCGTGGTGGACTTGCCCGAGCCGGTGGGGCCCGTCACCAGCACCAGCCCGCGCGGCTTCATGCACAGGTCGGCGAACACCGCCGGCGCGCGCAGCTCTTCCAGCGTCAGCACCTTGGACGGAATGGTACGGAACACCGCGGCGGCGCCGCGCTGGGTGTTATAGGCATTGACGCGGAAGCGCGACAGGCCGGCGATCTCGAACGAGAAATCGATTTCGAGGCGTTCCTCGTAGGCCTTGCGCTGGGTGTCGCTCATGATGTCGTACACCATGGCGTGGACATCCTTGTGCGTCATCGAGGCGACGTTGATGCGCCGCATGTCGCCGTGGATACGCACCATCGGCGGCATGTCCGCGGACAGATGAAGATCGGACGCCTTGTTCTTGACGGCGAAAGCCAATAGCTGCGCGATGTCCATCTATAATGACCCCACCCTGATTTGTTATCGGTACTTGACGTACCTTATATATATGTTCGCCGGATTATGTCTGTGATTGCCGCCAACTTGCAAGCCGTACGCCAGGGCATTGCGGCGGCAGCACAACAGGCCGGCAGGCAACCCGGGGACGTCGCCCTGCTGGCCGTTTCCAAGACCGTTTCCCCCGACCGCATAAGGGCCGCATACGCCGCCGGACAGCGCGAATTCGGCGAGAACTACGTCCAGGAAGGTATCGACAAGATCGCCGCGCTGGCCGACCTGCGCGGCCACCTGCAATGGCATTTCATCGGCCCGCTGCAAAGCAACAAGACGCGCCCGGTGGCGGAACATTTCGACTGGGTGCACTCCATCGAGCGGCTCAGGATCGCCGAGCGGCTGTCGGCCCAGCGTCCTGCCGGCATGGCGCCGTTGCAGGTCTGCATCCAGGTCAATATCAGCGGCGAAGCCAGCAAGAGCGGCGTCGCCCCGGCCGAGGTGCCCGCGCTGGCGCATGCGGTCGCGGCCTTGCCCAACCTGCGGCTGCGCGGGTTGATGGCAATCCCCGAACCCGCGCACGACCCCGCCGCGCAACGGCGCCCGTTCGCCGCCATGCGCGCCATGCTGCAGGCGCTGCGCGCCGACGGCTTGCAGCTCGACACGCTGTCGATGGGCATGTCGGGCGACATGGAGGCCGCCATCGCCGAGGGCGCCACCCTGGTGCGGATCGGCACCGCCATCTTCGGCGCGCGCGCCTGACGTCCGCGCCCCGACCGGAATCTTTCAGACCCCAGAGACCTTCATGCTCGACACCCTCACCTTCGGCTTTCTTGGCGGCGGCAACATGGCTTCCGCACTGATCGGCGGCCTGATCGCGCGCGGCGTGCCCGCCGGCGCGATCCGCGTGGTCGACCCGTTTCCGGAAGCGCAGCAGCGCCTGGCGCGCGACCTCGGCGTGCATGCGGCCGCGGCCCCGGACGCCGCCTTCGGCGCCAGCGATGTGCTGGTGCTGGCGGTCAAGCCGCAGCAGTTCCGCGACGCCGCGGCGCAGCTGCTGCCGCACCTGCCGGGCGAGGGCCCGGGCAACCTGGTGATCAGCGTGGCCGCCGGCATCCGGCTGCAGGACATGCAGCGCTGGCTCGGCGGGCGCAACCGCGTAGTGCGGGCGATGCCGAATACGCCGGCGCTGTCGGGCATGGGCATGACGGGGCTGGCCGCGCCGGCCACGCTGTCGGCCGAAGACCGGGCGATTGCCAGCGCCGTGGCCGAGGCCGTCGGCAAGTGCGTGTGGGTCGATGGCGATGAGCAGATCGACGCCGTCACCGCGATTTCCGGCAGCGGCCCGGCCTACGTGTTCTATTTCATCGAGGCCATGCAGCGCGCCGCCACCGAACTGGGACTGAGCGCCGAACAGGGACGCGAGCTCGCGGTGGAAACCTTCCGCGGCGCGGCCACGCTGGCGGGGCAATCGCCCGAACCGGTAGCAACGCTGCGCGAGCGCGTGACGTCGAAGGGGGGCACCACCTATGCGGCGCTGACCTCGATGGAGGCCTCGGGCATCGCCGATGCCTTCGTGCGGGCGATGCACGCGGCCGCGGCGCGCGGCAAGGAAATGGGGGCGGAGTTCGGCAAGGATTGAAGTACCAGGACGCCCGCAGCAAGCTCCCCTCGCCCGCCTGCGGGAGAGGGGATCAAACCCTCAGCCAGCGTACAAATCACCGCACCGCGTACGCCAGCGCCGTCCCCGCAAACACGCAAGCCCCCAGCCAGTTGTTGTGCCGGAACGCCGCGAAGCACCGCATCCGGTCGCGCTCGCGGATCAGGGTGTAGTGGTAGCCGGCACAGCCGATCGCCGCAACCAGCCCCACCCAGTACGGCCAGCCCAGGCCCAGCAGCACGCCCGCCCATGCCATCAGCGCAAAGAACGCGGCGTAGCACAGCATGATCGCCGCCACATCGAAGCGCCCGAAGGTGATGGCCGAGGTCTTCATGCCGATCAGCAGGTCGTCGTCTCGATCGACCATGGCATAGGCAGTGTCATACGCGACCGCCCAGAACACATTGGCCAGCAGCATCAGCCAGGCCACCGGCGGCACCTGGTCCTGGATCGCGGCGAAGGCCATCGGGATGCCGAAGCCGAACGCGATCCCCAGGTAGGCCTGCGGAATCGCAAAGAAGCGCTTGAAGAACGGGTAGGTGCCCGCCACCACCGCGGCCACCACCGCCAGCCATTTGGTCAGCGCGTTGAGCGGCAGCACCAGCGCAAACGCCACCAGCGCCAGCACGGCGGCCACCGCCAGCGCTTCCCACGCGGCGATCTTGCCGGCGGTCAGCGGCCGTTCCCGGGTGCGCTTGACGTGCTTGTCGAAGTCGCGGTCGGCCCAGTCATTGATGGCGCAGCCGGCCGAGCGCATCAGGAAGGTGCCCGCGACGAAGATCCAGAACAGGCCCCAGCGCGGCGGCCCGTCCGCCGCCATCCACATGGCCCACAGCGTCGGCCACAGCAGCAGCAGCGTGCCGATGGGCTTGTCGATGCGCACCAGGCGCGCGTAGAGGGCAAGGCGTTCAAGCATGGGGGTCGGGGGCAACGGCGAGAGGGTCTGCACGGCGAGGATCCGGGGCGGGCGATTCAATGAAAACGCGCCGCAGCCCGGACGGCCGCGACGCGCAGTGCCGGCCGCCGCAGGCGCGGCAGCCAGGAGAGCGGGCCGGCCTCAGGCCAGCATCGAGCGCAGCATCCACGCGGTTTTTTCATGCGTCTGCATGCGCTGGGTCAGCAGGTCGGCCGAGGGCTCGTCGCCGGCGGCATCGATCACCGGGAAGATCGAGCGCGCGGTGCGCACCACGGCTTCCTGGCCTTCGACCAGCTTGCGGATCATGTCGGTGGCCTCGGGCACGCCCTCTTCCTCGGCGATCGACGACAGCCGCGCGTACTCCTTGTAGGTGCCCGGCGCCGGGTAGCCCAGCGCGCGGATACGCTCGGCGATCGAGTCCACGGCCAGCGCCAGTTCGTTGTACTGGGTCTCGAACATCAGATGCAGCGTATTGAACATCGGACCCGTCACGTTCCAGTGGAAGTTGTGGGTCTTGAGGTAGAGGGTATAGGTGTCCGCCAGCAGCTTGGACAACCCTTCCGCGATCTTCTTCCGGTCCTTGTCGGAAATACCGATATTCACGCTCATCTCGTTCTTCTTTGCCATGGTAGATACGCTCCGTTCTGGTATAGCCACGAGGCGCGCCGCCGGGCTTGCCGAATCGTGGCGATTCGGGGGGCCGGGCGGCGCGGTACCCCGCATTATTGCACCGGGCAACGGTCCCGGCCAAACCCCGCGCCGGGGGGCCGTTGCCTGGCGGGCGCTTATTGCAGGTTGAGCGCGCGCTTCACGCCCTCGCCGTAGGCCGGGTCGGCCTTGCTGAAGTGTTCCAGCTGCACGCGCACGATGGCCTCCGGCACGCCCTGCATCGCCGCGGCGATATTGGCGAACAGGCGCTGGCGCTGGCCCTCGTCGAACAGGCGGAACAGCGCGCCGGGCTGGCTGTAGTAGTCGGTGTCGACGCGGTGGTCCCAGCGGTCGGCGGCGCCGTCGAGCGCCAGCGGCGGCTCGATTGCGCGCTCGCTGGCGGCGTAGGCGCTTTCGCGGTTGGGCTCGTAGTTGAGCTTGCCGCCCTGGTTGCCGTCCACTCGCATCGCGCCGTCACGGTGGAAGCTGTTGTGGAACGGGCATTTCGGCGCATTGACCGGGATCTGGGCGTGGTTGATGCCCAGGCGGTAGCGCTGCGTGTCGCCATACGAGAACAGCCGTCCCTGCAGCATCTTGTCGGGCGAGAAGCCGATGCCGGGCACGATATTGGCCGGGTTCATCGCCACCTGCTCGACCTCGGCAAAATAGTTGTCCGGGTTGCGGTTGAGCTCGACCACGCCCACGTCGATCAGCGGATAGTCCTTGTGCGGCCAGACCTTGGTCAGGTCGAACGGGTTGATGTGGTACCTGGCCGCCTCGGCCTCCGGCATGACCTGCACGCGCAGGTTCCAGCGCGGGAAGTTGCCGCGCTCGATATTGTCGAACAGGTCGCGCTGGGCGCTCTCGCGGTCGTTTGCCACCACCTTGGCCGCTTCCTCGTTGGTCCAGTTCTCCACGCCCTGCTGCGACTTGAAGTGGAACTTGACGTAGAAGCGCTCGTTATTGGCGTTGATGAACGAGTACGTGTGCGAGCCGAAGCCGTGCATCTGCCGGTAGTTCTGCGGCAGGCCGCGGTCGCTCATCAGGATGGTGACCTGGTGCAGCGATTCCGGATGGCGCGACCAGAAGTCCCACACCGCGATCGGGTCGCGCAGGTTGGTGCGCGGGTTGCGCTTCTGCGTGTGGATGAAGTCGGGGAACTTGAGCGGGTCGCGCACGAAGAACACCGGCGTGTTGTTGCCGACCAGGTCCCAGTTGCCTTCGTCGGTATAGAACTTGATCGAGAAGCCGCGCACGTCGCGCTCGGCGTCGGCCGCGCCGCGCTCGCCGGCAACGGTGGAGAAGCGGATGAACAGCGGCGTTTCCTTGCCGACCTCGGCAAACACCGAGGCCTTGGTGTACTGGGTGATGTCGTGGGTGATGCGCAGCGTGCCGTAGGCGCCGGAGCCCTTGGCGTGCACGCGGCGCTCGGGAATGACTTCGCGGTCGAAGTGGGCCAGCTTTTCGAGGAACCAGACGTCCTGCAGCAGCATCGGGCCGCGCGGGCCGGCGGTCTGCGAGTTCTGGTTATCGGCGACCGGTGCGCCGGCGGCAGTGGTGAGAGTGTCCTTCTTGCTCATCTTTTCCTCTTTGTGGGTCGGCTGAAAGGGAATGCCGCGTCAGTGCGCAGCGGCATAGCAGGCCAGGCAATCGAGCAGGCGGCGCCCCATGCGGAGGGAAAAACGGGGCTGGGTGGGTGTCGTTATCAGTGACTGGGCGCTGGTGCTCATCATCGGTTCCTGTCTTGCGTCGACGCCATCCGCATCGACAGGCACCAGTCTACAAATTATCTATTAAGTTGAGAATTTAATTATTTATACCTATGTATTAGGTCAAATCTATTCGGGGTTAGGGAAACTTATGCCAGCAGCAGGTGACCACCCGAAGACAGCCTGGGGAAACGACTGGTCAGGGAAGCAGAAAAGACAACGGCCGCAGCGGCATCTCCGCTGCGGCCGTTGCATGGCCAGTTCCTTCGGCGCGACCGTTCAGGCGGCTTCGGCCAGTTCCTTGGCGTCGAGCTTGCGCACGCCTGGCAGGTCGCAGGCGGCCACGGCGTTGGCCAGCGCTTCCATCGCCGGCAGGCGGGTGAAGCTCTTGCGCCAGGCCAGCACTACGCGCCGGTCGGGCACGGGGTCGGCAAACGGCACGTACGACAGCATGTCGCCCTTGGCTTTCAGGTCGGGCACCGAGGTGCGCGGCAGCACGGTGATGCCGACCCCGCTGGCCACCATATGGCGTATGGTCTCGAGCGACGAGCCCTCGAAGGTCTTCTGGATGCCGTCGGCCGCCTGCGAAAAACGCGACAACTCGGGGCATACACCCAGCACGTGGTCGCGGAAGCAGTGGCCGCTGCCCAGCAGCAGCATGGTCTGCTGCTTCAGCTCCTCGGGGTCGACCGCGTGCACCTGCGCCAGCTGGTGGCCGCGCGGCACGGCCACGACAAAGGGTTCGTCATAGAGCGGGCGCACCGTCAGGCCGGAATCGGGAAACGGCTCGGCCATCACCGCGCAGTCGATCTCGCCCTGCTTGAGCAACTCGATCAGCTTGTGGGTGTAGTTCTCCTGCAGCATCAGCGGCATCTGCGGCACGGTGTCGATCATCTGCTTGACCAGCGACGGCAGCAGGTACGGCCCGATGGTGTAGATCACGCCCACGCGCAGCGGGCCCGCGAGCGGGTCCTTGCCCTGCTTGGCGATCTCGCGGATGGCCATGGTCTGCTCCAGCACACGCTGGGCCTGCGCCACGATCTGCTCGCCGACCGACGTCACCGACACCTCGGAGGTGCCGCGCTCGAAGATCTGCACGTTGAGTTCGTCTTCCAGCTTCTTGATGGCGACCGACAGCGTCGGCTGCGACACGAAGCAGGCTTCGGCGGCCCGGCCGAAATGGCGCTCGCGCGCCACGGCGACGATGTACTTGAGTTCAGTGAGCGTCATGACTTATCAAATCCGGGTAGGCGATAGATTTTACCTTCGATTGCCGGATCTGTCAGAGTGCCCACTTCACGCGAGCCGGTATGCGCCGGCTTCCGCACAAAGCCGGCCACAAGACTTCAATCAGGCCTTCAGGTAGTGCTCGCGTCCACCCAGCCAGCGCGACAGGTGCGCTTCGACCGCTTCCGGATAGTGCGCAAGCATCAGCTCGGCCGCCGCCTGGGCGTACTCCACCAGCCAGGCATCGGTCTGCAGGTCGGCAAAGCGCAACATCGCCTCGCCGGACTGGCGCGCGCCCAGGAATTCGCCCGGGCCGCGGATTTCCAGGTCGCGCCGCGCGATCTCGAAGCCGTCGGTGGTCTCGCGCATGGTCGCCAGGCGCTCGCGCGCGGTGGGCGACAGCGGCGCCTGGTACATCAGCAGGCAGACCGATTCGGCGCTGCCGCGCCCGACCCGGCCGCGCAGCTGGTGCAGCTGCGCCAGGCCGAAGCGCTCGGCATGCTCGATCACCATCAGCGAGGCATTGGGCACGTCCACGCCCACCTCGATCACGGTGGTGGCCACCAGCACCTGCAGGCGATTGGCGCTGAAGTCATCCATTACCGCGGCCTTCTCCGCCGGCGGCAGGCGCCCGTGCACCAGGCCCACGCGCAGGTCGGGCAGCGCCGCCACCAGGGTCTCGTAGGTCTCGACCGCGGTCTGCAGCTGCAGCGCCTCGCTTTCCTCGATCAGCGGGCACACCCAGTAGACCTGGCGACCTTCGGCCGCGGCATGGTGAATGCGCCCGATCACCTCGTCGCGGCGCTCGTCGTTGACCAGGCGCGTGACGATGGGCGTGCGCCCGGGCGGCAGCTCGTCGATCACCGAGACGTCGAGGTCGGCGTAGTAGGTCATGGCCAGCGTGCGCGGGATCGGCGTGGCCGACATCATCAGCTGGTGCGGCACGGTTTCGGCGCCGCCGGGCGCGGCGGGCGCCTCGGCGGCGCCCGCCTTGCCGCGCAGCGCCAGGCGCTGCGCCACGCCGAAGCGGTGCTGCTCGTCGACCACCGACAGCCCCAGCCTGGCAAAACGCACAGTGTCCTGGATCAGCGCATGGGTGCCGATCACCAGCTGGGCCTCGCCCGATTCCACGCGCGCCACCGCCGCGCGCTTGTCGCGCGCCTTCTGGCTGCCGGCCAGCCACACCACCGGCACACCCAGCGGCTCCAGCCACGCCGACAGCTTGCGGAAATGCTGCTCGGCCAGGATCTCGGTCGGCGCCATCAGCGCCGCCTGGAAGCCGGCATCGATGGCCTGGCACGCCGCCAGCGCGGCGACGATGGTCTTGCCGCTGCCCACGTCGCCCTGCAGCAGCCGGTGCATCGGGTGCGGCAGGCTCATGTCGGCGGCGATTTCGCCGACCACGCGCTGCTGCGCGCCGGTGAGCCGGAACGGTAAGGCCGCCAGGAAGCGCGTCAGCAGCCCGCCCTCGCGGCGCGGCATGGTCGGCGCGGTCTTGTCGCGGCGCGCCGCGTGCGCGCGCCGCAGCGAGATCTGCTGCGCCAGCAGTTCGTCGAACTTGACGCGCTGCCAGGCCGGGTGCGAGCGGTCGGCCAGCGCGGCCTCGCTCTCCTGCGGCGGCGGCGCGTGCAGCAGCCGCAGGCAGTCGGCCAGCGCACGCAACTGCAGGCGCGCCAGCGGCCCCTGCAGCACCGGTTGGGGCAGCGTCTCGGGCAAGGGGGTGCGCGCGAGCGCGCCGCCGATGGCCTTGCGCAGGTAGGCCTGCGGAATGCCGGCGGTGGACGGGTACACCGGCGTCAGGCGGTCTGGCAGCGCCTCGCCGGCCAGCACCGGGCGCACGGTCGGATGGACCATCTCGGCGCCGAAGAAACCGCCACGGACCTCGCCGCGCACGCGCAGGCGCACGCCTTCGGCCATCTGCTTGGTCTGGCTGCCGTAGAAATTCAGGAAGCGCAGGGTCAGTTCGCCGCTGTCGTCGGCAAGCTTCACCACCAGCTGGCGGCGCGGCCGGAACGTGACTTCGTTGGAGATGACTTCGCCTTCCACCTGGGCCGGCAGCCCGAGCCCGGCACGGTGGATGGCCTCGGCGAT
The DNA here is from genome assembly GCF_900250075.1 of Cupriavidus taiwanensis. Classification (NCBI taxonomy): domain Bacteria; kingdom Pseudomonadati; phylum Pseudomonadota; class Betaproteobacteria; order Burkholderiales; family Burkholderiaceae; genus Cupriavidus; species Cupriavidus taiwanensis. Next base: position 3,120,820 of record NZ_LT977070.1, read on the forward strand.
CGGCACCACCGTGGTCTCGTCCTCGTAGCGCATCGGCAGGTGCAGCACCAGGTCGACCGGGCGGCGCAGGCCCAGCTTGGCCAGCCGCGCGGCGGCCGTGGATGCGGCCGAGCCCGCGGCCTTGCCCTTGGCCGCGCCCGCCTTGCCGCGCGCGCTCGCCGCCGTGTCGCTGGCGTCGTTGGCGTCGGCAGGGTCCTGGATCGGTTCGGCGGCGGTTCCGGGCATCGGCGAATAAGTTGGCAGCAGTCGCTGCGGGCTTCTGGACTGGCTGGCGCGGCGCCGGCGAATGGCGGGTATCACGCCCGGCGCGGCGGCAAGCGCGCCCGTGGCCTTACAATATCGGATTCGCCGATTGTACCCATGCCGGCTGCCAATCCGGGCAGCGGAGTGACGCGCCGTGCCCGGCGCCCGCCTCCGCCACAGCCTGCAGACCGCGCAGACCGCCCCCCACGATGTTGACGCTTTCCGATTTCGACTTTCCGCTGCCGCCCGAACTGATCGCCCAGAGCGCGCTGCCCGACCGCAGCGCCAGCCGGCTGCTGGTGGTGGAGCGGCTCGCCCCCGGCGACACCGCCGACGCAGTGCGCATGGCCGACCGCGCCTTCAGCGACATCGTCGACTACCTGCGTCCGGACGACCTGCTGGTGTTCAACGACACCCGCGTGATCAAGGCCCGCTTCTTTGGCCACAAGCCCAGCGGCGGCAAGGTCGAGGTGCTGGTGGAGCGCGTGCTCGACACCCACACCGTGCTGGCCCAGGTGCGCGCGTCCAAGACGCCGGCCGAAGGCAGCGCCCTGCACCTGGCCGATGATGCCTTTGCCGTGACCGTGGGCCCGCGGGTGGACCAGTTCTTTACGCTGCGCTTCCCCGAGCCGGCGCTGGACCTGATCGAACGCTACGGCCGCCTGCCGCTGCCGCCGTATATCACGCACGACCCCGACGCCTACGACGAGACCCGCTACCAGACCGTCTATGCGCGCAGCCCCGGCGCGGTTGCCGCGCCCACCGCTGGCCTGCATTTCGACGACGCGCTGTTCGCCCGGCTCGATGCCGCCGGCGTGCGCCGCGCCTTCCTGACGCTGCACGTGGGTGCCGGCACCTTCCAGCCGGTGCGCACCGAGAACCTGGCCGAGCACAAGATGCATTCGGAGTGGTACGCGATCTCCGAGGACCTGGCGCAGGCGGTGCGCGACACCCGGGCGCGCGGCGGCCGCGTGATCGCGGTCGGCACCACCTCGCTGCGGGCGCTGGAGTCGGCCGCGCAGCCCGGCGGGACGCTCGCCGCCGGCAGCGGCGACACCGATATCTTCATCACGCCCGGCTACCGCTTCCGCCTGGTCGACGCACTGATCACCAACTTCCACCTGCCCAAGTCGACGCTGCTGATGCTGGTGTCGGCGCTGGCCGGAGTGCAAGCCATCCGCGCCGCCTACCGCCATGCGGTCGAGCAGCGCTACCGATTCTTCAGCTACGGAGACGCCATGCTGCTGACCCGGCAGCCGGACGCCGCCGCCGCGGCCTGATCTCAGACTATTCGCCATGCTCAACTTCGAACTCATCACCACCGACGGCAACGCCCGCCGCGGCCGCGTCACGCTGAACCACGGCGTGGTCGAAACGCCGATCTTCATGCCGGTGGGCACCTATGGCTCGGTCAAGGCGATGTCGCCGCTGGAACTGAACGAGATCGGCGCGCAGATTATCCTGGGCAACACCTTCCACCTGTGGCTGCGCCCGGGGCTGGACGTGGTCAACGCCCATGACGGCCTGCACCGCTTTATCGGCTGGGACAAGCCGATCCTGACCGACTCCGGCGGCTTCCAGGTGTTTTCGCTGGGGGACCTGCGCAAGATCACCGAAGATGGCGTCACCTTTGCCTCGCCGGTCAACGGCGACAAGCTCTTCCTGTCGCCCGAGATCTCGATGCAGATCCAGCGCACGCTGAATTCCGACATCGTCATGCAGTTCGACGAATGCACGCCGTACGAGATCGACGGCCGCCCCGCCACGCATGAGGAAGCCGCCAAGTCGATGCGCATGAGCCTGCGCTGGGCCAGGCGCTCGCGCGACGAGTTCGGGCGGCTGGCCAACCCGAACGCGCTGTTCGGCATCGTCCAGGGCGGCATGTACGAAGACCTGCGCGACGAGTCGCTGGCGGGACTGTCGGAACTGGACTTCCACGGCTTCGCCATCGGCGGGCTGTCGGTGGGCGAGCCCAAGGAAGACATGATGCGCGTGCTGGAACACGTGGCGCCGCGCCTGCCGGCCCACAAGCCGCACTACCTGATGGGCGTGGGCACGCCCGAGGACCTGGTCGCCGGCGTCGCCGCCGGGGTCGACATGTTCGACTGCGTGATGCCGACCCGCAACGCGCGCAACGGCTGGCTCTTCACCCGCTACGGCGACGTCAAGATCAAGAACGCCGCGCACCGCAACGACCCGCGCCCGCTCGACGAGAGCTGCGCCTGCTACACCTGCCGCAATTTCTCGCGCGCCTACCTGCACCACCTGCACCGCGTGGGCGAGATCCTGGGCGCGCGCCTGAACACCATCCACAACCTGCACTACTACCTGCAGCTGATGCGCGAGGTGCGCGAGGCGATCGAGCAGCACCGCTTTGCCGACTTCCGCCGCCAGTTTGCCGCCGACCGCGCGCGCGGCACGCAGTGACAACCCCGGGCGGCGCGAACTTTCCCGCCGCCCGCGGTCGAATAGCCGGTCAAGGCGCGGCGTCCGCCGCCGAAGTTGCCCCCAACGCACCCCGAACAAACCCGTATTCCGCCCTAGAATGCCAAGGGCGGGCTGGGTGCGAATGGTAGAATGTTCGATTAATTGACTGACTTTTGTGACGGAGAATCAACGTGCTGATTTCTAACGCATTTGCCCAGACCGCCGGTGCCGGCGGCGCGGCTGGCGGCCTGATGAGCTTCCTGCCCATCATCCTGATGTTTGGTGTGCTGTGGTTCATCATGATCCGCCCGCAGATGAAGCGCCAGAAGGAAGCCAAGGCAATGCTCGAAGCGCTGGCAAAGAACGACGAAGTCGTCACCGCCGGTGGCATCCTGGGCCGCGTGACCAAGGTCACCGACCAGTACGTCAGCCTGGAAATCGCCGAAGGCACCGAGATCACGGTGCAGAAGAATGCCGTGACCACGGTGCTGCCCAAGGGCTCGCTGAAGGCGCTCTGATCCCCGGATCGCGCGCGCGACTCCCGCCTTTGTCTTTTCCGGCATGCCCGTTCGCGCATGCCCCGGCAGCCGCCTGATCCAGCCCGACGAAGCCCGCGCGGCTTCGCTCCGCGGCTGCCAGGCGGCTGTTTGCCAAACCGGTTCGGCGCCGCCGACGTGGCGCGCCACGCCTGCGCCGGCCCCGCCAACCGCTGAATGACTGGCCCGAGATGAATCGTTATCCGCTTTGGAAATACCTCGTGATCCTGGTGGCCCTGGCCATCGGCATCATCTACACCTTGCCGAACTTCTTCGGCGAGGCGCCTGCCGTGCAGGTGTCCTCGGGCAAGGCCACGGTCAAGGTCGACCTGTCGATGCAGAAGCAGGTCGAAGAAATCCTGGCGCAGAACCAGCTGCAGCCCGACGGCGTCTTCTTCGATATCTCCGGCCAGTCGGGCTCGGTCAAGGCGCGCTTCCGCACCACCGACGAGCAGCTCAAGGCCAAGGACGTGCTGTCGCGCACGCTGAACCCGGACGCGGCAGATCCCGCCTACGTGGTCGCGCTGAACCTGCTGTCGGGCTCGCCGCGCTGGCTGACCTCGCTGCACGCGCTGCCGATGTACCTGGGCCTGGACCTGCGCGGCGGCGTGCACTTCCTGCTGCAGGTCGACATGAAGGGCGCGGTCGACAAGAAGCTCGACAGCCTGGCCGGCGACGCGCGCACCCTGCTGCGCGACAAGAACATCCGCCACGGCGGCATCGACCGCGACGGCGAGCGCCTGACGGTGCGCTTCAACAACGCCGACGACGCCGGCCGCGCGCGCGCGCTGCTGGCCGACAACGTGCGCGAAGTGGCCTTCGCCATGGACGGCAACAACATCGTCGGCACCTTCACCGAGGCCGCCCGGCGCGCCGTGCAGGACGCCGCGGTCAAGCAGAACATCACCACGCTGCACAACCGCGTCAACGAACTCGGCGTGGCCGAGCCGGTGATCCAGCAGCAAGGCGCCGACCGCATCGTGGTGCAGCTGCCGGGCGTGCAGGACACCGCCAAGGCCAAGGACATCATCGGCCGCACCGCCACGCTGGAAGCGCGCCTGGTCGACAACGACGCGCCGCGCAGCCCGCGCCCGGGCGACCCGGTCCCGTTCGGCAGCGAGCTGTTCACGCAAGGCAACGGCGCGCCGGTGGTGCTGAAGAAGCAGGTCATCTTCACCGGCGACCGCATCGAAAGCGCCTCGGCCGGCTTCGACCAGAACCAGCAGCCTTCGGTCAACATCAAGCTCGACGCCCAGGGCGGCCGCGTGCTGCGCGATGTCTCGCGCGAGAACCTGAAGAAGCCGATGGCGATCGTGCTGTTCGAAAAGGGCAAGGGCGAAGTGCTGACGGTGGCGACGATCCAGTCCGAACTGGGCTCGAGCTTCCAGATCACGGGCTCCTACTCCACCGAAGCCGCCAACGACCTGGCCCTGCTGCTGCGCGCCGGCTCGCTGGCCGCGCCGATGGAGATCATCGAAGAGCGCACCATCGGCCCGTCGCTGGGTGCCGACAACATCGAGAAGGGCTTCGACTCCGTTGCCTATGGCTTTGCCGCCATCGGCGTGTTCATGATCCTGTACTACATGCTGTTCGGCGTGTTCTCGGTGGTGGCGCTGGGCGTGAACCTGCTGCTGCTGATCGCGGTGCTGTCGATGCTGCAGGCCACGCTGACGCTGCCGGGCATCGCCGCCATCGCGCTGGTGCTGGGCATGGCCATCGACGCCAACGTGCTGATCAACGAGCGCATCCGCGAGGAACTGCGCGCCGGCGCGTCGCCGCAGATGGCGATCGCGGTCGGTTTCGACCGCGCCTGGGCCACCATCCTGGACTCCAACGTGACCACGCTGATCGCCGGCCTGGCGCTGCTGGCGTTCGGTTCGGGCCCGGTGCGCGGCTTTGCCGTGGTGCACTGCCTGGGCATCCTGACCTCGATGTTCTCGGCGGTGTTCTTCAACCGCGGCCTGGTCAACCTCTGGTACGGCCGCAAGAAGAAGCTGCAGAGCGTGGCCATCGGCCAGATCTGGAAGCCCGGCAATACCACCGACACGCCGGTCGCCAAGTAAGCGGCCCGCGGCACAACACGTAGTACAGAACAGGATTCAACATGGAATTCTTCCGCATCCGGCGCGACATTCCGTTCATGAAGCACGCGTTGATCTTCAACGTGATCTCCTTCCTGACGTTTGCCGCGGCCGTATTCTTCCTCTGGCAAAAGGGCCTGCACCTGTCGATCGAATTCACCGGCGGCACGGTGATGGAGGTCAGCTACCAGCAGGCGGCCGACCTGGAAAAGATCCGCGGCCAGGTGGGCAAGCTTGGCTATACCGACGTGCAGGTGCAGAACTTCGGCACCTCGCGCGACGTGATGATCCGCCTGCCGCTGCAAAAGGGCCCGGACGGCAAGCCCGCGACGTCCGCCCAGCAGAGCGAGCAGGTGATGGCCGCGCTCACCGCGGCGTCGCCTGACGTCAAGCTGCAGCGCGTCGAGTTCGTCGGCCCGCAGGTGGGCAAGGAACTGGCCACCGACGGCCTGCTGGCGCTGCTGTGCGTGGTGGCCGGCATCGTGATCTACCTGTCGTTCCGCTTCGAGTGGAAGTTCGCGGTGGCGGGCATCATCGCCAACCTGCACGACATCGTCATCATCCTGGGCTTCTTCGCCTTCTTCCAGTGGGAGTTCTCGCTGTCGGTGCTGGCGGCGATCCTGGCCGTGCTGGGCTACTCGGTGAACGAATCGGTGGTGATCTTCGACCGGATCCGCGAAGCCTTCCGCAAGTACCGCAAGATGACCACCCACGAGGTCATCGACCACGCCATCACCAGCACCATGTCGCGCACCATCATCACCCACGGCTCGACCGAAATGATGGTGCTGTCGATGTTCTTCTTCGGCGGCCCGACCCTGCACTACTTCGCGCTGGCGCTGACGGTGGGCATCCTGTTCGGCATCTACTCGTCGGTGTTCGTCGCCGCGGCACTGGCGATGTGGCTGGGCGTGAAGCGCGAGGACCTGGTCAAGGGCGAGAAGAAGGGCGAGTCGACCGACCGCAACGACCCCAACTACGGCGCGCAGGCCTGAGCCCTGCCCCGGAAAAAAAGAACGGCGCCCCGCGGGGCGCCGTTTTTCATGGCCTGGCCAGCAACATTCAGGCCGGCATCGAGAAGCGCTCGATCCATGCGGCCAGGCGGTCGGAAGCGAAGCCCTCGCTGCGCGGGGCGGCCCGGCAGACGATGGTGTCGCCGTCGCGAACGAACTTCAGCGCGCCGCCCGCTTCTTCCAGCCACAGCAGGCTGGCCAGCCAGGCGGCATGCTGGGCCGACACCGTCGTGCCCACGGGCTGAGCCAGGAACTCGGCCAGCGCGGCCGGCTGGGTCCAGACCACCGTATCGCCGTCGCGGCGCACCACCTCGCTGCCGAGCGCGTCGGCAACCACGGCGGCGGCATCGGCAGCGCCCCGGCCCGCATTGGCGCTGCGCAGCCCGGCCAGGCGTGTGCCCACGGCATGGCCGAAGCTACCGCTGCGCTCGGCTTCGGCGCGAACCAGGTCGGCATAGTCCATGCGCTGCCAGTCCGGCTCGGCGTTGCGGGCCCCCGCCAGGTCGACCGCCGCCAGGTAAGTCTCCACCGGCTGGAAATGGCCCGGGCCAATCAGGCTCGCGCACAGCGCGTGCAGCATGCCGATGCGGGTTGCCACGGTCTGGGTCTGCAGCACCGCCAGCTTCTCGCGCACCAGCTGGTCCCGTTCCTTGCGCAGGCCGGACATTTCCAGCGCCTGCTTGAGTTCCATGCGCAGCGCGGTGATATCCCACGGCTTCTTGATATAGCGGTGGATCTGCCCCTGGTTCACCGCCTCGACGGTCTGGTCGAGTTCCGAGTACGCGGTGGTCAGGATGCGCACGATATGCGGGTAGCGCTCGCGTGCATAGCGCAGCAGTTCGTTGCCGTACTCGCCCGGCATGCGCTGGTCCGAGACCAGCACGGCCAGGCTGTCGGCGTGAGCGTCCAGCAGCGTCTTGCCCTCCTCCACCGAACCGCCAGTCACCACCGGCGCCAGCGCGCCGATGGCCCGCTGGAAATATTTGACGGCGGTCGCCTCGTCATCGACGAACAGAATCGCCGGGGGTGGTGCCTGGGTGGCAATCGGTTCGCTCATCGGTCACTCCTAATCATTCGATTCCTGAAATTTGGAAAGTCCAGCGTCACTGTGGTCCCGGCACCGGGAGCGGAGGCGATCCGGATGCCGCCGCCGAAGGACTGCATGACGCGGTTGCAGAAAATCATGCCGAGGCCACTGCCGCCAGCGCTGGCGTGGGTAGTGACCGGATCGACCAGCAGCCGCCCCATCACCTCTGGCGGGATGCCGGGGCCGTTGTCGCAGATGCGGATTTCCTGGTTGGGCTGGGTTGTCACCACGAAGCGCAGGGACGGCTGGTCCACGCCCGCGAGCGCGCGCAGCGCGTTGCTCATCACCGACGACAGCACCAGCGCGACGCAGTTGGGCAGCGTCTGCACGGGGAAATCGCCCTGCATGTCGACGTCGACCCACTGGCGCTGCCCGCCGGTGAACGGATACGTATCCAGCAGCGACGCCACCAGCGCGCCCGCACTGACCTCGGTGCCGGCGTCGGCCGCCGGCGTCTTGCTGACTCCCGCGCTGTTACGCACCGACTCCAGGAACGAAGACAGCACCGCCAGGCAATACTGCGCGTTGTCGTGCATGGCGCCCGCAGCCTGCCCGATCTCGCCTTGCCGCTGCTCGCTGTAGTCGGCCTGGACGCGGCTTTCGATGCCGCGCGCGAAGTTGGCAATGGCGGCCAGCGGCGTGTTCAGTTCATGCGCCAGGAAGGCCAGGGTTTCGTCGATCGCCATCAGGCGATGCTGGCGCAACGCGCGCTCCAGGTGGCGCTCGCCGGCCAGGTGCAGCACCTGGCGCACGTCGCCGACACTCAGGGGCTTTTCCAGGATGCGGAAGACTTCGCCGCTGTTGACCGTTTGCAACAGCATGTCCTTGTCGGCGTAGGCCGTCACCAAAATGCGCACGATCTGCGGATAGGCCTGGGCGACCTCGCGCAGCAGGTCGCCCCCGTCGCGGCCGGGCATGCGGAAATCGGTGACCAGGATCGCGATCCGCCCGCCCTCGGCGCGCAGCGTCGCCATCGCCTCGTCGGCGCCGGCGGCAAGCAGGACCTCATACTCGCTGCCGACCGCGCGCGCAAAGTACTTGCGCGCCATGTCTTCGTCGTCGACATAAAGGACGACATTGGGCCGGGCTTGCTGGAGTTCGCTCATGCGACTTACTCCGCGCGAGGCAGGTCGAAGCTGAACGCAGCCCACTGGCCGAGCTCGCTTTCGGCAAACAGCTGGCCGCCGTGGCGCTCGATCACGGCATAGCTGATCGACAGCCCCAGGCCCAGGCCCTGCCCGACTTCACGGGTGGTGAAGAACGGCTCGAACACCCGTGCCAGGTGCTCCGGCGCGATGCCGGGCCCGTTGTCGCGCACGGTCACGTGCAACCGGCCTTCGGCCCAGCGCACGGTGGTATGGATCGCGGGCTCGGTCGTGCCGGCCTTGCGCATGGCCAGCGCCGCGTTGGAGAACAGGTTGATCAGCACGCCGATGATGGCGGCCTCGTCGCCCAGCACCAGCGTATCCGCAGGCAACTCGCGCGTAACCTTGACGCCGCGCAACTCATGCGCGGTCAGGCGGATCGAGGAATCCAGCGCCTTTTCGAACATGAACGGCGTGCCTTCCACCTCCGCGCCCGGCTTGCGGTAGGCGAAGGTCTTCAGGTCGGAGACGATATGCTGGATGCGCTGCATCCCCTGCTTGGCATCCACCAGGCATTCGGTCACCGACTCGCTTTCCTTGGCCTGGGGCTCTTCCATCGCCACCTCGATCGCCATCAGGCAGAAGTTCACCGGATTGTTGACCTCATGCAACAGACCCGCGGCCAGGGTACCGATCGCAGCCATTTTTTCCTGCTGCAGCATCTGGCCCTTGATGTCGACCAGCTTGCGGTTGATGACCTCGAGCTCGGCGTTCTTCTCGGCCACCTCCGCCTTCAGGCGGAACAGCATAAAGCGCGCGCGCTCGTTGAAATAGGTGTAGACCGCGCTGGCGGCGGCGGCAAACAACAGGAACAGCGAATTGACGATAAAGGTACCGAGCGGCTCGATGCCGCCGGGGTGAAACAGGCAGGCGAGCACATACAGCAGGTAGGAAAGCACGCCGAACACCAGGTTCTGCCACAGCCCGAACGGCAGCGCGATGCCTGATGCGAAGATGGCCAGGTTGAGCCCGACGTAGTACGGCGAATGCACCCCTTCGGTCTGCGAGATCATCCAGGCGATCATGATCTGCGGCAACAGCAGCCAGGTCAGCGTCAGCCAGGGCGCGAAGCGGCGGCCCGCGGCGCTGTACAGGACCACCACGACCCCGGCGATCAGCATCGACACCACCACGCGTGCCACCGCGAAGGGAAACTGCTGCTGCGGATACTGTCCGTAGTCGAGCCCGACGCCGAGCAGGACCAGCACGATCGCGGTATAGGCGCCGCCGCGGCTGAAGGCCAGACGGAAGTCGACCAGTTCGGACTGGTAGCCGGCGTAGAGTTGGTTGGTGCTCATGGCGTGACCCGCGAGGACAGCCTCAGTCAATGGTGGCTTCCGCGAATACGTTGACCCCGGTGCTGTCGACGTAGACGCGGTGCGAATGCGAGTGTTCGGGCAGCAGTTGCGCCATGCCCGCATCGTCGCGATAGATCAGGTACCACTCGAGCAGGTGCTCCATGCCGAATTTCTCCGGATTGTCGGCATGGACGTTGGTCACCAGGATCTGGCCGCCGGGGCGCGAGCGCGAGGCAAAGTACGACAGCAGCCGCGCGCAGACCTTGTCCGAAAGGTAGTCGAACAGGCCGGCGCAATAGACCGCGTCGAACTCGCGCGCGGCGGCATCGTCCGGGGAGATGCGCCGCTTGAGCAGTTCGTGCACCGACTGGTGCACCATCTCGACGGAAAACTTGTTGCCGGCGCTTTGGGCCGAGCGCTCGATCGAATTGCGCGTGTATTCCAGCGTTTCTTCGCTGAAATCAACCAGCTGGAACGACAGCAGCTCCGGGTTCGGGTATTCGCGCACGAAGCGCTGGATTTCGAAGGCCGGGCCGCAACCGACATTGAGCACGCGGAACGGCCGGCCGGCGGCGCGCGCGCGTTCGGCCTGGCGCGTGAGGAAATCGATCAGCAGGTCGATGCGATTGCGGTGCGCGGTCGCCACCGCCGCCTTCAGGAAGGCGGTGTTGACGATCTGGAAGTAGGTGGTCGGGCCTTGCTGCGGATCGCCCAGGATCTGGTTCACCATTTCGTAGTCGCCGGCATAACCGAGCGGCTTGGTGAAGGTGCGGTAGACGAACGGCGCGCGCAGCAGCAAGGGATGCAGCGCCGACTGCGCGTAGGTGCGGTGCACCGGGGCGATTTCGGCGTCCACGCGCTGGGCTTCGCCCTCGAGCCAGTCCAGGTAGGTCTTGGTCTTGGCCATGATCGGCGTGGCCAGCTCGTAGAAGACGTCCTGGCGCAGCTTGCCTTCGGTCTTGGGCAGCGACTCGGTCAGGTCGACCTGCTCGACCCAGCGCGACACTTCAGACAGGAAGGCGCGCATCTCGTTGACCACGATCTGGTAGTCGCGCCGGATGTTGAAACGCGTGTCCCAATCCTGCACGAACAGCTCGGCTTCGCGCGCGACCGACTTGGGCTCGTTGTTGAGATCGGACAACTCGCGCCACTCGTCGATCAGCGTCAGCGACACCACCGCGGTCAGGCCGGTGTTCACCAGGCTCATCACCACGGCCTTGCCGAGATAGGCATTCTTGGCGCCCATGCGGACGCTGAGCTCGCTCAGCACCTCGCTGACCTGCACGATCGAATACGGGTTGTAGATTTCCATCACCAGAGATTTCCTCTGGAGATTGATGATCGTGCCCCGCACCTGCTCGCCCTGCGAGTTGCGGAAACTAACTACCGGATCGATTTGCGTTTTGGAGTACACGGTATAGCGCCAGGGAAAACCGGGAAACGCTGCGGGCCATACAGCCAGGGCAGAACGGCCGGGTACAGCATGAGGGGCGAGGGGGTCGCGGGAACGGCTACCGGTATCGGGACATGCAGCGAATGCTCATAGTGATGCGCTCTGGCCAGTTGCGGGCATGGCTGCCCCCCGCCGTGGCAGGAGTCGCAATACCCCGGATCATGGTGGATTGCCGCGGGCCATTGTACTGTGCCCGTCGCAACTCGCACAACAAAGTGCCCTGGCGGCCCCCCCGCATGGTGCAATACAACAAAAAAAGGCCGGCATGAGCCGGCCTTGACTACGGTCTCGCCCGCCGCAGCGGGCCGCGCGCTCAGTCGGCGCGCACGCCTTCCACCTGGATGGCGAGCTTGACTTCGGGCTTGAAGCCCATCTTGACGCCATAGTCCAGGCCGAAATCGGCCCGGTTGAACTGGCCCACGGCGTCGGCGCCGCAGGCTTCGCGCTTGAGCATCGGGTGCTGGATGCACTTGAATTCGCGGATTTCCAGCTTGACCGGCTTGGATACGCCGCGCAGCGTCAGCACGCCGTCGACCTCGGTCGGCACGTCGCCCTTGAACTTGGAGAACTTGCCCTTGTAGGTGGCCTCGGGGAAGGCTTGCACGTCGAACATGTCAGGGCCCTTGGCGTGCTGGTTCAGCTTGGCATTGCCGAAATCGATCGAAGCCGGGTCGATGTTGACCTCGACCGAGCCCGCCTTGGCGGCGCGGTCCAGCGTCACCACGCCGCTGGACTTGTCGAACTTGCCGCGCCAGGTCGACAGGCCGCCCAGGTGGTCGGCCTCGAAGCTGGGATAGGTATGGGTCGGATCGAGGTTGTACGTCACGGTATTGGCCGAAGCCACGCCGAAGGCGGCGGTTGCGGAAACGGCCGCGACGGCGGCAACGAGGGAACGCAGTTTCATGGTGTCTCCCGACAAATCAGGGTTGGGATGGAGCGGTTCAGGTAAGTCCTGGGGTACGTCAGCGGAATGCCGGCCTTACTTCTTGGCCAGCACGATACGGAATTTGATCTGGACGTCGTCGGCGACCACGGAGGTGTCCTTCCATTCGCCGTCGCCGATATTGAACGCGGTGCGCTTGATCGGCAGCGCGCCCTCGAACACCTGCGCGCCGCCCTCCTGGCGGTAGGTGGCGGGCACCACCACGTCCACGGTCTTGCCCTTGATGGTCAGCTTGCCGGCCACGTCGTACTTGCCCGGCGTGCCGTTCTTGATGCTGGTCGACTGGAACACCGCCTTGGGGTACTTGGCGGCGTCGAACCAGTCCTTGCCCTTCACTTCCTTGGTGGTCTCGGCATCGCCGATCTCGAAGCTGGCCACGTCGATCTCGATCTTGGCCGTCGATGTCGCCAGCTTGGCGGGGTCGAAGCTGACGTTGGCGTCGAACTTCTTGAACTTGCCTTCCATCGGCACGCCGATCTGGCGCGCCACCGCGGTCACCGAACTCTTGGCGGCGTCGACCTGGGCCCAGGCCAGGTTGGCGGCGATGCCGGTGGCGGCCAGCACGGCAACCAGGGTGGCACGGAGAGGGGCCGAGCCGCGGCGGGAATTGCGTTTCATCTGGGAAAACTCCTGTCAGGGACGGCGCAGCCGCGCCGCGGAACGAAAATGGTTGGCGCGCGAGGTTCAGCGCAGGAACGGCAGCATCCGGCCCAGCGTGCCGTCGCGGTCGACAAACTGGTGCTTCACCGCCGCCGCCGCATGGACAACGACCACCGCGGCCATCAGGTAGTTCAGCCAGATATGGGTGAACTTCAGCACTTCCTTCAGCGCATCGCTTTTCTCGATCAGCGCCGGCATCTTCCACAGGCCCAGGTAGACCACCGGCACGCCCGCGGCCGAGCTGTACAGGTAGCCGCTGATCGGCACGATCACGATCAGCAGGTACAGCAGATGATGGGCCCCGGCCGCCGCCCTGGCCTGCCACGCCGGGGTGCCGGGCGCGACCGGCGGCGCGGCGTGGGTGGCGCGCCACAGCACGCGCAGCACGGCGATGGCGAAGATCGTCACGCCCAGCCACTTGTGCCAGGAGTACAGCTTGAGCTTGGTCGGCGTCAGCCCGGGAATGCCGGTCATGTACAGGCCCAGCCCGAATGCGGCGAATATGGCCAGCGCCACCAGCCAGTGCAGGGCAATCGCGGTGGCACCGTAGCCGGCGGGGGCAGTGGCGGTAGAACGCATCGGATTCCTCTCGCCCGCGGCACGGGCGTTTCACAATTTTGGGGAAGGCAACGGCCGGATCCACCCGCCCGTGCGCTGACGATTCTCGCATTATTGCGGTCGGATGTGCGCCGGTGCAGGACAGTCCTTCATTAAGTTATTCAAATGCTTTGAAGCGACATTCTGGCGCACGCGTCACAACGACGCACCAGGAGTCAGTGGAGCATGCCGAAAAAACAAAAAAGCCATCCCGCGGGGATGGCTTTCCTTTCCGGCGCCGGCTGGCGGCGGGTGAAAGTGGCGTCAGATGCGCTCGGCGAGCGTCACGGCCTTGCCGATATAGCTGGCGGGCGTCATCTCCAGCAGCAGCTTCTTGGCGTCGTCGGGGATCGCCAGGCCGTTGATGAAGGTCTGCAGCGCTTCGCGCGAGATGCCCTTGCCGCGGGTCAGCTCCTTGAGCTGCTCGTACGGGTTGGGCACGCCAAAGCGGCGCATCACGGTCTGCACCGGCTCGGCCAGCACTTCCCAGCAGTTGTCGAGGTCTTCGTCCAGGCGCTCGGGGTTGGTCTCGAGCTTGCCCAGGCCGCGCAGGCAGGCCTCGTAGGCCAGCAGGCTGTAGCCGAAGGCCACGCCGATATTGCGCAGCACGGTCGAGTCGGTCAGGTCGCGCTGCCAGCGCGACACCGGCAGCTTCTCGGACAGGTGGCGCAGCACCGCGTTGGCCAGGCCGAGGTTGCCCTCCGAGTTCTCGAAATCGATCGGGTTGACCTTGTGCGGCATGGTCGACGAGCCGATCTCGCCGGCCTTGGTCTTCTGCTTGAAGTAGCCCAGCGAGATATAGCCCCAGACGTCGCGGTTCAGGTCGAGCAGGATGGTGTTGGCGCGGGCGATCGCGTCGAACAGCTCGGCCATGTAGTCATGCGGCTCGATCTGGATCGTGTACGGGTTGAAGGTCAGGCCCAGGCGGGTTTCGATGACCTGCTTCGAGAACGCCTCCCAGTCGAACGTGGGGTAGGCCGACAGGTGGGCGTTGTAGTTGCCCACGGCGCCATTCATCTTGCCCAGCAGCTCGACCTGCTCGATGCGCTGGATCGCGCGCGCCAGGCGCGCGGCGACGTTGGCCATTTCCTTGCCGAGCGTGGTCGGGCTGGCCGGCTGGCCATGCGTGCGCGACAGCATCGGCTGGGCGGCATTGAGCCTGGCCAGCTCGACCAGGCGTGCGTGCACGCGCTTCAGCGCCGGCACCACCACGCCCTCGCGCGCGCCCTTGAGCATCATGCCGTGCGAGGTGTTGTTGATGTCTTCGGAGGTGCAGGCGAAGTGGATGAACTCGCTGGCGGCTTCCAGTTCGGCGTTGCCCTTGACCTGCTCCTTGAGCCAGTACTCGACCGCCTTCACGTCATGATTGGTGACCGCCTCGATTTCCTTGATGCGGGCGGCATCGGCCTCGCTGAACTTGTCGACCAGCGCCAGCAGCGCGGCCTCGGACGCGGCCGAGAACTTCGGCATGTCGGGCAGGCCGGCCTGCGCCAGCGCGATCAGCCAGTGCACCTCGACCTTGACGCGGTTGCGCATGAAGGCCGCCTCGGACAGCCATTCGCGCAGCGCATCGGCCTTGGCGGCGTAACGGCCATCGATCGGGGACAGGGCGGTGAGCGGCGAAAGCGAGGAGGAGGTCATGCTGGAAACCGGGAAAGGGAGGAAATAAAGAAGAAGGCGGCGAACAAGTGGCGCCACGGGGGCTGGCGGGCACGGGCGGGCGATGCGCCCGTCACGCCGCATCGGCGGGCGGCCGGCGCTGCGCAACGCGCGATTTTACCACCCCTGCCCCCGCTCCGGGCGGCGCCAAAGCGCGACCGCGGGGCATCGGTGCGCGAACCCGCATTCGCCATGCGCCGCGGGTATACTCGCGCACGCCGTTCCAGTAGCCTGTTATGAAGTGCATCGGGCAAGCCATCGCTGCCTCCCCGCCGCCGCTGCCGCCGAGCGACGATGCACTTCATAACAAGCTCAAGGGGAGAACATGAAGCTGTATGCATCCCGGACCAGCCCGTACGCGCGCAAGGTGCGCGTGGTGATGGCGGAGAAGAAGATCGAGTGCCAGCTGATCGAAGAGGACGTCTGGTCGCCTGAAACCCGGATCGGGCAGTACAACCCGCTGGGCAAGGTGCCGTGCCTGGTGATGGAAGATGGCGGCGCGATCTTCGACTCGCGCGTGATCGTAGAGTATGTCGACACGCTGACGCCGGTCAGCCGGCTGATCCCGCAGGGCGGGCGCGAGCGCCTGGAAGTGCGCTGCTGGGAAGCGCTGGCCGACGGCCTGCTCGACGCCGCGCTGCTGGTGCGCCTGGAGGCCACCCAGCGCGAGCCGCACGAGCGCAGCGAGCGCTGGGTGCAGCGCCAGCGCGGCAAGATCGACGCGGCACTGGTGGCCATGGCGCACGGCCTGGCCGACCGCCCCTTCTGCACCGGCACGCATTACTCGCTGGCCGACGTGGCGGTGGGCTGCGCGCTGTCCTACCTGGACTTCCGCTTCCCGGACATTGCCTGGCGCGAACGCCATCCGAACCTGGCGGCGCTGGAAGAAAAGCTGTCGAAGCGCCAGTCGTTCATCGATACCGAGCCGCCGCGCGGCTGATGGCCTGTCTCGTGACGAAAACACCCGCCCGGCGCGGGTGTTTTTGTCTGTGGCGCCGGCTTACTGGATGATCCCGCCGCCCAGGCAGATATCCCCGTCATACAGCACCGCCGACTGGCCGGGCGTGACCGCCCATTGCGGCTCGGCAAACGCCAGCGTCAGCGCATCGGCGTCGACCGCCTGCACCGCGCAGGCGGCATCGCTCTGGCGATAGCGGGTCTTGGCCGCCATCGCCGCGCCCGCGGCGGGCGGCTCGCCGGCCACCCAGGACAGGTCCGACGCGGTCAGCACCGGCGTCAGCAGCCACGGATGGTCGTGGCCCTGCACCACATAAAGCGTGTTGTTGGCCATGTCCTTGCGCGCGACATACCAGGCGTCGCCGTTGCCGTCGCGGCTGCCGCCCAGGCCGATGCCCTTGCGCTGGCCCAGCGTGTAGAAGGCCAGGCCGATATGCTCGCCGACCACCTTGCCCTCGGGCGTCTTCATCGGCCCCGGTTTGGTGGGCAGGTAGCGGTTCAGGAAGTCGCGGAACGGGCGTTCGCCGATAAAGCAGATGCCGGTCGAATCCTTCTTCTTCGCATTGGGCAGGCCGATTTCGGCGGCGATCTCGCGCACGCGCGTTTTCGGGATCTCGCCCAGCGGGAACAGCGTGCGCGACAGCTGCGCCTGGTTCAGCCGGTGCAGGAAGTAGCTCTGGTCCTTGGTATGGTCGAGCGCCTTGAGCAGCTCGAAGCGGCCGGCCGGGTTCTGGCGCACGCGCGCATAGTGGCCGGTGGCGATGGTTTCCGCGCCCAGCGACATGGCATGGTCCAGGAACGCCTTGAACTTGATCTCGGCATTGCACAGCACATCCGGATTGGGCGTGCGGCCGGCCGAGTATTCGCGCAGGAAGTCGGCGAAGACGCGGTCCTTGTATTCGGCGGCAAAGTTGACCGCCTCCACGTCGACGCCGATCAGGTCGGCCACCGAGACCACATCGAGCCAGTCCTGGCGCGTGGAGCAGTATTCGCTGTCATCATCGTCTTCCCAGTTCTTCATGAACAGGCCGATGACCTCGTAGCCCTGCTGCTTGAGCAGCCACGCCGTGACCGACGAATCGACCCCGCCGGACATCCCCACCACGACACGCTTGGCGGCACCGCTCACGACTGCGCCCCCGCTTGCAGCACTGACGGGTGCGTGTACAGGGCGTCCAGCGCAAAGCGCTTGCCGGCCAGGTAGTCGTCCACGCACGCCATCACCAGCGGCGAACGATGGCGCTCCGGGCACGCGCGCAGTTCGTCGGCACCCATCCAGACGGTGCGCACGATGCCGGTGTCGAGCTGGCGACCGGCGTCGAGCGACCCCAGGTCGCCGGTAAAGGCGAAGCGCACGTAGGTCACGTCGCCGCCGGTGCGCGACGACAGCGAACGCCCCATGTAGCAGCCCAGCAGCGCGCGCGGCTCGAAGGTGTGGGCGGTTTCTTCCAGGGTTTCGCGGATCACGGCGCGGATCAGGCTTTCGCCCGGATCCAGGTGCCCTGCGGGCTGGTTCAGGCGCAGCCCGTCGGCGGTTTCCTCTTCCACCAGCAGGAACCGGCCGCCGCGCTCGATCACGGCGGCAACGGTCACGCTGGCATTCCAGTCACTTGACATGATGCTCAATTTTTAGGCAATCCCGCATTCTACCGGTTGCGGGCCCATCGTGCAGCGCCGCGGGAGCCACCGGCGCCCCACGTTCCAGGGCCCGGCAAAAGCCGACCGGCCGGTCACCATTGCAAGTCAGATTCCTGTAAGCTGCGGAAAAATTGTGCGCTGCGGCTTGACTGGATCCGGCAGCGCGCACGGGCCAGACGTCGGTCCGTCCAACCAGACAAGACGCCAGCTAAAGGAGAAATTGACGATGTACATCGGCATCCCGCAGGAGACGCGGGCCGGCGAGACTCGCGTCGCCGCCACCCCGGAGACCGTCAAGAAATACGTCGCCCAGGGCCACAAGGTGGTGGTGCAGGCCGGTGCCGGCCTGAACGCCAGCCAGCCCGACAGCGCGTATGAGGCGGTCGGCGCCACCATCGGCAGCGCCGCCGACGCGCTCGGCGCACAGATGGTGCTCAAGGTGCGCGCACCCGATGCCGCCGAACTGGCGCAGATGAAGCCCGGCGCGGTGCTGGTGGGCATGCTCAATCCCTTCGATGCCGAGAACAACGCGCGCATGTCCGCCGCGAACATCACCGCCTTCGCGCTCGAGGCCGCGCCGCGCACCACGCGCGCGCAGAGCATGGACGTGCTGTCGTCGCAGGCCAATATCGCCGGCTACAAGGCCGTGCTGGTGGCCGCGCACCACTACCAGCGCTTCATGCCGATGCTGATGACCGCCGCCGGCACCGTCAAGGCCGCGCGCGTGCTGATCCTGGGCGCGGGCGTCGCTGGCCTGCAGGCGATTGCCACCGCCAAGCGCCTGGGCGCGGTGATCGAAGCCTCGGACGTGCGCCCCGCGGTCAAGGAGCAGATCGAATCGCTCGGCGGCAAGTTCCTCGACGTGCCGTTCCTGACCGACGAAGAGCGCGAGATCGCGCAGGGCGTGGGCGGCTATGCGCGCCCGATGCCGCCGGACTGGATGAAGCGCCAGGCCGAGCTGGTGCACCAGCGCGCCATCCAGGCCGACATCGTCATCACCACCGCGCTGATCCCGGGCCGCAAGGCGCCGGTGCTGCTGCAGGAAGCGACGGTGCAGCAGATGAAGCCGGGCTCGGTGGTGGTCGACCTGGCCGCCGCGCAGGGTGGCAACTGCCCGCTGACGGTGGCCGACCAGGTGGTCAACCACAACGGCGTGATCCTGATCGGACATACCAACCTGGCCAGCATGGTCGCGGCCGACGCCTCGGCGCTCTATGCCCGCAACGTGCTGGACTTCCTCAAGCTGGTCGTCGACAAGGACGGCCAGTTCACGCTCAACCTCGAAGACGACATCGTCGCCGCCTGCCTGATGTGCAGGGACGGCCAGGTCGTGCGCGAGGCGGCGTAACTCCAACGGGCGCAGCGCGCCCACTGCTTTCGCTTCAGATATAAGGACGTATCACCCATGCAACGCATCATGCTCCGCGCCAAGCTCCACCGCGTCACCGTGACGCAGGCGGACCTCAACTACGAGGGTTCGTGCGGCATCGACCAGGACCTGCTGGACGCTGCCGACATGAAGGAGTTCGAGAAGATCGAGCTGTACAACGTCAACAACGGCGAGCGCTTCTCCACCTACATCATCAAGGGCGAGCGCGGCAGCGGCGAGATCTCGCTGAACGGCGCCGCCGCGCGCCGCGCGCACCTGGGCGACCAGCTGATCATCTGCACCTATGCGCCGATGACGGACGAGGAAATCGCCACGTACAAGCCCAAGGTCATCCTGGTGAACGAGAAGAACGGCATCAAGGAAATCAAGAAGGTCTGACGCCTTGCGCCCCTCTCCCGCCAGCGGGAGAGGGAGCACGCGATAGGCCGTTTTGAGCCAATGGCCGTTGGCGTGTCCCACCGTAATACTGCAAAGAACAATCACAGCAACACGCAGCATCCCGGTTTCAAAGCAACGGAGGAGAAGTCGATGGAGATGGTGAACCACACGGTGATCAACCTGATCATCTTCGTGCTGGCGATCTACGTGGGTTACCACGTGGTCTGGACGGTCACGCCGGCCCTGCATACGCCCCTGATGGCGGTAACCAACGCGATCTCGGCCATCATCATCGTCGGCGCCATGCTCGCCGCGGGCCTGACCGAAGGCGGCGTCGGGCGCGTGATGGGCACGCTGGCGGTGGCATTGGCGGCGGTCAACGTGTTCGGCGGCTTCCTGGTGACCCAGCGCATGCTGGAGATGTTCAAGAAGAAGGAACCGAAGGCGAAGGCGCCCGAGGGCAAGCCGGCACTGGCCAAGGAGGGCGCGTGATGGCGGGCCTTGTCAGCATGAACCTCGTCACCCTGCTCTACCTGGTGGCCTCGGTGTGCTTTATCCAGGCGCTCAAGGGGCTGTCGCATCCGGCCTCGGCGCGCAAGGGCAATGCCTTCGGCATGATCGGCATGGCCATCGCGGTGGTGACCACGCTGGTGCTGATCATCAAGCTGAAGAACGAATTCCTCGCCGCGGGCACGGCCCAGTCGTCGGTGGGCACCGGCCTGGCGCTGATCTTCGCGGCGCTGGTGGTCGGCGGCGGCATCGGCGCCTACGTCGCGCGCAAGGTGCAGATGACCAAGATGCCCGAGCTGGTCGCGGCGATGCACTCGCTGATCGGTCTCGCGGCGGTGTTCATCGCCGTGGCGGCGGTGGCCGAGCCGGCGGCGTTCGGCATCAGCCCGGCCGGCTCGCACCTGATCCCGCTGGGCAACCGCATCGAGCTCTTTATCGGCTGCTTCGTCGGCGCGATCACGTTCTCGGGCTCGGTGATCGCCTTCGGCAAGCTGGCCGGGCGCTACAAGTTCCGCCTGTTCCAGGGCGCACCGGTGGTGTTCGCCGGCCAGCACATGCTGAACCTGGCGCTGGCGGTGGCCATGGTGGGCTTCGGCATCGCCTTCTTCATGACGCAGGAATGGCTGCCGTTCCTGGTGATGCTGGCGATCGCCTTCGTGCTGGGCGTGCTGATCATCATCCCGATCGGCGGCGCCGACATGCCGGTGGTGGTGTCGATGCTGAACTCGTACTCGGGCTGGGCCGCGGCGGGCATCGGCTTCTCGCTGAACAACCCGATGCTGATCATCGCCGGCTCGCTGGTGGGATCAAGCGGTGCCATCCTCTCGTACATCATGTGCAAGGCGATGAACCGCTCGTTCTTCAACGTGATCCTGGGCGGCTTCGGCGGCGATGCCGGCGCTGGCGCGGCCGCCGGCGCGCAGGCGCAGCGCAACGTCAAGTCGGGCTCGGCGGACGACGCCGCCTTCCTGATGGGCAACGCCGAGACCGTGATCATCGTGCCCGGCTACGGCCTGGCGGTGGCGCGGGCCCAGCATGCGCTGAAGGAACTGACCGAGAAGCTGTCCGAGAAGGGCGTGACCGTCAAGTACGCGATCCACCCTGTGGCGGGCCGCATGCCGGGCCACATGAACGTGCTGCTGGCCGAGGCCGAGGTGCCGTACGACCAGGTCTTCGAGATGGAAGACATCAACAGCGAGTTCGGCCAGGCCGACGTGGTGCTGGTGCTGGGCGCCAACGACGTGGTCAACCCGGCGGCCAAGACCGATCCCAAGTCGCCGATCGCCGGCATGCCGATCCTGGAGGCGTACAAGGCCAAGACCATCATCGTCAACAAGCGCTCGATGGCCGCCGGCTATGCCGGCCTGGACAACGAGCTGTTCTATATGGACAAGACCATGATGGTGTTCGGCGACGCCAAGAAGGTGGTCGAGGACATGTTCAAGGCGGTCGACTAAGGTCGCACAGCCGGCCCGGCCCGCGCCCCGGGGGCGTGGGCTTTCGTGGTTCCGGCGCGGTTCACCGCCCTGGCCCGCCGGCCCTGCTGGAACAAGGGCCGCGCCCCGTCCCTCCCCCGCCGCAGGCGGCCCCGGCCGCAAGGCGTGCCTTGCAAGGCAGCCACGGCGCGCTATACTGGCCTGCGAATACGCACGCTGGCTTGCCACTTGCGCCACGCCTGTGCCAACCCCTGCCCGCCGCTCCATGACCTTCAATCCGCACGACAGGAATCTGTCGGTCTTCCATCACCCGGTCCTGACTGTCCTTGTGGATGACAGCAAGTCCTTCATCGACAGCCTGGCGTTCCAGATGGATGCCGCGCGCGGGGTGATCACCTTCACCGATCCGCGCGAAGCGCTGCAGTGGATCCGCGAAGCCTACGCCACCCGCTTCCCGGGCTTCCTGCCGGTGCGCGTGACCCACGACGACCTGACCTTCCTGACCGAGCGCCGCACGGTCCAGCTCGACATCGACCGCATCTACCGCCAGATCCACGACGTCAACCGCTTCCTGCAGCCCGGCGTGGTGGTGGTCGACTATTCGATGCCGCAGATGGACGGCCTGGAATTCTGCCAGGCGCTGCAGGACCTGCCGTGCAAGACCATCCTGCTGACCGGCACCGCCGATGAAAGCATCGCCGTGCAGGGCTTCAACCACGGGCTGATCGACCGCTATGTGAAAAAGCACGACAGCAATATGGTGGAGCGGCTGGATCAGGAAATCGAAGCCATGCAGCAGGCTTACTTCGCCACGCTGTCGCGCACGCTGCGCGAGCTGCTGACGCGGCATTCGTTCTCGTTCCTGTCCGATCCGGCCATGACCGAGCGCGTGCGCCAGCTGACCGCGCGCTACGGCTTTGTCGAGTACTACCTGTATCCCAATCCCGCCGGCATCCTGCTGCTGACCGCGCAGGGCCACGCCACCCTGATGGTGATCGAGACCCGCGCCGGGCTGATGACGCAGGTGGAGTCGGCCGAGGCCTACGATGCCCCCGCCGCGCTGATCGAAGGCCTGCGCGAAGGCCGGCTGGTGCCCTTCTTCTGGCCCGGCAACGGCATGTACACGCCGGCCTGCGTCGACTGGGAACAATACTGCCTGCCGGCCGAGCGCTGCGAAGGCAGGGAAGAATTCTTCTACGCGCTGTTCGACCTGCCGCGCCACCTGCTGCAGGAGCCGGTGGTCAGCCTGCAGAGCTTCCTGGCGGACTTCAGCCGCAACCCGGACGCGCTGACGGGGCGCAAGCGCCCCTGACGCCACAGCACCGGTGCGCAGCCGGGGTCAGTCCGCCTGCTGCGCCCGGTTGGCGCCGCGCACCATGTCGAAACGGAACAGCCGGCACTCGATATTGCCGTTGTAGAGCGGCGTGCGGCGCGATTCCTTCAGCCGCAGCCGGCGCGGGAAGCCCAGGTCACCGGTGAACACCCACGCCTGCCAGCCCGCGAAATGCTGCTTCAGGGTGGTGGCAAAGGCGCTGGCGAACTGGTTGGCGGCGGCCTCTTCCACCTCGTCGCGCGGCTGTTCGTCTTCCGGCGCGCGGCGCTGCCCGCGCACCGCAATGCGCTCGCCGTACGGCGGATTCATCAGCAGCAGGCCCGGCTCGTCATAAGGCGGCTGCACGAAGCGGGCGTCGACCTGCTTGGTGCGCGCCTCGCCCGGCAGGCCGGCGCGTTCCCAGTTGGCGCGCGTGATCGCCAGCATGTCGGTGGAGATGTCCGAACCCACCACCTGCAGCTCATCGGCCGAGGCCAGCATGCGCGCGCGCTGCGCGTCCGACTTCAGCTTCTGCCACGCCTTGGTATCCATGCCCTTGAGCCATTCGAAGGCAAAGCTGCGGCTGCCGCCGGGCGCGATGCCCAGCGCCACCTGCGCGGCCTCGACCAGGAAGGTGCCGCTGCCGCACATCGGATCGTAGAAGGGCCGGAAGGTCTGGCCCGGCACCCAGCCCGCCAGGCGCAGGATGCCGGCCGCCAGGTTTTCCTTCAGCGGGGCCTCGCCCTTCTCGGTGCGCCAGCCGCGCTTGAACAGCGGCTCGCCGCTAGTGTCGAGATACAGCGTGCAGTCGCGCTCGGTCAGGTGGGCGTAGATGCGCACATCCGGGCTGACGGTGTCGACGCTGGGGCGGGCCCCCAGCCGCTCGCGCATGGCATCGCAGACGCCGTCCTTGACCCGCAGCGCGGTGAAATTGAGGCTGCGCAGCGGCGACTTGTGCGACGTAATGTCCACGCGCAGCGACTCGTCGGGCGAGAACCACTGCTCCCAGCGCACCCCGCGCGCCAGCGTGTAGATGTCGTCCTCGTGCCGGTAGCCGCGCGCGGCCACGCGCATCAGCACCCGGCTGGCAATGCGCGAATGCAGGTTGACCGCATAGGCGGCGGCCATCTCGCCCGAGAAGTTGACGCCACCCGGCACTTCCTGGTGCACCGAAAACGGCGCCAGTGCGGCCATGCCCGGCATCGCGGCGATCTCGCGCAGCTCTTCGGCGAGCGCGCTCTCCAGGCCGCGCGGGCAAGGGGCAAAGAAGGCTTGGGTCATGAGAGGGATTCCTGCAAACAAAAACGTCCGCCGTGGCGGACGGGGAAGTATCGGTAGCTTAGGTCAGGCCGCAGCCAGTGCGCGGTCGAGAAAGTCGAGGCGGTCCTGGCCCCAGAACGGCTCGCCGTCGAACACATACCACGGCGCGCCGAAAACGCCGGCAGAGATCGCCTCCTGCGTGTTCTGCGCATAGGCGGCCTGCACCGACTGGGCCTCGCTGGCCTTGAGCAGGCCGGCGCCATCGAGGCCGGCCTCGTCGGCGATCTGCGCCAGCGTGGCGGCATCGGCGATATTGCGCTGCTGCGCCCACACCGCCGCGCCGATCGCGCCGGTCAGTGCCATCGCGCGCGCGGTGCCGTGCGCCAGCTGCGCGGCAATGATCAGCTTGCTGGCGGCGTCACCGGACACCGGGAAGAACGTCGGCTCGAGGTTCAGCGGGATGTTCAGGAACGCGCTCCAGCGCCTGAGCTCGACCAGCCGGTAAGCCTGCCGCTGCGGCGGGCGCTGCGCCAGCGGCAGCCCGCCGGAGACCGAGAACACTTTGCCGAGGTCGCACGGCTTCAGGTTCACCTGCACGCCGTGGCGCGCGGCGATATCGCTGAAACGGACATGGCCCATGTAGACATACGGCGATTGCGGCGTCAGGTAGTAGTCGACCAGCTTGCTCATGTTGGTATCCGCAACGGAATCAGGCTGCAATATAAAGGCGAAATAAACGCGAAACGCGGCCAGCCTCAGAACGGCTTGACCACGACCAGGATCACCACCGCCAGCAGCACCAGCACCGGCAGCTCATTGAACCAGCGATAGAACTTGTGCGAGCGCGCGTTGCGCCCCGCCTCGAACTTGCGCAGCAACACGCCGCAGCCGTGGTGGTAGCCGATCAGCACCAGCACCAGTGCCAGCTTGGCATGCATCCAGCCCTGCCCGGTGCCGCGGCCGATGCCGTAGCCCAGGTACAGCCACAACCCGAACACCACCGCCGGCACCGCCAGCATGGTCATGAATCGGAACAGCTTGCGCGCCATCAGCAGCAGGCGCTGCGTGCTGGCGGCGTCGGTCTCCATCGCCAGGTTGACGAAGATGCGCGGCAGGTAGAACAGGCCGGCGAACCACGAAACGACGAAGACGATATGCAGCGCTTTGACCCAGAGCATCGGCGGACAGACCTTGGCTTGCAGTGGTTATTGTTGTTGGCGGCCCGGCGCTTCAGGTCCGGATCTCGCCGTGCCCGAACACCACGTACTTGAGCGAGGTCAGCCCTTCCAGTCCAACCGGCCCGCGCGCATGCAGCTTGTCGTTGGAGATGCCGATCTCCGCGCCCAGGCCGTACTCGAAGCCATCGGCAAAACGGGTCGAGGCATTGATCATCACGCTCGCTGAATCGACCTCGCGGATAAAGCGCATGCCCGCCGAGTAGTTCTCGGTGATGATCGAATCGGTATGGTGCGAGCCGTATTCGTTGATATGGGCGACGGCCTCGTCCAGTCCGGCCACGGTCTTGATGGCGAGGATCGGGGCCAGGTATTCCAGGCGCCAGTCTTCCTCGGCGGCATCGACCAGGCCGGTAAAGCCGGCGGCTTCCAGCGTGGCGCGGGTGGCCGGGCACACGCGCAGCTCGACGCCCTTCTGCTGGTAGATGCGGCACAGCGGCGGCAGCGCGGCGGCGGCGATGTCCCGCGATACCAGCAGCGTCTCCATGGTGTTGCACGGCGCGTAGCGATGGGTCTTGGCGTTGTCGCAGACGCGCACCGCCTTGTCCAGGTCGGCCTCGGCGTCGATATAGACGTGGCAGATGCCGTCCAGGTGCTTGATCATCGGCACCCGCGCTTCTTCCATCAGCCGCGCGATCAGGCTCTTGCCGCCGCGCGGGACGATCACGTCGACGTATTCGGTCATGGTGATCAGCCGGCCGACCGCGGCGCGGTCGGTGGTCGCGATCACCTGCACCGCCTCGGACGGCAGGCCGGCCGCGGACAGGCCTTCGGCCACCAGCGCAGCCAGCGCGGTGTTGGATTCGATCGCCTCGGACCCGCCGCGCAGGATGGTGGCGTTGCCCGACTTCAGGCACAGCGCGGCGGCGTCGATGGTGACGTTGGGGCGTGACTCGTAGATGATGCCGATCACGCCCAGCGGCACGCGCATCTGGCCCACCTGGATGCCGGTCGGGCGGAACTTCATGTTCGAGATCTCGCCGATCGGGTCTGCCAGCGCGGCGATCTGCTCCAGGCCCGCGGCCATGGTGTCGATGGCCTTGTCCGACAGCGTCAGGCGGTCGACGAAGGCGGCGTCCTGGCCGTTGGCGCGGGCGCGCTCGACGTCGCGTGCGTTGACGGCCTTGAGCTTGTCGGCATCGCGGCGGATCGCCGCGGCGATGGTCAGCAGCGCACGGTTCTTGTCGGCGGTGGAGGCACGCGCCATCGCGCGCGACGCCGCGCGGGCCTGGCGGCCGACGCGGTCCATGTATTGGTTGAGGTCGAGCTCGGTCATGTCAGTGGCCCTGGGGATTGGCCGTCAGTGTGTGTTCCTCCCCTCTCCCGCGCGCGGGAGAGGGGTTGGGGGAGAGGGCCGGCGCATCCACGGACGTTGTCGCCCTCACCGCCGCCTGCCCTCTCCCCCGGCCCCTCTCCCGCAGGCGGGAGAGGGGAGCAAACCGTCAGGGATCCAACCCCTCAGCGCGCAATCATCAGCGCCAGCTGTTGCAGGCCGTCCCACGGCTCGGCCGGCAGCGGCGCGCTGCCTGGCGGCGGCAGGTCCTGCAGGCCCTTGACCTGGCGGTCGAGCCGCGCGGCCAGCGCCAGCGCCGCTTCCAGCCGGGGCTGCGCCAGGCGCTGCGCGGCCTGCGGCACCAGCCGCTCGCGCGGGCCCCAGACGCGCAGCTCGCGCATCAGCACGCCCGCCGGCTTGCCGGCCGCCAGACCTTGCCGGACCTTGGATAATACGCGAATTTCCTCGGTCAGCGCCCACAGCACCAGCACCGTGGCCTCGCCCTCGCCGCGCAGCCCTTCGAGCATCCGTACCAGCCGCGGCACGTCGCCCGAGAGCATCGATTCCGACAGCTTGAAGACATCGTAGCGGGCCACGTTCAGCACCGCGTCGTGGACCTGGTCGAATCTCAGTTCGCCGGGCGGGTACAGCAGCCCCAGCTTCTGGATTTCCTGGTGCGCAGCCAGCAGGTTGCCCTCGACCTTGTCGGCGATGAACTGCAGCGCGAGCCGGCCCGGCTCGCCGGCCTGCACGCGCTGCTGCTGCAGCGCGAGCCGCTCGCCGACCCACGCCGGCAAGCGGGTACGGTCCACGGTATCGACCTTGATCGACACGCCGGCGCCTTCCAGCGCCTGGAACCAGGCCGACTTGGACGCGGCAAAGTCCAGCCGCGGCAGCGTCACCAGCATCACCACGTCGGGCGACGCCTGCGCGGCCACGGCGCGCAGCGCCTCGCCGCCGTCCTTGCCGGGCTTGCCCGAGGGGATGCGCAGCTCGACGATCTTGCGGTCGCCGAACAGCGACATCGACTGCTGCGCCTCGACCAGCCGGCCCCAGTGGAAACCGCGCTCGGCCACCAGCACCTCGCGTTCGGAAAAGCCCGCTTCCCGCGCCGCGGCACGCAGGCGGTCGACCGCTTCCAGCACCAGCAGGTGCTCGTCGCCGTGCACCACGTACAGCGGCGCCAGCCCCTTGGCCTTGGCCTGGCGCAGGTGCGCGTCGAGCCCGTCGAGCTTGAGCTGCATGCCGTCAGCCGTGCCCGCTCAGATCGCCTTGACGGCGGCCAGCCGGCGCATCAGCTGCTGCACGATGTCGCGCTGCATGTCGCGGTACAGCTGCTGCTCTTCGTAGTCCTTGGCCAGCGTATTGGCTTCGTTGTAAGTCAGGTCGCGCGTCAGCACCAGTTGCGACGGCGCGATCAGTTCCTTGCCGGCGGGGTCGCGCAGGCGGAAGGTGAAGCGCTGGGTCAGGCGGTATTCGCGCACCACTCCCTCGGTCGTGATCGACAGGATGGTCTTGGTGCGGGTGTCTTGCAGCACGTCCAGCAGCGCGTCGGCCTCTTTCTGGTCGGCCACGACCTGGGTGTCCGAGCCGCCGCGGATGGCGCGGCGCAGGTCCGCGCCCATCAGCGAGTTGGGCGGGATGCCGATATACAGCCGCTTGAAGGCGAAGTCCGAGTTGCCGCGCAGATGGAAGCCGCAGCCGGCCAGCAGGCCGGTGGCCGGCACTGCCAGCAGTGCCGCGAGCAGCTTGCGGCGTCCCAGGTTCAGTCGCTTCATGGTTGGCGATTCCTTTGTCAGGTTCCGGCGGGCGGACGGCGCTGTCAAAGCACCACGTTGACCAGGCGGCCAGGCACCACCACGATCTTCTTGGGCGCCTTGCCTTCGGCGAACTTGGCTACGGTGTCGCTGGCGGCGGCGGTGGCCTCGATCGCGGCACGGTCGGCGTCGGCAGGCACGGTGATGCTGCCGCGCACCTTGCCGTTGATCTGCAGCACCAGCTCGATCTCGCTGCGCACCAGCGCGGCTTCATCGACCTGCGGCCACGGGGCGTCGAGCAGGTCGCCGGCCTCGGCGGCATAGCCCAGCTGCTCCCACAGGCCGTGGGTGATGTGCGGCACCACCGGGTACAGCACGCGCAACAGGATGCCGAAGCACTCGCGGCGCGCCGCCGGCGACGCGGTCTTGGCGTCGTCCAGCGCGTTCAGCATCTTCATGGTGGCGGACACCACGGTGTTGTACTGGATGCGCTGGTAGTCGTAGTTGGCCTGCTTGAGCACGCCGTGGATCTCGCGGCGCAGCTCGGCATCGTCCGCGCCCGGCGCGCCGGCGGCACCGTCGCGGATGGCGGCGGCGTTGGCATAGCCATGGTTCCACACGCGGCGCAGGAAGCGCGACGCGCCCTCCACGCCCGAACCGCTCCACTCCAGCTGCTGCTCGGGCGGCGCGGCGAACATCACGAACAGGCGCGCGGTATCGGCGCCGTACTGGTCGATCAGCGCCTGCGGGTCGATGCCGTTGTTCTTGGACTTCGACATCTTCTCGATGCCGCCGATCACCACCGGCTGGCCGTCGGCCTTCAGCGTGGCGCCCACCGGTCGGCCGCGCTCGTCGGTCTGCACGTCGACGTCGGCCGGGTTGTACCAGTGCTTCTTGCCCGAGGCGTCTTCGCGGTAGAAGGTCTCGTTCAGCACCATGCCCTGCGTCAGCAGGTTGGTGAACGGCTCGTCGAACTTGACCAGGCCCAGGTCGCGCATGACCTTGGTCCAGAAGCGCGCGTACAGCAGGTGCAGGATCGCATGCTCGATGCCGCCGATATACTGGTCCATCGGCATCCAGTAGTCGTTGCGGGCATCGACCATGGTGGCCGCGTCCGGGCAGGTATAGCGCATGTAGTACCAGCACGAATCGATGAAGGTATCCATCGTGTCGGTCTCGCGGCGCGCCGGCTTGCCGCACGACGGGCAGGTGCACTGCAGGAAGCGCGGGTCCTTGGCCAGCGGGTTGCCGGTGCCGTCCGGCACCAGGTCTTCGGGCAGCACCACCGGCAGGTCCTGCTCCGGCACCGGCACCACGCCGCAGCTGTCGCAGTGGATCAGCGGGATCGGCGTGCCCCAGTAGCGCTGGCGCGAGATGCCCCAGTCGCGCAGGCGCCAGGTGGTCTTCTTCTCGCCCAGGCCCATCGCGCCCAGGTCGGCGGCGATGGCTTCGACCGCGGCCTGGTAGCCGAGGCCGTCATACTTGCCGCTGTGGATGCAGGTGCCGTTTTCCTTGTCGCCGTACCATTCCTGCCAGGCTTCGGTCGAGTACGGCTGGCCCTTCACGTCGATCACCTGCCGGATCGGCAGGCCGTACTTGTTGGCGAAGGCGAAGTCGCGCTCGTCATGCGCGGGGACGCCCATCACGGCGCCGTCGCCATAGCTCATCAGCACGTAGTTGCCGACCCACACGTCGACCTTGTCGCCGGTCAGCGGGTGCACCACCTGCAGGCCGGTCGGCATGCCCTTCTTCTCCATGGTCGCCATGTCGGCTTCCATGACCGAGCCATGCTTGCATTCGTCGATGAAGGCGGCCAGTTCGGGGTTGTTCAGCGCGGCGTGCGTGGCCAGCGGGTGCTCGGCGGCGACCGCGCAGAAGGTCACGCCCATGATGGTGTCGGCGCGCGTGGTGAAGACGTACAGCTTGCCGTCGTGGATCGGCTTGCCGTCCTCGCCCGGGATGTCATGGGTGAACGCAAAGCGCACGCCCACGCTCTTGCCGATCCAGTTCTGCTGCATCACCTTGACGCGCTCGGGCCAGCCCAGCTGGTCCAGGTCGCCCAGCAGCTCCTGCGCATAGTCGGTGATGCGCAGGTAGTACATCGGGATCTCGCGCTTTTCGACCACCGCGCCCGAGCGCCAGCCGCGGCCGTCGATGACCTGCTCGTTGGCCAGCACGGTCTGGTCGACCGGGTCCCAGTTGACGGTGCCGGTCTTGCGGTAGGCAATGCCCT
This sequence comes from Cupriavidus taiwanensis, assembly GCF_900250075.1. NCBI lineage: Bacteria > Pseudomonadati > Pseudomonadota > Betaproteobacteria > Burkholderiales > Burkholderiaceae > Cupriavidus > Cupriavidus taiwanensis. Next base: position 3,151,341 of record NZ_LT977070.1, read on the forward strand.
TTTCCAGCATCTTCAGGAACAGCCACTGGTTCCAGCGGTAGTAGTCCGGGCTGCAGGTGGCCACCTCGCGCGACCAGTCGATCGCCAGGCCCATCGACTGCATCTGCTTCTTCATGTAAGCGATGTTGTCGTAGGTCCAGGCGGCCGGCGCCACGCCGTTGTTCAGCGCCGCGTTCTCGGCCGGCATGCCGAACGCGTCCCAGCCCATCGGCATCAGCACGTTGTTGCCGTTCATGCGCAGGTAGCGCGCCATCACATCGTTGATGGTGTAGTTGCGCACGTGGCCCATATGCAGCTTGCCCGACGGGTACGGCAGCATCGAGCAGGCGTAGAACTTGGGCTTCTCCTTGCCGTCGGCCCCGACCGCATGCTCCGACACGCGATAGGCGTCGATGGCTTGCCAGTGCTGCTGGGCGGCTTGTTCAACGGCGGAAGGAAGGTATTTGTCTTGCATGGTCGGGACAGCGGTCAAGGACAGCGTCTGCGCGGCAACTGGCCTGCCGGCATCCGGGAAGATTCGTTCGAAGGTAAGCGGCGGGCGCCAGTCTGGGCGCCCGCCCGGCGAGCAATGCTAAAGCAATCGATTATAACCGTGGCGGCAGCGCTGGCCGCCCGGGCCTGGCCTTACTTCAGGCCCAGCACGTCCTGCATGTCGAACAGGCCGGTCGGCTTGTCCGCCAGGAAACGGGCCGAGCGCACCGCGCCGTCGGCATACGACTGGCGACTCGACGACTTGTGGCTGATCTCGATGCGCTCGCCGATGCCGGCGAACATCACGGTGTGGTCGCCGACGATATCGCCGCCGCGGATGGTGGCAAAGCCGATCGAACCGGGATCGCGCTCGCCGGTATGGCCTTCGCGGGCAAACACGCCGCAGGTCTTGAGGTCGCGGCCCAGCGCATCGGCGATCACTTCGCCCATCTTCAGCGCGGTACCCGACGGGGCGTCGACCTTGAAGCGGTGGTGGGCCTCGATCACCTCGATGTCATAGCCGGTCGACAGCAGTTTGGCCGCGACTTCCAGCAGCTTGAAAGTGGCATTGACGCCAACGCTGAAGTTGGCCGCAAAGACGATGCCGATCGACTTGGCGGCCTCGGCCAGCGCGGCCTTGCCGGCGTCGTCGAAGCCGGTGGTGCCGACCACCATCTTGACGCCGCGCCTCTTCGCCGCTTCCAGGTGCGCCAGCGTGCCTTCCGGACGGGTGAAGTCGATCAGGCAGTCCGCGCCGGCCAGCCCGGCTTCCAGGTCCGCGGTGATCCCGACGCCGGTGTTGCGGCCCAGGAACAGGCCCGCATCCTGCCCCAGCGCCGGCGAGCCCGGCACGTCGAGCGCGCCCGACAGCTTCACGCCCTCGGTGTTCAGCACTTGTTCGATCAGCATGCGGCCCATGCGGCCCGATGCGCCTGCGATGGCGATGTTCATGGTGTCTGGCTCTGCGGAATATGCGCGGTGCGCGAAAGAGAAACGAGCCGGCCATGCCTGGCCGGCCCGGAAAACCGGCAGCGCGCCGCGGCCGGCGCGCGTGATCGATCAGTTGGCGGCTGGCTTGGCCGCGTCGGCGGGTGCGGTGGCCTGGGCCGGAGCCGACGGCTCGGCGGCGGGCTGGGCCGCCTGCGCCGGTTGTGCGCCCGCGCCGGAAGCTTCCGGCTGCTGCGCCTGCCGCGGCACGAAGTTCTCGACCGTGGTCTGCTGCTCGGCCGGGGCCGGGGCCGCGGCCGCGCTGGTGGTGATCTTGCCCGGCGTCTGCTCCTTGAGCGCCTTCTTCATGCCGTCGATTTCGGCGATCAGCTCGTACTCGGACGGCAGTTCGTCGCCGCCAAACTTGACCAGGCGGTCGCCGTCGAAGAACACCGTGTAGCGGCGCTGCTGCACCACCGAGGTATTGCCGCGGCGGAACGAAAACACATAATCCCAGCGATTGGCGTGGAACACGTCGGTCAGCAGCGGCGTGCCGAGCAGGAACTTGACCTGGTCGCGGGTCATGCCCTCGCGCAACTGCGAAGCGGCTTCGCGCGACACGAAATTGCCCTGCACGATGTTGATCCGGTACGGCGTGATGGCGTTGGCTACCTTGCGCGAAGTGGAATCGTAGGCCGAGCAGGCGCCGGCCAGCAGGGCCGCGGCCAGCAGGGAGACAACCAGCGTCGGACGCATGGCGGACGAACGGATAGAACGCATGGATCTCGTTTCCGGAGGGAAAGAAAAGTAACGCGGCAGAGAACGCGCTGCGCGGGCATGAAAACGGCGCAAAATGCGCCGATTGCACCACACGAGCGGACGGCATCTGCCGCCGCAACCACATGGGTCGGCAAGCTTGCCGGGCACGCGACGCCGACCTGTGGACATCGTCGGCACGAGCGACTTTTGCTGCCAAAACCCTTATGATTCAACTATCCAGACATTGTACTCTAGGGAGTCACCCACATGCCGAGTCCGGCGGACCTCAAGAATATCGGCCTGAAGGCGACCGTGCCCAGGCTGAAGATTCTTGAAATTTTTCAGACCAGCGAACAGCGTCACCTGAGCGCGGAAGACGTCTACCGCATCCTGCTCAACGAGCATATGGATATCGGCCTGGCCACCGTCTACCGCGTGCTGACGCAGTTCGAGCAGGCCGGCCTGCTGTCGCGCAACAACTTCGAGTCCGGCAAGGCGATCTTCGAGCTCAACGAAGGCAAGCACCACGACCACCTGGTGTGCCTGGATTGCGGCCGGGTCGAGGAATTCTTCGATTCCGAGATCGAACAGCGCCAGCAAAGCATTGCACGCGAGCGCGGCTTTACCCTGCAGGAACACGCGTTGTCGCTGTACGGCAACTGCACCAAAACAAACTGTCCCCACAGACCCAAACGATAAGCAACCGCTCGCTCCCTTGCCGGAGCGCAGACGGGCAACAAAAAACCGGCGCCTGGCGCCGGTTTTTTGTTGTGGCTTGCTGCCGCGGGTCAGCGCGCCTGCAGGTCCTGCAGGTCCTGCTCGCTCACCACCCGGGCCGGGCGCGCCTGCGGCAGGCCGACGAACTCGCCCACCACCTGGCGGAACAGGCCGCGCGCCCACACCAGCATCGGGTGGGTGTTGCGGCTACGGTGCCAGAACATGTTCAGGCCGAGCGTGGTGTTCAGCTCCGCCGGCAGCGGGAAGGCCTTCAGGCCGTAGGTTTCGCAGGCCATGTCCTTGGTCAGCGCATTGACGGTGAAGATCATGTCCGTCTGCGAGGCCAGTTCGGCCTGGGCGCGCCACGAATGGACCGTCAGCGAGGCGTTGCGCTTCAGGCCGCGCTGCTGCAGCGCGTAGTCGAGCGGGATCAGCGACGGCGCCGGGCGCCCCGAGCCGCCGGAGTGCGCCATGAAGATATGGCCGCAGTCCAGGTATTGCTCGAGCGTGCAGTGACCCTTCAGCACCGGATGGTCCTTGCGCGCGCACACCCACAGGTTCAGCGACGTCACCATTTCCTCGACGATTTCCGGATGGCGGGTCGGGAACGGCGAGAATCCCAGGTCGAGTTCATTGGCGCGCATCGACGCCACATCGGTCTCCCACGAATGGGACTCGACCAGCTTGATATGCAGGTCCGGCGCCAGCGCCTTGATGCGCAGCACGAAACGGTTGAACACCGTATCGCCCAGTTCCGCGGCAAAGCCGATGCTCAGCGTGCCGGTGGCGGTGGCGGGATCAAAGTTGTCCGCGTCGCCCTCGTTGATGGACGACCACAGGTCCAGCATGTCGCGGATCTTGGGTCCCAGCTCGAGCGCGCGCGGCGTCGGCGTCAGGCCGTGCGGGACGCGGATAAAGAGTGGATCGTCAAAGATTTCGCGCAGCCTGCCCAGCGAATGCGAGACCGCCGGCGCGGTCATGTGCATTTTCTCCGCCACGTAGGTGGCATTACGCTTGCTCAGCAGCTCGGTGAAGATCACTAGAAGCTTTGTGTCTACGTTCACCATGATCAGGCCCCCGGTCAGATTTTTCACAGCTAAGATGGCCCCACCACTTGCACTGGCTGCACATCAGATTTCAACAGCGTCTTAATAGTGTAAGAGGAAAAATCAGGCTCGGAAAGCAAATTCGGCATTTCTGGAATGGCCGCCCATGGCATAACTTCGAAAAATTGCGCGATTTTGCCGCAATTGATCGTAGATGCGTACATTAGCGGCGGCGCAACCAGCACTTCAGCCTCAGCTATCCTCGACCTTAGGGTTCCACTTTTATCATTCTTTTCTGACGCAACTATTTCAGTCGCGCCAGCAGACCAGCATCCTGCCTGAAAAAAGAAAAACGCGCCCGCGGGCGCGTTTTCGTGGGCGCGGAAGGCGCGGATTACTTGGCCACCACGCGTGCCATTTCCAGGCACTTGTTCGAATAGCCCCACTCGTTGTCGTACCAGCTCACGACCTTGATGAAGGTGCCGTCCAGCGCGATGCCGGCTTCAGCGTCGAAGATCGAGGTGCGTGCATCGCCGCGGAAATCCGTGGCGACAACCTTGTCTTCGGTATAGCCCAGCACGCCCTTCAGCGCGCCCTGGCTTTGGGCCTTCATCTCGGCGCAGATTTCTTCGTACGACGCCGACTTTTCCAGCTCGACGGTCAGGTCGACCACCGACACGTCCGAGGTCGGCACGCGGAACGACATGCCGGTCAGCTTCTTGTTCAGCTGCGGGATCACCACGCCCACGGCCTTGGCGGCGCCGGTCGACGACGGAATGATGTTTTCCAGGATGCCGCGGCCGCCGCGCCAGTCCTTGTTGGACGGGCCGTCAACGGTCTTCTGGGTGGCGGTGGCAGCGTGCACGGTGGTCATCAGGCCGCGCTTGATGCCCCACTTGTCGTTCAGCACCTTGGCCACCGGGGCCAGGCAGTTGGTGGTGCAGCTGGCGTTGGAGATGATCGCCTCGCCCTTGTACGTGTCGTGGTTCACGCCGTACACGAACATCGGGGTGTCGTCCTTCGACGGCGCCGACATGATCACCTTCTTGGCGCCCGCGTCGATGTGCTTCTGCGCGCCTTCCTTGGTCAGGAAGATGCCGGTCGACTCGATCACCACGTCGGCGCCGACTTCGCCCCACTTCAGCTCGGCCGGATCCTTCACCGCGGTCAGGCGGATCTTCTTGCCATTGACGACCAGCGTGTTGCCGTCGACCGACACTTCGCCGTCAAAGCGGCCGTGCACCGAGTCGTACTTCAGCATGTAGGCCAGGTAGTCGGGCTCGAGCAGGTCGTTGATGGCAACGACTTCGATGTCCTTGAAGTTGGCGGCGGCGGCGCGGAACACCATGCGCCCGATGCGGCCGAAGCCGTTGATGCCGATCTTGATGGTCATGACTGTCTCTCCTGAGGATCGATTGAAACCGGTGGGCGCCGCGTCTGCCGCGCGGCGCACCGCGCGGCTCCAGCGCCCGGATGCTTAGATAAGGGTGTCCTTCACCGTACGGACCACGTTCTCGACGGTAAAGCCGAAGTGCTTGAACAGCACGCCGGCCGGGGCCGATTCGCCGAAGGTGTCGATGCCCACTACCGCCTGGACCTGGTACTTCCACCAGAAGTCCGTCACGCCCGCCTCGACCGCCACGCGCGGCACGCCGGCCGGCAGCACGCTGGCCTTGTACGCGGTGTCCTGCTTGTCGAACACGGTGGTCGCGGGAACCGACACCACGCGCACATGCACGCCTTCGGCGGCCAGCGCATCGGCGGCGCCTACGGCCAGGCCCACTTCCGAGCCGGTCGCCAGGATCACGGCGTCCGGGCGGCCGGTCCTGGTGTTGACGCTGTCGCGCAGCACGTAGCCGCCGCGCGCGATATTGGCGCGGGTGGCGTCGTCGCGCTGCTGGAACGGCAGGTTCTGGCGGCTGAAGATCAGGCAGCTCGGGCCGTTCTCGCGGCGGATCGCCTCGGCCCAGGCCACGGCGGTCTCGGTGGTGTCGGCGGTACGCCAGACGTCCATGTTGGGGATCAGGCGCAGGCTGGCGACGTGCTCGATCGACTGGTGCGTCGGGCCGTCTTCGCCCAGGCCGATCGAGTCATGGGTGAACACGAACAGCGAGCGGATCTTCATCAGCGCCGCCATGCGCAGCGCATTGCGGCTGTAGTCCGAGAACGTCAGGAAGGTCGCGCCGTAGGGAATGTAGCCACCGTGCAGCGCGATGCCGTTCATGATCGCGCTCATGCCGAACTCGCGCACGCCGTAGTTGATGTGGTTGCCCCAGGCGTCTACGCGCACTGCCTTGCTGCCCGACCAGTTGGTCAGGTTCGAGCCGGTCAGGTCGGCCGAGCCGCCGAGGAACTCGGGCAGCACCGGGCCGAAGGCCTCGATGGTGTTCTGGCTGGCCTTGCGGGTGGCGATGGTCTCGGCCTTTTCCTCGCACTTGGCGATAAAGGCTTCGACGGCGGCGTCGAACGAGCCCGGCAGCTCGCCCTTCATGCGGCGGGTGAACTCGCCGGCTTCATACGGGTGGCGCTCGGCATACGATTCGAACAGCGCGTTCCAGGCGCGCTCCAGCGCCTGGCCGTTGGCCTTGGCGTCCCAGGCGTCATAGACGTCTGCGGGCACCTCGAACGGGGCGTGGGCCCAGCCCAGCGCCTCGCGCGTGGCCAGCACTTCGGCGCCGCCCAGCGGGGCGCCGTGCACGTCGTGGCCGCCTTCCTTGTTGGGCGCGCCCTTGCCGATCTTGGTGCGGCAGCAGATCAGGGTCGGCTTGTCGTTGGCCTTGGCCTGCGCGATGGCATTGTCGACCGCGACCACGTCGTGGCCGTCGATGCCGCGGATCACGTTCCAGCCGTAGGCTTCGAAGCGCTTCGGGGTGTCGTCGTTGAACCAGTGCACCACGTCGCCGTCGATCGAGATGCCGTTGTCATCCCACAGCGCAATCAGCTTGTTCAGCTTGAGCGTGCCGGCGAGCGAGCAGGCTTCGTGCGAGATGCCTTCCATCAGGCAGCCGTCGCCCAGGAACACATAGGTGTAGTGGTCGACGATATCGAAGCCGGGGCGGTTGAATTCCTCGCCCAGCAGGCGCTCGGCCAGCGCCATGCCGACCGCGTTGGTGATGCCCTGGCCGAGCGGGCCGGTGGTGGTTTCCACGCCCGGCGTGATGCCGTATTCCGGATGGCCGGCGGTCTTGCTGTGCAGCTGGCGGAAGTTCTTCAGCTCTTCGATCGGCAGGTCGTAGCCGCTCAGGTGCAGCAGCGCGTAGATCAGCATCGAGCCGTGGCCGTTGGACAGCACGAAGCGGTCACGGTCGGCCCACTGCGGGTTGCTCGGGTTGTGCTTCAGGTGCCGGCCCCACAGCGCCACGGCGATGTCTGCCATGCCCATCGGCGCACCGGGGTGGCCGGAATTGGCCTGCTGGACGGCGTCCATGGCAAGCACGCGGATGGCGTCGGCCATCAGCTTGGCGGGCTGGGAAGCAAAGGGACTTGTGGCGGGATGGGCAAGGGCGGACATGCGGGCGGATTCGGCGTGAGCCTTGGCGGCAGGAAAACCGCAATTTTAGCAGAAGCTAGGGGGTTTTCCGGACTCCCGACGCCCCCTCCGGCCGAGTCCGGGCGATCATCGCAGGCCGCCCGCACCACCGCATGCCGGCAACCGGAACTATCCCGGCCCCGGCATGCCTGATGCTTCACCCCGGCGCCCTGGCAAGGACGTGGCGCGGACCGTGGCGCGGCACTTCGACAGCGTAGCGCGGCACGCGTAAGATGCACTCTCGCACCGCGCGGCACGCCGCCGCGCCGGGTTTCCCGCAACCAGGAGACGATCATGACCAGACCGGCCAATACCCCCTGGCTCACCCCCTACCTGACCGTCGCCAACGGCCGCGCCGCGCTGGACTTCTATGGCCGCGCCTTCGGCTTCACCCCCGGCAACGTGGTCGACGAGAACGGCGTTCCCACCCACGCCGAGATGCAATACCAGGGCCAGCTGGTGGTGATGTTCGCGCCCGAGGGCGCGTGGGGCAGCACGGCGCGCACGCCGCGCTCGCTGGGCGTGGAGTGCCCGCAGACCTTCTACGTCTATTGCGACGATGTCGACGCCATGCACCAGCGCGCGGTCGACGCCGGCGCGGTCAGCCTGATGGCGCCGGCCGACCAGTTCTGGGGCGACCGCTACTGCATGGTCGAGGATCCCGACGGCTACCGCTGGGGTTTCGGCAAGCCGCTGGCCCAGGCCAGCCAGGCCAGCCAGGCAAGCTGATGGCACCACGATTTTTTGTCGGCGGCGCGGACGCCGTGCTGGCCGCCGAATCGGATTTCCCGCTGCCCGAAGCGGTGGTGCGCCACGCGCAGGTGCTGCGCCTGGCGCCGGGCGACGCCATCACCCTGTTCGACGGCCGCGGCGGCAGCCACGCCGCCACGCTGGTCGAACTGGGCAAGCGCCACGCACTGGCGCGCATCGGCGCGCATGACGCGGCCGAGGCCGAGCCGCCCTTCCGCGTCACGCTGGCGCAGGGCCTGGCCGGCGGCGACAAGATGGACTGGCTGATCGAGAAAGCCGTCGAACTGGGCGTCGCGGCGATCCAGCCGCTGCAGGCCAGCCGCTCGGTGGTACGGCTGTCCGGCGAGCGCGCGCAGAAGCGCCAGGCGCACTGGCAGGCGCTGGTCCAGGCCGCCTGCGAGCAATGCGGCCGAAATCGTTTGCCGGCAGTGGCGGAGGTCACTAACTTGGATACGTGGCTGGCGCGCGTCGCACGATCCGGCGAAGGCGCCAGGCTGCTGCTCTCGCCGCGTGCCGCGCATTCGCTGCCGGCACTGGTGGCGGAACGGCGCGAGGCACTGCTGGCCGATGGCGTCACGTTGCTGATCGGCCCGGAGGGCGGGCTGGCCCCCGAAGAAGAACAGGCCGCGCTGCAGGCGGGTTTTACCGGCGTGTCGCTCGGCCCGCGCATCCTGCGTACCGAAAGCGCCGGGCTCGCCTGCCTGGCCACCCTGAACGCCTTGCTGGGCGGATTCTGACGACGGGGCACCCCGGCCCTGCGTTCCGTTGCAACCCTGACTGAAAGGAGTCGACCATGGGACTACTCGATAGCGTGCTGGGCGGTGTGCTCGGACAACTCGGCGGCGCGCGCACAGAGAGCGGCCAGGCCGGCGGGCTCGACCCCAAGCTGATGATGGCACTCGGCCTGCTGGCCACGCTGGCCATGCGCAGCCGCGCGCAAGGCGGCGATGCCGCCGGCGACGCGCCCGCGGCCGATGATGGCCGGGGCGGGCTGGGCAGCCTCGGCGGGCTGCTGGGCGGCATGCTCGGCGGCGGCGCCGGCACCGCGCCGGGCGGCGCCACCGGCGGACTCGACCTGGGCTCGCTGCTCGGCGGCCTGCTGGGCGGCCAGGGCGGCGCGCCGGCCAACAGCCAGGCGCTGGGCGCGGCCGCCGGCGGCATCGGCGCGCTGCAGCAGATTCTGGCGCAGGCGGGGCTGGGCGAACAGGTCAACTCCTGGATCGGCAGCGGCGCCAACCAGCCGGTCACGCCGTCGGCGCTGAGTGATGCGCTGAACGACACCGGCGCGCTGCAGTCGCTGGCGCAGAGCACCGGCATGTCGCAGGACGACGTAGCGGCGCAGTTGAGCGAAGGCCTGCCGGAACTGATCGACCGGCTCACGCCGCATGGCCATGTGCCGGCGCAGGAATAAGAAGCAGAAGCGCCGCGCCTGAGCCCGACAAGCAAAAAGCCCGCATCAGCGGGCTTTTTGCCTGTTATGCCGTCGAACCGCAGCCGGCGCGGTCAGGCGAACGAATAGAACACGCGGAACTGCACCTTGCGCTCGCCCCAGAATTCGGCGGCGTCGCGGAACACGTCGAGCAGCACCTCGCGCGCTTCCTTGTCGAACTTCTGCGCGATCGGCAGCCCCTCCAGCACGATCACGAAACCCGGCTGCGGGCCGGCCTTGTAGATCATGTCGGTCAGGCAGTCGGCCAGCGCGTCGAAGTTCTTGCCGAAGTGCTTGGGGAAGGTGAACGAGGTGGCGATGGTTTCCAGGATCTCCGCCTTGCTCGCGCAATGCGCGCAATTGGCATAGAGGAAATGCTGGCCGAGATCGGCCGCGGCCTGGGCCAGTTCCGGCACGCGGAAGGCGCGGATCGACTGGACGATGTTCGGACGCACCGTCTTGAACAGGTTCATGGCCCCCTCGCTGGTGCCGTCGTTCCAACCGGGACCGGCGGGCATGGCCACGGGCGCGGTCGCGGGCGGGAGTTTTTGCATGAGCTCCTGGCTCGGCATCATCAGCACGTTGTCGTATAGGTTCTGGGCCTGCTGCTGAGCCCGCTGCCAGCCATCTCCGGCGCCGCGCTCTTCGCGGGCGGCAAGGGCGTCGCCCAGTCCGAAAATGTCAGTCATCATTTGAGTATCCGTTTGAAGCTGTTGTAGTGGTCTTCCGTGTAGTAACAATCGTTGGCGGCGCGCTGTTCCCCGCCGCAGACGATCCGCTTGGCTCCCCGGTTCCGGCTCCTGGCGCTCTTGACCGTGTATTCGCGGTAATAACCGCGTTCTCTTTGCGGCAGGATGCGTTCGTAGTTGCCGAATCTCGAGCCGTCCTTGTCATACGGGAACGGGCCGCCGGCTTCGATGCGCTCCAGGGTCTGCCGCGCTTCGTTGGGCAACTGCTGCACTGCAATGGTTCCCAGCCCTTCGGTCTGCGCCTGGCGTGCCAGCGTCGGCTGCGCCAGGGCCAGCACCAGCGCCGCGCCGGTCAGGGACCGGGCCAGCATGCGCGTTGCCTGCCGCATCGGAGAAACTTGGAAACCCACGTTGCTTGTCTTGGTTGAACCGGAAATCGAGCCTGCCGCTGGTTGGGTAGACGATCTGTCCGGGCCACCCTGGCCTGCCCCTCTGCGCTGCGTGAAGCGTCGCGCGAGGAATGCCGGCCGCACCGGGGCGCTCATGGCGAGCGCCTGTATCAAAGGCGTAAGGTTACGCGCATGCACGCAATTAATCAATCCCGCCCCTGTTGCAGCGCAATTTCTTCAATTGTTTCAATATGTTAAGCGTATGTGTGCGCATACTAACCACAAGCACGAGGCGATAAAAAAAGCCGGGCGAACCCGGCTTTTCGTCACCTTGGCCCGCTCCGGGCCAGGGCAATCGGCTTAGCGCTTGGCGGCGGCGTCGACCACCACCAGCGACGTCATGTTGACGATGCGGCGCACCGTCGCCGACGGGGTCAGGATGTGCACCGGCGCCTTCACGCCCAGCAGGATCGGCCCGATCGCGACGTTGTTGCCCGCGGCAACCTTGAGCAGGTTGTACGAGATGTTGGCGGCGTCGATGTTCGGGCACACCAGCAGGTTGGCCTCGCCCTTGAGCGTGCCGTCCGGCACCAGCTGGTCGCGCAGCTTCTGGTCGAGCGCGCAATCGCCGTGCATCTCGCCGTCGATCTCCAGTTCGGGGGCCTGTTCACGCAGGATGGCGAGGGTTTCGCGCATCTTGCGCGCCGACGGCGCCTCGGACGAGCCGAAGTTCGAATGCGACAGCAGGCCGACCTTGGGTTCGATGCCGAAGCGCTTCAGCTCTTCGGCAGCCATCAGCGTGATCGCGGCCAGTTCCTCGGCGCTCGGGTCGACGTTGACGTGGGTGTCCACCAGGAAGATCTGACGGCCCGGCAGCACCAGCCCGTTCATGGCCGCATAGACCTTGTTGGTGCCGCCCAGCACCTGGTCGATATAGCGCAGGTGCGCCGCGGTATTGCTGACGGTGCCGCAGATCATGCCGTCGGCCTCGCCCTTGTGCACCAGCATCGCGCCGATCAGCGTGGTGCGGCGGCGCATTTCCAGCTTGGCGTACTGCGGCGTGATGCCCTGGCGAGCCATCATGCGGTAGTAGGCGTCGGAATAATCGCGGAAGCGCTCATCGTGTTCCGGGTTGACCACGGTGAAGTCCACGCCGGCGCGCAGGCGCAGGCCGAAGCGCTCGATGCGGTGCTGCAGCACGGCGGGGCGGCCGATCAGGATCGGGTTGGCCAGCTTTTCGTCGACGATCACCTGCACGGCGCGCAGCACGCGCTCTTCCTCGCCCTCGGCGAAGACGATGCGCTTCTTGTCCATCTCGACCTTGCGCGCGGCGGCGTAGATCGGCTTCATCACCGTACCGGAGTGGTACACGAACTGCTGCAGCTGCAGGCGGTACGCGTCCATGTCCTCGATCGGGCGCGCGGCCACGCCCGACTTCATCGCGGCTTCGGCCACGGCCGGCGCCACCTTGACGATCAGGCGCGGGTCGAACGGCTTGGGGATCAGGTATTCGGGGCCGAACGAGAGATCCTGGATGCCGTAGGCGGTGGCGACGATGTCGCTCTGCTCCTGGCGCGCCAGTTCGGCCAGCGCATTGGCCGCGGCGATCTCCATCTCGCGCGTGATGGTGGTGGCGCCGCAATCCAGCGCCCCGCGGAAGATGAACGGGAAGCACAGGACGTTGTTGACCTGGTTCGGGTAGTCGGTACGACCCGTGGCCATCACCGCGTCCGGGCGCACTTCCTTGACCAGCTCGGGTGCGATTTCCGGATTCGGGTTGGCCAGCGCCAGCACCAGCGGCTTGTCGGCCATGCGCTGGACCATGTCCTGCTTGAGCACGCCCGCTGCCGACAGGCCCAGGAAGATGTCGGCGCCGTCGATCACTTCGCCCAGCTTGCGCTTGTCGGTTTTTTGCGAGAAGCGCGCCTTTTCGGGGTCCATCAGTTCGGTACGGCCCTCGTAGACCACGCCGGCCAGGTCGGTCACCCAGATGTTCTCGATCGGCAGGCCGATGTCGACCAGCAGGTCCAGGCAGGCCAGCGCCGCAGCGCCGGCGCCCGAGGCCACCAGCTTGACCTTGGCGATATCCTTGCCGACCACCTTCAGGCCGTTGATGATGGCCGCGGCCACCACGATGGCGGTGCCGTGCTGGTCGTCGTGGAAGACGGGAATCTTCATCTTCTCGCGCAGCTTGCGCTCGACGTAGAAGCACTCCGGTGCCTTGATGTCTTCCAGGTTGATGCCGCCGAAGGTGGGCTCGAGCGCGGCGATGATCTGGACCAGCTTTTCCGGGTCCTTCTCGTCGATTTCGATATCGAACACGTCGATACCGGCAAACTTCTTGAACAGCCCGCCCTTGCCTTCCATCACCGGCTTGGACGCCGCGGCGCCAATGTCGCCAAGGCCCAGCACGGCGGTGCCGTTGGTGATCACCGCGACCAGGTTGCCGCGCGCGGTGTAACGGAACGAATTGGCGGGATCGGAAACGATTTCTTCACAGGCTGCGGCCACGCCGGGCGAATACGCCAGAGCCAGGTCGCGCTGGTTCGACAGCGGCTTGGTCGGCGTGACCGAGATCTTGCCGGGCGTGGGAAACTCGTGATACTCGAGCGCCGCTTTGCGCAGCGCCTCGCGCTGCTGCTGTTTCAGATCGTCTTGGGACGGGGACTGTGGGCTGGTCATCGGCGCATCTTCCAATCGGTGGAGCCGTCATTGACAAGGCGGGGACGATCGGCGGACCGGCTCCACGCGTCCGCCCTTCTCTTCCTTTGGAACCCAGCATTTTATATAGTGAAAAACTATTTCACAATAAGCGTTTTGCTTGGGGCACCTTTGCGATTCGGTACAATATGCCCCATCCTCCCGGGCAACACCAGCAAGCGTAGCGCCCAGCCGGCAAGGTGGCGCAGCGCATGGCGGTCATGGCTGTGATGCGCGGCAGTATCTTGCTGAAACGCGCGACGCGCCCCATGCTGCTGCCGCGCGCCGCTGCGGGATTGCCGGCAAACCCCGCTGATCTCCTGCCAAGCCGCGCCGTCACTCCACCGCCCATCCCGGCACGCCGTCGATCCATGTCCAACGCCCAGCCCGCCCAGCTTTCCGAATTTGACCTGATCCGCCGCTATTTCACGCGGCCGGTGCGCAAGGCTGCGCTCGGCGTGGGCGATGACTGCGCGCTGGTCGAGGGCCGTCCCGGCCACCATCTCGCCATCAGCACCGACATGCTGGTCAGCGGCCGCCATTTCTTCCCCGACGTGGCGCCGCGCGCGCTGGGCCACAAGGCGCTGGCGGTGAACCTGTCGGACCTCGCCGCCATGGGCGCCGAACCCCGCGCTTTCACGCTGGCGCTGGCCTTGCCGGAGGCCGAGCCGGAGTGGCTCGCCGAACTGGCCAGCGGCATGCTGGCGCTGGCCGACGAACACGGCTGCGAACTGGTGGGCGGCGACACCACGCGCGGCCCGCTGACGCTGTCGCTGACGGTATTCGGCGACGTGCCGCTGCGCGCGGCGCTGCGGCGTGACGCCGCGCGCCCCGGCGACGATATCTGGATCTCGGGCACCCTTGGCGATGCGCGGCTGGCGCTGGGCGATTGCCGCGGCGAATGGCTGCTGCCCGAACCCGAATTCAGCCAGGTGCGGCCGCGCATGGACGCGCCCACGCCGCGGGTGGCACTGGGCATGGCCTTGCGCGGCGTGGCGCATGCTGCACTGGACATCTCCGACGGCCTGGTCGGCGACCTCGGCCATATCCTGGCGCGTTCCCAGGTTGGGGCGCTGGTCGATGTCGACGCCCTGCCCCGCTCGGCAGTGCTGGCCGGCCAGCCCGACGCCATCCAGCGCGAATGCGTGCTGGCCGGCGGCGACGACTATGAGCTGTGCTTCACCGCGCCGGCCGGCCACCGCGACGCCATTGCGGCCATCAGCGAGCGGCTGGCGCTGCCGCTGACGCGCGTCGGCGCGATCACGCCCGAGCCGGGCCTGCGGCTGGTCGACCGCGCCGGCAACCCGACCCGCTACGAGGGCGCCAGCTTCGACCATTTCGCTGCCCCCTGACACCGGGTCACAGGCATGTCATGATGCCGGCATCGGCGCCTGCGCGGGCATGGGAGTCCCGCACGCATCGCAGCGCAAACCGGCCATAACCATAAGCAGTATCCGCATCACACGAGCCAATTTGATGTCCACCTTCCCTCCCGGGGCCGCGCCGCGCGACCCCGCCCTGACCCTGGAAGCCGGCCAGACCGTCAAGGTCACGCGCCCGAGCGCGCGCTTCATGCTGGCGCATCCGGCGCACCTGATCGCCTTCGGCTTCGGCTCGGGCCTGTCGCCGGTCGGCCCCGGCACCGTCGGCACGCTCTACGCCTGGCTTTCGTTCGTGGTGATTTCGCTGTGGATCGAGCCCGCCACCTGGCTGTGGATCATCAGCGGCGGCTTCCTCGTGGGCCTGTGGGCGTGCGCCCGCACCGCGCGCGACATGGGCGTGCACGACCACGGCAGCATGGTCTGGGATGAGATCGTGGCGTTCTGGCTGGTGCTGGCCTTTGTCATGCCGACCGGTTTCTGGGGCCAGTTCGCCGCGTTCCTTTGGTTCCGGCTGTTCGATATCGCCAAGCCGGCGCCGATCGGCCACTATGACCGCAGCTTGAAGGGCCCCGGCCTGCGCGGCGGCTTCGGCGTGATGTTCGACGATATCTTCGCGGCGTTCTACACGCTGCTGGTGTTTGCCCTGTGGCGCTCGTTCTGAGCGGCTAACGCCAAACTGATTCCCCCAAAACAACCCCTGCACCCATCATGTCCGTCAGCCGCCTGCTCGACCAGCTCGCCATCCAGGCCGGCGTCGCCCTAGCCGACAAATCCCTGATGCTGGCCACCGCCGAATCATGCACCGGCGGCCTGGTCGCCGCCGCCATTACCGACGTGTCGGGCTCGTCGGGCTGGTTCGAGCGGGGCTTCGTCACGTATTCCAACGAGGCCAAGTCGACCATGCTGGGGGTGCCGGCCAAGCTGATCCGCGATCACGGCGCCGTCAGCGAAGAGGTCGCACGCGCGATGGCGGAAGGGGCGCTGCTGAACAGCCGCGCGCAAGTGTCACTGTCGATCACCGGCGTCGCCGGCCCCAACGGCGGCACCCCGGAAAAGCCCGTGGGCATGGTGTGCTTTGGCTGGAGCAACCGCATCACCACCATCGTCGAAACCCAGCGCTTTCCCGGCGACCGCGCGCAGATCCGGCGCCAGGCGGCCGAGCACGCGATGCGGGGCCTGGTGGAGTTGCTGCGCAATGAGGCCTGAAGCCCCTGCCGCCGCAAGCCGCTCAAACGAAAAACCGCGCCAGCAGGCGCGGTTTTTTTCATGCCGCGTACGCGGTCAGCCGTGGCGGTAGCGGTTGATGGTCTCGCGCGTCTGCAGCGCGACGTTGCGCGCCGCTGCCGCGAAGTCCTTCTCGCGGCTGGCGTACAGGATGGCGCGCGACGAATTGATCATCATGCCGGTGCCGTCGGCGGTGCGGCCGGCCTTCACCGTGGCCTCGATGTCGCCACCCTGGGCGCCGATGCCGGGAATCAGCAGCGGCATGTCTCCGACGATCTGGCGCACGCGCGCGATCTCGTTGGGGAAGGTCGCGCCGACCACCAGGCCCATCTGGCCGGTGGTGTTCCAGCGCTCGCGCGCGGCCTCGGCCACCAGCTGGTATAGCGGCTTGCCGTCGACCTGCAGGAACTGCACGTCGGAACCTCCCGGGTTGGAGGTGCGGCACAGCACGATCACGCCGCGGCCCGGGTAGGCGAGATAGGGCTGCATCGAGTCAAAGCCCATGTACGGGCTGACCGTGACCGCATCGGCCTTGTAGCGCTCGAAGGCTTCCAGCGCATAGTGCTCGGCGGTCGAGCCGATGTCGCCGCGCTTGGCGTCGAGGATCACCGGGATGCCAGGGTGCGCATCGTGGATATAGTGGATCAGTTGCTCGAGCTGGTCTTCGGCGCGCTGCGAATGGAAGTACGCGATCTGCGGCTTGAAGGCGCAGACCAGGTCGGCGGTGGCGTCGACGATCTCGCGGCAGAACGAGAAGATGGCGCCGCCGGCTCCGGTCAGGGACAGCGGAAGCTTGTGCGGATCAGGATCGAGCCCGACGCACAGGAGGGAATCGTTGCGCTGCCAGGCGGCAGCAAGCTGCTCGGTGAAAGTCATGGGTACTCGGAATGTCCTGGTGGCGCCGGCGTCTCATCGTGAGGCCGATCCTGGCCCATCTGGCCGATCAGGCCGATGGACTCGGCCGGCGCGGTTGGCCGCAGCGGCGTGAAAACCTTTCATCCCTGCAGCATATGTCGCTTTCGGCAATTTTACCCGCTGCGTGCTATCGTTTTGCGCTTCGTCTCAAAACAATGCGCGGCATCCCGCACAGCCGCGTCCCGTCATGTCTCTCGATCGCCGTGGTCTCTTCCTGCTTGTGGTGCTGACGCTCGCCTGGGGCATCAACTGGCCCATCATGAAGGTGGGCGTGGCGCATTTCCCGGCGATGGGCTTTCGCCTGCTGTGCATGGCCGGCGGGCTGGGGGCGCTGGGGGTGGCGCTGCGGCTGCGCGGCGATTCGCTGGCCGTGCCGCGGCGCGAATGGGGCACGGTATTGCGGCTGGCGCTGCCCAACATGGTGATCTGGCACCTGTTCGCAATCTGCGCGGTCAAGCTGCTGTCGTCGGGCCGCGCCGCCATCCTGGGCTACACCATGCCGATCTGGGCGGTGGTCTGGGGCCTGGTGTTCTTCCGCGAGCGCATCGGCGCATGGGCCTGGCTGGGCATCGGCTGCGCGCTGGCGGGCACGGTGCTGCTGCTGTCGGGCGAGCTCGCCGCGCTGACCGGCAGCCCGGCCGGCACGCTGCTGATGCTGCTGGCCGCGGCCGGCTGGGGCTTCGGCACCCAGCTGATGAAGCGCACCCCGACCGACGTGCCGATCGGCGCCATGACCTTCTGGATGCTGGCCGTGACGTTGCCCTTCCTGGCGCTGGGCACGCTGCTGCTGGAAGACGGCTGGCGCATGCCCACCGCCATCGAATGGGCCGCGATCGCCTATAACGCGGTAGTGGTCTTCGCCTTCTGCCACCTGGTCTGGTTCGGGCTGGCGCGCAGCCTGCCGCCGGTGGTGTCGAGCCTGTCGATCATGTTTATCCCGGTGGTCGGCGTGTTCTCCGGAATGTGGCTGCTGGGCGAGCAGCCGCACTGGCAGGACTACGCCGCGATCGTGCTGATGTTCCTGGCGCTGTCCTCGGTGATGCTGGCGCCGCTGCTGTGGCGGCGGCTCCGTGGCGCTTTCGGCTGACACCCCGGGGCACGTCCCCGGGGCGCGCCACGGGTCGCGGAGCGGCAACGGCGCGCGCCCGTCGCGGAGATTTCACTTAACAAGCCACCCTCCGTTGGGCTACACTCGCGGCCATCACAATCCCGGAGAAATTACGTGGGCAGTAGCATCGGGTGTTCGAGTTGGCGCGGCAACGCTGCGACCTCTGCGAATGCCATGTCACTGCGGGCTGCGTAACGACGACCCGCCCGGAGCACCCGGCTCCGCGCTTCGTCGGCCTTGCCCGCAGTCAGAACTGCGGGCGAGTGTCTTTCCGTGCCACCGGCGGCGCCTCCATGCGCGCCCACCGGGGCGGATCTTCCCTCTCCCGGCTAGCCAGCCAACCCAGGCAAACGCCATCGCCTTGTCCGCCTGCCCCGCGCAGCCGCGGCACAGCGCGATCACGCTTGCCCGTGGCCCGGCCTTGCGCGGCATGCCGCGCGGCCATGACGGGGCATGACGCAATACCTGGGAATGCGGCGAGCCGCCTGCGCTTGTCTTCGCGCTTGTCTTTGTTTTTCGTCGCAATCAGCAATAAGGAATCCCGGGGATGATCAACCTGTTCGTCCTGCAAAAAGGCCGGCTTGCCCAGGAGCAGGTCGACGAGCGCAATGAGCTGCTGCAGCACAAGCCGATCTGGATCGATGTCGTCAATCCCGACGACGAGGAACTGAACTGGATCAAGGAAGCCTATGGCGTCGCCCTTCCTGAACTGGAAGACCTGGGCGACCTGGAAGCGTCCGCGCGCTATTTCGAGGGCGAGGACGAGAACATCCATATCCGCACCGACTTCCTGCTCGACGAGGAAGAGGTGTCGCGCAACGTGCGCGTCGCCTTCGTGCTGACCAAGGACGTGCTGTTCTCCATCCACGACGAAGACCTGCCGGTGTTCCGCCTGGTGCGGCTGCGCGCGCGCATGCGCCCAGGCTCGGTGCGCAATGCCAAGGACGTGCTGATGGACCTGTACGCGACCGACGCCGAATACTCGGCCGACTCGATCGAGGAAATCTACGAACGCCTGGAAGAAGCCAGCCGCCGCGTGTTGGCCGAGAACGTGACCGATGCCGCCGCGGCCGACGTGCTGGAAACCATCGCGCGCGAGGAAGACCTGAACGGACGCATCCGCCGCAACGTGATGGACACGCGTCGCGCGGTGTCCTTCCTGATGCGCAGCCAGCTGTTGTCGGCCGAGCAGCAGGACGAGGCGCGCCAGATCCTGCGCGACATCGACTCGATCGAGAACCACACCGCGTTCCTGTTCGACAAGATCAACTTCCTGATGGACGCCACCGTCGGTTTCATCAACATCAACCAGAACAAGATCATCAAGCTGTTCTCGGTGGTGTCGGTGGCGCTGATGCCGCCCACGCTGATCGCCAGCATCTACGGCATGAACTTCAAGTTCATGCCGGAACTGGACTGGGGTGCCGGCTATCCGTGGGCGATTGCGCTGATGGCGGTGTCGGCGGCAATCCCGCTGGTGTATTTCCGCAGGAAGGGGTGGCTGAGCTGAGGGCGGCGGCCTCAGTCGGGCAACGTCGCTGCCCCCATCCGCCGCGCGATGATGCCCGCCTTGGCGCGGAAGTTCACGCGCACGTTGGCGCAGTACTCCTTCTTGTCGAAGCACTTGGGCGCCGGCAGCGCCGCCGCCAGGCGCGCTGACTGGCCCACGCTGAGCTTGTCGGCGCTGGTGCGGAAGTAGTGCTGCGCCGCGGCCTGCGCGCCGAACACGCCCTCGCCCCACTCCACCGAATTCAGATAGATCTCGTAGATGCGCTGCTTGTCGAGCCAGAACTCGAGCATCCACGTGATGGCGAGCTCCTGGCCCTTGCGCAGGTAATGCTGCTCGGACGACAGGAACAGGTTCTTGGCCAGTTGCTGCGTGATGGTGGAGCCGCCGCGCACGATGCGCCCGCGCTTCTTGTTGCGCTCCCAGGCATCGAGCATGGCATCGAGCTCATAGCCGGGATGGTTGACGAAGTCGGCGTCCTCGCTGGCGATCACCGCGCGCTTGAGGTTGCGCGAGATGCGGTCGTATGGCACCCATTGCCGGTCGAGGCCGCAGCTCCACACATTGATGCCGCACAGGCGCCAGCGCTCGGCGCGCATGAAGGTGGTGGTGGCGGGATTGAGGTACTGCCAGCTGGCGATCTGCACGAAGAAGTACAGCTGCATCGCCACCACCCCGGCGACCACGCAGCCCAGCAGGTAGCCGAGCCAGCGCACCGGATTGAAGACGGCGCGCGCCGGCGCCGCGTGGGTGCGGGCGGCACTGGCCGTGCGGTTGCGGTTGGCCATGGCCGGCGGCGTCCCGGTCAGCCCTTGGGTTCGGCCTGCAGCGCGGCGCGCAGCTCGGCCAGCACGGGCGCGGTGCGGGGCCGCACGCCACGCCAGATATAGAAGGCCTCGGCGGCCTGCTCGACCAGCATGCCCAGGCCGTCGCTCACGCGCGCGCCGCAGCGTGCGGCGAACTGCAGGAACACGGTGGGCTCGGCGCCGTACATCATGTCGTAGGCCAGCACGCCCTCGCCCAGCAGGAACTCGGGCACCGGCGGCACCTCGCCCTGCAGGCTGCTCGACGAGGCATTGATCACCACGTCGACGGCTTCATCCTCGGACAGGCCCTCGAGCGCATCGAGGCCGCCGCCCCACAGCTCGACGCCATACTGGTCGGCCGCCTCGACAAACTCCTCGAGCATGTCGCTGGCGCGCGATGCGGTGCGGTTGGCCACCACGATGCGCGAAGGCCGGCATTCGATCAGCGGCAGCATCGCGCCCATGGCGGCGCCGCCGGCGCCGAGCAGCAGCACCCGCTTGCCTTCGATCAGGGTGTCGAGGTTGTCCTGGATATCGCGCACCAGGCCGATGCCGTCGGTGTTGTCGCCGTGGATCAGGCCTTCTTCGATCCACAGCGTGTTGACCGCGCCGGCGGCCTCGGCGCGCTCGGTCAGGCGGTCGGCCAGATCATAGGCCTCCAGCTTGAACGGCACGGTCACGTTGCAGCCGTAGCCGCCGTCGGCGAAGAACTGGCGCACGATGTCGGCAAACCCGTCCAGCGGCGCCTCCAGGCGGTCATATTGCACGGCCTCGCCGGTCTGGCGCGCGAAGGCGGCGTGGATCGCCGGCGAACGGCTGTGCGCGACCGGGTTGCCGATCACCACATAGCGGTCGGCGCTGGCTTGGGAAGGGTCAGTGGATGTCATCAGCGTGCCTGCAGGCGGGTTTCCAGCCCGCTGCGCGAAAACTTGAAAGTGGATATGACTTCGAGGATGTCCTGGCGCGCCGACATCTCCGCGGTAAAGGCGCCGAACGGCGCGGCCGCGCGCACGATCGCCACCGCCTGGCGGTCCAGCGCGGGATCGCCCGAGCTCTTGACCACGTCGATGGCATCGACGTTGTAGCCATCGCGGTTGTAGCCGAGCTTGCCCTGCCGGTTGACGTTGATCACCAGGATCAGCTGCCCGTAGAGCGGCTTGCCGTTGCGTTGCGGGAAGTCCGTGGTGCCGCGCGCCTCGATCTTGCGGCGCAGCCGGTCGTAGTACTGCGCGTAGTCGACCGCCTGCGCGCTGGTGGCGGTCAGCTGGAAGCGCTTGGGCCGCTTGGCGTAGTGCTCCAGGTTGCGGCCGATCTCGGCTTCCAGCCTGGCCATCTCGTCTGCCGAGGTGCGCTCGTCCTGGCCGCGCTGCGGTGTGTCCTGGCGCTTCTCGCCCGGCTTGAGCGGCTGGTTGCGCACCGCTGGGGCGGCTTCGCGCGACTGGGTCAGCAGGCGCTGCTGCTCCTGTTCCAGCTGCTCGACGCGGCGCTGCACCTGGCGCACCAGGTCGCCCTCCTGCGTCAGGGTCTGCGCCGGCAACGGCGTGGTGGCGCGCTGCAGGTCATGGTCGCCGCCGCCGTCGAGGTTGGCCTGCGCCAGCGCGGTCGGGTTGCGCGGCTTCTGGGCGGACTTGGCATTGACCAGCACCACGTCCAGCGCGGCGTCGCTGCGCTTGATCTCGAACACTTCCGGCGCGGCCACCCGCACCATCAGCAGCAGCGCGTGCACGGCCACGGAAATGGCCAGCGCCCGGGCGAGCATACTGCTGTTGTGCCACCTGGCATGCCACCAGGGGCGGGAAGCGGCAAGAGTGGCGTTCACGATGGATGGATGAGGGCTCGGGAGACCAGCGCGGCGCTATGGCCGGTGCCGGCTGGCAGAGCGGGGCAGCGGGCCCCGGATCAGACCCGCATTGTAAGGGAGCCCCGCGGATTTCCGAAGGCTTCAGCCGGCCGCCGGGGTGTCGGTGTCGCGCTCGCCCGACGCCTCGCCGCCGGCGTCGCCGCCCGCTTCGGCCGGCTGCTGATCCGGCACGCCCGCGGCGTGCTCGGCGGCTTCCTCGGCCGCCGCCTCGGCTGCGGCTTCGGCAGACATTTCAGCGGCTTCCTCGTCGCTTTCCAGCTCTTCCTCAGGGACTTCCCCTTCACCGGCAAAGATCTCCAGCACCCGGCATGAGACCTCCAGCGTGATCTCGTCGGTCTCGCCGATCTCCAGCAGCACCTGGGTGCCGCGCTGCGCCTGCACCAGTTCGGGCACGCGCGTCACCAGCGGGATCTCGGTAAAGCGCACCGCGCCTTCCTTGAGCACCGAGGCCACCATGCGCTCGCGGTTTTCCTGCTTGAGCCAGCGCAGGCACCAGTAGCGCTCCATGGTCGACTGGTGGTCGGCATAGGCGGCGTAGGTGCCTTCGAAGTCGGCCACCGCGGCCAGCAGGTCGGCGTCCTTGGGCTTGAACGGCGCCACCAGCTTGGCGGTCACGCCATGCTGGGCCACCGCCAGGATCTGCCACTGGTTGACCAGGTCGACATAGCGGCGCAGCGGCGAGGTGCTCCACGCGTACTGCGCCACGCCCAGGCCTTCATGCGGCGCCGGGTACGTCTGCATGCGCGTGCGGTGCATGCCCCATGCCTTCTGGGTGCGGTAGATGCCGGGCACGCCATGGTCCGCCAGCAGCTTGCCCCAGGTGCTGTTGGCCAGGATCATCATCTCGGCCACGATCTTGTCCAGCGGCGAGCCGCGCTTGCGCTGCTCGATGCGCACGCGCTGGCTGCCGTCGGCCTGGTCGTCGAGATAGAAGTTGAAGTCGGCGCGGTTGTGGGTCTCGGGACGCAGGCCGCTGGCCAGGCGCGCCTTCTGGCGCTCGTCGTACAGGTAGCCGGCAAAGTGCCACAGCCGGGTCAGCGCCTCGCGGAACGGGTAGTCGCCGGTGCCCTCGGCGAGCGAGGCCTCGGTAATGACATCGTCGAGCAGGTTGTGGCGCAGGTTGGCGGCGATCGGCACCATCTCGGCGCGGGTTTCGCTGCCGGTGATCAGCCACACCGACGGGTCCACCGTCACGTACAGCGACAGCGCCGGACAAACCCGGCCTTCCTGCAGCGTGTAGCGCTCCACCACCGGGTCCGGCAGCATGGTGATCTTGTCGCCCGGGAAGTAGACCGTCGACAGGCGCTGGCGCGCGATCGCGTCGAGCGGCTCGCCGCGGCGGATACCCAGCGCCGGCGCGGCGATATGGATGCCGAAGCGCAGCTTGCCGTCGGGCAGCTGCGTTACCGACAGCGCGTCGTCGATCTCGGTGGTGGTGACATCGTCGATCGAGAACGCCTCGACCTCGGCCAGCGGCAGGTCGGCCGGCGGCTCGGGCACGTCGGTATCGGGAAAGCCGGTGCCCTTGGGGAAGCACTCGGCAAGGAACTTGGCCTCGTGCAGCGCGCGCGCGCTGGCAACGCCGCCGGCGGCCACCATCAGCCGCATCGGCGACATGCCGAGCGCGCTGCAGGCCGCGTCCATGGCCTTGTATTCGAGGCTGTTCTTGTCGGGCTTGAACAGCAACTGCAGCACCTTGTTGCGGAACGATTCCGGCAACGTCAGCGCCTTCAGCTGGTCCTCATACTCGGCCTGCACCAGCGCCTGCTGGCGCTTGCGCTCGAGCGCGGCCAGCGCGGCCTTGAGCTGGTCCTCGGGCGCGCGCTGGTAGCGGCCGCGCCCCTTGCGGCGGAAGTACACCGGGTTGCCGTGCAGCGCCATCGCCAGCGCCGCCTGCTGCACCGCGCCGGGCTCCGCCCCGTAGTAGTCGGCGGCCAATTCGGCGAAGCCGAACTCGGCCTCGGGCGCGCATTCCCACAGGAAGTCCAGGTCGATCTCGGCCACCATGTCGCCGGTCTGGCGTACCAGCTCGGGCGCCGACGGCTGCGCGAACTGCAGCAGCACGTCGCGCGACTTGACCTTGGTGCGCTTGCCGGCCGGCAGCTCCACCTGGTAAGCCTCGCCCTGCTGGTTCAGCACGGTGCCGGCGCGGATCTCGCCGCCTTCTTCGAACAGCAACTGCATCGATCGGTACTTTCAACTATGCGCGGAACCGCGCCGGGCGGCCTTGTGGCCAGCGCTGGAGCGGATCCTGTGGGAGAAATGGTGCCACCGCGCGCACCCGGACATCAACGCGTGCGAACGGGAACGGGTGCGGGGCGCGCGGGCCCTGTCGGCGGCCTGCCGGCAGCCTGTGGCGCACCGGCGGCCGCGCCGCCAAGGACCGGCCTGAGACCTGGCATGATACCGCACCCCGGTCCGGCCGCCCGCCGGGCTCAGAGCGACATGCCGCCGCTGGCCTCGATCGCCACGCCGTTGACGTAGCTCGCATCGTCGCTGGCCAGGAAGGCATAGATGCTGGCGATCTCGGCCGGCTCGGCCAGCCGGCGCAGCCAGCAAGACGACTTCATGCCGTCCAGCACCTTGTCCGGCACGGTCTGCAGGATCTCGGTGTTGACGAAGCCCGGGCACACCGCGTTCACGCGCACGCCCTTGGGGCCCAGCTCGCGCGCCCAGGTCTTGGTGAAGCCGATCACGCCGAACTTGCTGGCGGCGTAGTTGGTCTGGCCGAAATTGCCGTACAGGCCGACCACGCTCGAAGCGTTCAGGATCACGCCCTTGCCCTGCTCGGTCATCAGCCCGGCCACCGCCTGCGCACAGTTGAATACGCCCTTCAGGTTGACGTCGATGACGGCATCGAACTGGGCCTCGGTCATCTTGGCCAGGCGCGCGTCCTTGGTGATACCGGCGTTGTTGACCAGGATATCGACACGCTCGTGGGCGGCCAGTACGGCCGCCACCATGGCGTCGACCTCTTCGCGGCGCGTCACGTCGACGCGGTAGGCCGATACGGTGGCGCCGGTGGCCGCCAGCCTGGCGGCGGCCTCGCGCACGCGCGCTTCCTGTACGTCGCACAGCACGACGATGGCGCCGTCTTCGGCAAAGCGCTGCGCGGTGGCAAAGCCGATGCCGGCGGCGGCACCGGTGATGATGGCAACCCGACCCTGCAGTTTCATCTCGTGGTCTCTTTCTTGGTTTCGGTAGTGTGTGTCGAAACAGGGCTTCGGTCTGTCGTCCGCATATATTTGGGATGCGGAACCGCCTCGGTCCCCGGGGATGGCCGCGACAGCAGGTCCGGCAGGAACACTTCTGTCACGAGCATGACGCCGCCGCCGCGCCGGAACACCGAGCGCCGCGCGGTCAGCATGGGCACTGCCGCCATGGCCGGCAGCACGCGGTGCAGGGCCTGGCGCAGCGGGTGGTGCGGCAGCAGCCGCGCAAACTGGAATGGCTCGCGCCGCACCGCCGGATCGACGAACAGGCGCCCGCCCAGCGGACGCTCGCCCAGCCCGCGCAGGAACGGCCAGTCGCGGCGTGCATGGCGCAGGCGCACCACGGTGTGGGCGAACACGGCGGGAATCTCGTCGCAGATCAGCAGCACCTCGCGCGTCAGCGCGGGGGTGCGGTCCGGCTGGCCCAGCGCCTGCCATTCGTCGGCGAGCGGGCGCTGCGGCGCCTGCAGCAGGCGCGCCACACGGAAGCGCGCGGAGGCAGCCACCAGCCGCGCCGTCAGCGAGCCGTCATCGCCGGTGACCCAGCGCCGCAGGTTGGGCGGGATGGCCGCGTCGAAGGCAAGGTGCGGGCTCCAGCCGCAGCGGCGCACGGACTGCGCGCTCATGCCGCGCCGGTGCCGGCCGGCGTCTTGCCGCCGGGGCCATAGCCGCAGAAGGCGAGGACATCGTCGACGTAGTCGGCAAACTCGCTGATGCCGTGGTCGCTGCCCTCGATCACGCGGATCTTCGCGCCGGGGCAGGCATCGACCATTTCGCGGTAATCCAGCACCTCGTCGCCGGTGGCCGCGATCAGGTAATAGCGCTCGGGCCGGGTGATGATGTCCACGCGCAGGTCCAGCAGTTCCTGCAGGTGGCGGCGTTCGACCGTGACCGAACCGCCGCCGTGCCACAACGGCTGTTCGCCCAGGTAGCTTTCGAGGTCGGTCCAGGGATGGATGGCGGGATTGAGCAATACGGTCTTGCAGCCGTGCCGCTCGCCCAGCCAGCGCGCATAGAAACCGCCCAGCGATGAGCCGACGATGGCGATTTCCTGGTCACCGCCCGCCCGCGCGGCGCGGATCGCCGCCTCGGCCTGGGCCACGGCCAGCGCCGGCGAGACATTGAGCGTGGGACAGGCGTAGTAGCGCCCCACGCCCCACTCGCGCATGCGCGCCTGCACCAGCTGGGCCTTGAACGACTGGGGCGAAGAGCGGAATCCGTGCAGATACAGCAGCATGGCGGGTCCGGTCAGCCGGCCGTGCCCTGGGCCAGCGCGTCCAGCAGCGTCTGGTGCACGCCGCCAAACCCGCCGTTGCTCATCACCAGCACATGGTCGCCCGGCCGCGCCGCGGCGCGCACCGCCTGCACCAGCGCGCCCAGGTCCTGGAACGCGGTGGCCGTGGCGCCCAGCGGCGCCAGTGCTTCAACCAGGTCCCAGCCCAGCGCGTCCTTGCCGGCGGGAGCGCCGTAGCCGAACACCAGGTCGGCCTGCTCCAGGCTGGCCGGCAGCTGCGCCTTCATCACGCCCAGCTTCATGGTGTTGGAACGCGGCTCCAGCACCGCCAGGATGCGGGCATTGCCGACGCGGCGGCGCAGCCCCTCCAGCGTGGTCTGGATCGCGGTGGGATGGTGGGCGAAGTCGTCGTAGACCGTGACGCCGCCGGCCACGCCGCGCACCTCCATGCGGCGCTTGACGTTGGCGAAGCGCGACAGCGATGCGATCGCCTGCGCCGCCGGCACCCCGACATGGCGCGCGGCGGCGATCGCCGCCAGCGCGTTCATGCGGTTGTGGGTGCCCTGCAGGTCCCACACCACCGTGCCCTCGACGGCGTTGCCGAACCACACATCGAATGCGTCCTTGCCCGGCGCCGCCTCGCTGCCGGCAGCGTCGCTCTCGCGCCAGTCGCCCACGCCGAACTGCTCCACTTCGCTCCAGCAGCCGCGCTCGAGCACGCGCGCCAGGCTCCCTTCCACGCCATTGACGACGAGCCGGCCCTGGCCCGGCACGGTGCGCACCAGGTGATGGAACTGGGTCTCGATCGCGGCCAGATCCGGGAAGATGTCGGCGTGATCGTATTCCAGGTTGTTCAGGATGGCGGTGCGCGGGCGGTAATGGACGAACTTGCTGCGCTTGTCGAAAAACGCCGTGTCGTACTCGTCGGCCTCGATCACGAAGAAGTCCGATTCCGTCACGCGCGCCGAGATGCCGAAGTTCTGCGGCACCCCGCCCACCAGGAAGCCGGGGTTGTAACCGGCATCCTCCAGGATCCAGGCCAGCATCGAGGTGGTGGTGGTCTTGCCGTGCGTGCCGGCCACCGCCAGCACCCACTTGCGCGCCAGCACATGCTCGCCCAGCCATTGCGGGCCCGACACATAAGGCAGGTTGCGGTCGAGGATGGCTTCCATCAGCGGATTGCCGCGCGAGACCACGTTGCCGATCACGAACAGGTCCGGCTCCAGCGACAGCTGTGCCGGGTCAAAGCCCTCGATCAGTTCGATGCCCTGGACTTCGAGCTGGGTGCTCATCGGCGGGTAGACGTTGGCATCGCAGCCGGTGACGCGGTGGCCAGCCTGCTTGGCCAGCACCGCCAGGCCGCCCATGAAGGTGCCGCAGATGCCAAGGATATGAATATGCATGGGTTCCCGGAAAGACTTGAAGCCCGCAGGCGTGGGGATTCGGGCCCGGCGGCGCGGCGGCTGGGTTGGAGCCTTGCGGCGCGGCGGCGGCCGGGCAGGAAGCCTCCGATTGTACCCGAGCGCCAGCGCCCTTCGCTGCACTGCGGCAGCGCGCGCGGCGGCATACGCCTCCGGTATCATGGGGCATGAACCGACGTACCGCCCCAGACCCCACCCGCCTGCGCGAGGAAATCGCCCAGGCCGCCGCCCGCATGATTGCCGAGGACGGTGCCGACTACGCCACCGCCAAGCGCAAGGCTGCGCGCCAGGTGCTGGGCGAACAACGCGTGCCGGGCGAATGGCTGCCCGACAACGAGCAGGTCGAAGCCGAGGTGCGCGCCTACCAGGCGCTGTTCCACGCCGACAGCCAGCCGCGCGTGCTGGCGCTGCTGCGCCGGCTGGCGGTGATGGCAATGCAAGACCTGGCGCCGTTCCGGCCTTACCTGGTCGGCGCGGTGCTCAATGGCACCGCCACGGAGCACTCCGACATCTATCTGCAGTGCTTCTGCGACAGCGCCAAGGATGCCGCGCTGCACCTGATCAATGCCGGGGTCGACTTCGAAACCAGCGAAAGCCGCCACTTCGGCGGCCGTGGCGAGGTCGAAACCCTCAGCTTCCTGTGGAAAGGCCAGTGGCCCGACCGCCGCGAGGCGCGTCTGCTGGCCGGCGAGGTCCGCGCGGAACTGGGTGCGCCAGTGGGCATCCATATAGCCCTGTATGATGCGGTCGATGAACGCGGCGCCATGCGGGCAGACGCCTCTGGGCGCGCCGTACGCGCCGATGTGCAGGCCGTGCAAGCCCTGCTCGATGCCGCTGACGCCGCCGGCAACGCCTGAAGCCCTTCTTACCGGTCCCCAGCCATTCCATGACTGAAACCATCGCCCCGCCCGCCCGCCGCTCCCGCCTCTGGTTGTGGATCGCTGTCGCCGTGATTGCCTGTGCCGCCGGCGCGCTGGCCGGGCATTTCGTTTTTTCGCCCAAGCCAGTTAATGACCAGGCCGTCGAAACCTTGTTCCAGTCGCGGCTGCCCGACCCGGCTGGCACGGAACTCGATCTTGGCAAGCTGCGCGGCAAGACCGTGGTAGTCAACTTCTGGGCCCCGTGGTGCGGACCTTGTGTAGAGGAAATGCCGGAACTGACCGCCCTGCATGAGGAGTTCAAACATCGCCAAGTGGAATTTGTCGGCATCGGTATTGATTCGGCAGCCAACATCCAGCAGTTCACGCAGAAGGTACCGGTTGCGTATCCGCTGGCCGTGGCTGGCTTCGCCGGCACCGAGCTGTCGCGGAATTTCGGCAACAGCGCAGGTGGCCTGCCCTATACCGTCGTCATCAATCCGGACGGATCGGTCAAGTATCGAAAGATGGGCCGTGTCACCGCGGACGAACTGCGTGCCGTGCTGCCGCGCACTTGATTCACTTCGTCCGCGAACATCGGGGAATTTCGGCGTTCTTGATGGATTTGTCTCACCTGCGGACTGCTTTGAGGCGAAAGTGCTCAAAGCGCCGCCAACAGCGCGCCAAGGGTCGCCGAGGCCTGTATCCTGTGCTAGACAAATCCCTCTAAGCTACGGTAATCTCCGCGCAATTTCGTTGATCTGGTCGAGCCGCCGTGACTGCATCCCGCTCTATCCGTCGCTCACCCCGCTACCGCAAGGTGCTGGTCCTGCATGGGCCCAACCTTAACCTGCTGGGGACCCGCGAGCCGGAGACCTACGGGCACACCACGCTGGCCGATATCGACGCGGCCCTGGCCGAACGCGCGGCGAAAGCCGGCGCGTCGCTGGAGACGTTCCAGTCC
This sequence comes from Cupriavidus taiwanensis, assembly GCF_900250075.1. Taxonomy (NCBI): domain Bacteria; kingdom Pseudomonadati; phylum Pseudomonadota; class Betaproteobacteria; order Burkholderiales; family Burkholderiaceae; genus Cupriavidus; species Cupriavidus taiwanensis. The sequence continues at coordinate 3,181,238 of NZ_LT977070.1, forward strand.
AACCACGAGGGAGCGCTGGTCGACCGCATCCATGCCGCCCGCGCGGAAGGGGTCGAGTTCATCCTCATCAACCCGGCTGCCTATACGCATACCAGCGTGGCGCTGCGCGATGCGCTGGCCGGCGTGGCGATCCCGTTCGTCGAGGTGCACCTGTCGAACGTGCACCGGCGCGAAAGCTTCCGGCACCACTCGTACTTCTCGGACGTGGCGGTCGGGGTGGTCTGCGGGCTTGGCTGGCAGGGTTACCTGCTGGCGCTGGACTATGTACTGGGCCAGGAGCAGCCCCCGCCCGACGGTTCGGGGAGCTGAACCCCCACAAGGATTTTTTCGACAACCTGCGCGCGCCGCCCGGCGGCCTGCGCCCGTTGGCGTGCCTCGGCACGGCGGGCGCGGATTTCCGGTGGCCGGCACAACGATTGTTCCGCCACGGCCCGTCCCGGGCAGCGGCGGAAAACCCGATTCAGGAGGATAAAAAGATGGACCTGCGCAAGCTGAAGACGCTTATCGACCTGGTGGCCGAATCCGGCATCTCCGAGCTGGAAGTCACCGAAGGCGACGGCAAGGTACGCATCGTCAAGCAACCGCCGCAAGTCATCGCCGCGCCGATGGCCATGCCGCAGATGCAGGCCCTGCCCGCCGCCGCGCAGGCCGCGGCCGCCCCGGCCAGTGCCGCAGCACCCGCGGCCGAGCCGGTTGCGCAGCTTCCCGCCGGCCATGTGGTGACCTCGCCGATGGTGGGCACGTTCTACCGTGCGCCGTCGCCGGGCGCCGCGCCCTTCGTCAACGTCGGCGACACGGTCAAGGAAGGCCAGACCGTCTGCATCATCGAAGCCATGAAGCTGCTCAACGAGATCGAGTGCGACAAGGCCGGCGTCATCAAGGAAATCCTGGTCGAGAACGGCCAGGCGGTGGAATACGGCCAGCCGCTGTTCGTCATCGGCTGATCCTGACCGGCATGCCGGGCCCGATGCTGCAGCCGCCCGCGCCAGCGGTCCACTGCGGCCCCTGCCCGCACGGCATGCCGGGGCGCTTCCCCGCCACGGACGCTGTGGGCTTCGCGGCCCGTTCCGTGCAGTTCCATGCAGTTCCCGCAGTCTCGCCGCCCGGATGGCCACAGGCCATCGCGGCGCGCGCCCGGCGCGCCATGGCGCCACGCAGCGGGACCGCTACTGTTCTCGCAGAGAGAGACCATGTTTGAAAAAATTCTGATCGCGAACCGCGGCGAAATCGCTCTTCGCATCCAGCGCGCCTGCCGCGAGCTGGGCATCAAGACGGTCGTGGTGTACTCCGAGGCCGACAAGGAGGCCAAGTACGTGCGCCTGGCAGACGAGGCCGTCTGCATCGGCCCGGCCCCGTCGCCGCTGTCGTACCTGAACATGCCCGCCATCATCTCGGCCGCCGAGGTGACCGATGCGCAGGCCATCCACCCCGGCTACGGCTTCCTGTCCGAGAACGCGGACTTTGCCGAGCGCGTGGAAAAATCCGGCTTCGTCTTTATCGGCCCGACCGCCGACAGCATCCGCCTGATGGGCGACAAGGTCTCGGCCAAGCAGGCCATGATCAAGGCCGGCGTGCCGTGCGTGCCCGGCTCGGACGGCGCCCTGCCCGACGATCCCAAGGAAATCCTGGCGACCGCGCGCCGCGTCGGCTACCCCGTGATCATCAAGGCCGCCGGCGGCGGCGGTGGCCGCGGCATGCGCGTGGTGCATACCGAAGCCGCGCTGATCAACGCCGTCAACATGACGCGGGAAGAAGCCGGCCGCGCCTTCGGCAATCCGGAGGTCTACATGGAGAAGTTCCTCGAGAACCCGCGCCATGTGGAAATTCAGATCCTGGCCGACCAGCACAAGCAGGCCATCTGGCTGGGCGAGCGCGACTGCTCGATGCAGCGCCGCCACCAGAAGGTGATCGAGGAAGCCCCCGCGCCGCACATTCCGCGCCGCCTGATCGAGCGCATCGGCGACCGCTGCGCCGAGGCCTGCAAGAAGATGGGCTACCGCGGCGCCGGCACGTTCGAGTTCCTGTACGAGAACAACGAGTTCTACTTCATCGAGATGAACACGCGCGTGCAGGTCGAGCACCCGGTCACCGAGATGATCACCGGCATCGACATCGTGCAGGAGCAGATCCGCATCGCCTTCGGCGAGAAGCTGCGCTTCCGCCAGAAGGACGTGCAGTTCCGCGGCCACGCGATCGAGTGCCGCATCAACGCCGAGGACCCGTTCAAGTTCATTCCGTCGCCGGGGCGCATCACCGCCTGGCACATGCCCGGCGGCCCGGGTGTGCGGGTCGACTCGCACGCGTATGATGGTTACTTCGTCCCGCCCAACTACGATTCGATGATCGGCAAGATCATCACTTACGGCGCCACGCGCGAGCAGGCTATCGCCCGCATGCGCATCGCGCTGTCGGAAATGGTGGTGGACGGCATCCAGACCAACGTGCCGCTGCACCGCGAGCTGATGATGGACGCCAACTTCGTCGAGGGCGGCACCAGCATCCATTATCTCGAGCATCGGCTGGCAGAACGCGCGAAGGCCTGAGCATCGGCCTGATGCATCGGCCTGAGCATCGGCCTGAGCAATAGGCAGCAACAGAAGGAAGCCCGTGGCATTTCAGGAATGTGTGATCGAAGTGGCGCAGGACCAGGCCGAAGCCTGGTCTGACGCCCTGTTCGACCTCGGCGCGCTGTCGGTTTCGGTGGAAGACGCCGACGCCGACACGCCCGACGAGCAGCCGCTGTTTGGCGAGCCCGGGCTGGAGCCGAAGCAACTCGCGTGGAACCGCTCGCGCGTGGTTGCGCTGTTCGGCGACGACGCCGATCCGGCCGTGGTGGTGGCAGCCGCCGCCAACCAGCTCGGCATCGACCCGGTGCCGGCATACCAGCTGCGCGCGGTCGAGGACCAGGACTGGGTGCGGCTGACGCAATCGCAGTTCGAGCCGATCCGCGTGGGCGAGCGCATCTGGGTGGTGCCGTCGTGGCACGACGCGCCCGAACCCGACGCCGTGGTGCTGGAGCTGGACCCCGGCCTGGCCTTCGGCACCGGCAGCCACCCCACCACGCGGCTGTGCATGCAGTGGCTGGAGCAAAACCTGACGCCGGGCGAAACCGTGCTCGACTACGGCTGCGGCTCCGGCATCCTGGCGATCGTGGCGCGCAAGCTGGGCGCGGGCGACACGGTCGGCATCGACATCGACCCCAACGCCGTGGAAGCGTCGCGCTACAACGCCGAGCGCAACCACGTCGAGGCCTCGTTCGCGCTGCCGGAATCGGTGTCCGACGCCAGCTACGACCTGGTGGTCGCCAATATCCTGTCCAACCCGCTCAAGCTGATGGCGGCCATGCTGAGCGCGCGCGTGCGCGCCGGCGGGCGGCTGGTGCTGTCCGGCGTGCTGGAGCGCCAGGCCGACGAAGTCGCCGCGGCCTACGCACCCTGGCTGCCGCTGACGGTATGGCGCAGCGAGGAAGGCTGGGTCTGCCTGCACGGCACCCGCCCCTGATTCCGCCAGATGGCCGCCGTCAAGCTAGTCACGCGCTGCCCGGCCTGCCGCACCGCCTTCCGGCTGGTCGCCGACCAGCTGCGGCTGCGCCAGGGACTGGTGCGCTGCGGTCAGTGCGAAACGGTGTTCGACGCGCGCGAGCACCTGATCGAGATTCCGCTGCCGGCGGGCACCACTGCGGGCAGCGCCCCGGCACCGGCACAGAAACCGGCAGCGACCGCCGCACCTGCCCCCGCTGCAGCTGAAACCACCGCGCCGCCGGCCTCATCACCCGCGGCACCCGCGCCGACCCCGACTCCCGCTTTCACACCGACCATCGACCCCGGCTACGACGTGCCGGCGCTGGATGCGCCGACCATGCTGATGTCGTCGCCCGAGGACATCGCCGTGCCGCCGCAGGCCGGCATGGACGATGCCGAGATCGAGCGCGCGCTGCGCGAAGCCAACGCAGCCGTCGCCGACCGCGATGCGCGCGACGCGCAGCGAGAGGCTGCCAGCCCGGTGGCCGAAGCGGCCCCGGCACCGGCGGCACAGCCGCCCGCGCCGGCAGCCGCCTGGCCGGCGCTCAATCACGGCGCGCTCGATGGCCCGGTCGAAAAACCCGCGGCGCCGGTCCCCGGCGCCATCCCCAGCGCAAGCGAATTCCTGCGCGCGGCATCGGCCGATCAGGCATCCGAGCCGGCGCCGTGGCCAGATCACACTCAACGCCCGGCCGACCAGGCTCCGGCCGCCACGCCGCCGAACGCATTGCCCGCCGTCGGCGAGCCGGACGAAGCGCGCTCCGCTGGCCCCGACACCCTTGCCAGCGTCACCGGCGGCGCGGTCGCGCGCGAGCAGGCGACGCGCCGCTGGGTCCGCGCCGAAGCACCGGCCGGCCCGATGTTCGCCCCCGACTTCCTGCGGCACGCGCGCGAGCGCGAGCGTGAACGCCAGCCGCGCCGGCCCATTGCCGTGCCCGGCGCCGCGTGGCGCGTGGCAGCCGTGGTACTCGCCATCGCCGCGCTGCTGCAGCTTGCGTACCTGGGGCGCAGCCAGCTCGCCGGGCACTTTCCGATGCTGCGCCCGGCACTCGAGGCGGCATGCGCGCCGCTGGGCTGCACGGTGCCGCCGTGGCGCGACATCGATGCGCTGCGCATCGAGACCTCGCAGCTGCAGCGCCAGGATGAAGGCGGTGACACCTACCTGCTGGCCGTCACCCTGCGCAACCTGGGCCGCGCCAGCACCGCGCTGCCGGCGATCGAACTGGTGATGACCGACCTGCAGGACCAGTTGCTGCTGCGCCGGGTGCTGCAGCCCGCGGAATACCTGGAGCCGTCGCAGCAGGCCTTTGCCGCGCAAGGGCTGCGCGCGGGCATGGAGCTGCCGGTTCGGGTACGATTCCGGACGCAGCAGGCGCCAGCCAACTATCGCGTGCTGATTTTTTATCCCTGAATTCCTGGCCCGCCGCCGGACCGAATCCGAGTCTTGCAGCGAGCCTTGCCCCCGCTCCGGATCGCAACCGGAAACCCATCAGATATCAAGGAGTAGACATGAGCAACGTCACCCTCGGCGGCAACGCCATCGAAGTCGCAGGCAAGTTCCCGCAAGCCGGCGACAAGGCCCCGGCCTTCTCGCTGGTCGGCAAGGACCTGAAGGACGTCACGCTGGCCGACTTCGCCGGCAAGCGCAAGGTTCTGAACATCGTCCCGAGCCTGGATACGCCGGTGTGCCAGGCGTCCGCGCGCAAGTTCAACGAAGCCGCCAGCGGCTTGGCCAACACCGTGGTGCTGACCATCTCCGCCGACCTGCCGTTCGCCATGGGCCGCTTCTGCAGCGCCGAAGGCCTGGCCAACGTGGTGCCGCTGTCGACCATGCGCGGCGCCGAGTTCAAGGGCAACTATGGCGTGGACATCAAGACCGGCCCGCTCGCCGGCGTGACCGCGCGCGCCGTGGTGGTGCTGGACGAGAACGACACCGTCAAGTACAGCCAGCTGGTGCCCGAGATCAAGTCCGAGCCCGACTACGACGCCGCCCTGGCCGCGCTGAAGTAACAGGCGGCGCGCCTGCGATGTCAGCGGCCGCCCGCGACCACGGGGCGGCCGCTTCTGTTTTCTGCGTTACTGCTTCTGCCCGCGAGGGCGCCGATCCACCGAAACCAACCCGACACCTGGAGAGAGCATGGCCAGCCTGATCTGCGGCTCCGTCGCCTACGACACCATCATGACGTTCGACGGACGCTTCCGCGAACACATCCTGCCGGACCAGATCCACATGCTGAACGTCTCGTTCCTGGTGCCCGGCATGCGCCGCGAGTTTGGCGGCTGCGCCGGCAACATCGCCTACACGCTCAAGATGCTGGGCGGCGATCCGGTGGTGATGGCCACCGTCGGCATCGACGCCGAACCCTATCTGGAATACCTGCGCAAGCTGGAGATCCCCACCGGCCACATCCGCGTGCTGCCGGAGACCTTCACCGCGCAGGCCATGATCACCACCGACCTGGACAACAACCAGATCACCGCCTTCCACCCTGGCGCAATGAGCCAGTCGCAGCTGAACCACGTCAAGGACGCACTGGTCGGCGCGCAGGCACCGAGCCTTGGCATCGTTGCGCCCGACAGCCGCGAAGGGATGCTGCACCACGCGCGCCAGTTCGCCGAAGCCGGCGTGCCGTTCATCTTCGACCTGGGCCAGGCCATGCCGCTGTTCAATGGCGACGACCTGCGGGAGTTCGTTGAACTCGCCAGTTATGTAACAGTCAATGACTACGAGGCGCAGGTCCTGCTGTCGCGCACCGCGTGGACCAGCGCCGAGGTTGCCGCGAAGGTTCGTGCCTTCATCGTCACGCACGGCGAACGCGGCGCCAGCATCTTTGCCGATGGCCGCCAGTACGCGATCCCGGCCGTCGTGGCCGAGCGCATCGTCGACCCGACCGGCTGTGGCGACGCCTTCCGCGGCGGCCTGCTCTTCGGCATTGAAAACGGATTAGACTGGGAAACGACCGGCCGCCTCGCATCGCTGATGGGGTCGGTCAAGATCGCGCAGCAGGGTCCGCAGAACCACTGGTTGTCGCGCGACGAAATCGGCAACCGGTTCCAGTCTGCATTCGGGTACCGCTACGCCTGACCTGCGGCCGGCGCGTGGCGAATTTTTCGGGAACTGACATGAACAACACGCTACGCGGCGGCGCGCTTGCCGTCCTTGGGGCGGCCCTGGTTGCCACGCTGGCGGCCGGCTGCGCCACGCAATCGAATTCCAACAGCGTCTACGGCACCGGCCAGGCGCAGCGTGAGCAGACCGTGCGCTACGGCGTGGTCGAAGGCATCCGCGAGGTCACCATCCAGGGCGGCCAGACCGGCGCCGGCACGCTGGCCGGCAGCGCCATCGGCGGCGTCGCGGCCGGCAGCACCATCGGCGGCGGCAATGGCGCGGTGGCGGCCGGCATCCTAGGCGCGGTACTGGGCGGCATCGCCGGCAGCGCGGCCGAGAACAAGATCAACCAGCGCCGCGCGCTTGAAATCACCGTGCGCCTGGACAACGGCGAGATGCGCGCGATCACGCAGGAGGCCGACGAAGCCTTCCGCCCTGGCGAACGGGTGCGGCTGCTGTCCTCCGGCGGCGTGACCCGCGTCACGCACTGACGGCCACGCAGGCCGTCACCCAAGGCGCACCCCGGGCGCCGTACCCGCAAGGGTGCGGCGCTTTTTTTCTTTGGCCGCTCTGGCGGACGTGGCCCGCGCGCGCCCATGAAAAAACCCGCCGGGCGGTTGCCATCGGCGGGTCGGCAAGACTCAGGTGTCTTGCGGACCGGATACGCGGTATCCGGTCATGCAGGCACGACTTGCGTGCCGTGGTGGTTCCTTGCGGAACAGCTAAGGTCCACGCCGTGGCGGCGCAGCTTACGGACGGTTGCCCGTCGGGAACGGCCAGGCAGCAGCCGGGTTCAGCGCGGTCTTGGCAGCCGAAGCGGGAGCAACGGCAGGGGCCGCGGCAGGCTTGGCGGCAGCCTTCTTGGCAGCCGGCTTCTTGGCAGCAGCCTTCTTGGCGGCCGGCTTCTTCGCAGCAGCCTTCTTGGCCGGCGCAGCCTTCTTGGCAGCGGCCTTCTTGGCGGGCGCCTTCTTGGCGGCTGCCTTCTTGGCCGGTGCTGCCTTCTTGGCGGCGACCTTCTTCACCGCGGCCTTCTTGGCGGGCGCCTTCTTGGCGGCTGCCTTCTTGGCCGGTGCTGCCTTCTTGGCGGCGACCTTCTTCACCGCGGCCTTCTTGGCCGGTGCTGCCTTCTTGGCGGCGGCCTTCTTGGCCGGNCGACCTTCTTCACCGCGGCCTTCTTGGCGGGCGCCTTCTTGGCGGCTGCCTTCTTGGCCGGTGCTGCCTTCTTGGCGGCGACCTTCTTCACCGCGGCCTTCTTGGCCGGTGCTGCCTTCTTGGCGGCGGCCTTCTTGGCCGGTGCTGCCTTCTTGGCGGCGACCTTCTTCACCGCGGCCTTCTTGGCCGGTGCCTTCTTGGCGGCTGCCTTCTTGGCGGCCGGTGCAGCCTTCTTGGCGGCGACCTTCTTCACAGCAGCCTTCTTGGCGGCCGGCTTGGCGGCCTTCTTAGCCGCCGGCTTTTTCTTTGCAGCAGTTGCCATGGATAACTCCTTCACTAGAGAGTGAATATCGAATGACCTAAGTTGGCGACCCGACCGACCCGAGGCGCGCCACAGCAGCGCGGCCCCAGTCGAGCGAGCGATTCATCGGCGTGCGGCCCGACCACTGCTGCACGCTAATGAATTCGGTTGCGGGCACACCGCCCATGGCGGTGCTTCGGCGGCCGGCGCGAGCCCGCAAGCGGGTCTCGGGCACATGCCGCGCCCTGGAATATTCGATCAGCCCGCACCGCCCGTTGAGCCGGCGCGCGGCCAGAAATGAGGAGATATCGGACAGCAGGCCTGCGGTGCGGGCTTGGCCTCGCGCACGGCAGGCGGCATTCATTCGGTGGTAGCGGGTCCAACCCGTCAATGGACCAAGGGAGACTGCACGCGTTTTAGGAAGCCGGTCGGGCCTGGTCTGCGTCAAAGTTCTCGTGCTCCTCAGCTACTACCTTCGTCATTGCATCGAAGCGCGCATCGCGCTTTTCGGTTCCATCTTGCTTCCTGCTTCGCTGCAATGAAGTGAGACTCTTGTCAAGGCGAATCATAATTCGTTTGCACGATGATGTTAAGAAAAAAGTGCAAAAAAACTTGCCTGCATGCATCGCTCCAACTAGTTCTCACGCGCGTCGTCACGAAGACGTTGCCGACGACATCGAAACGCGTCGCGCGCATGCCGGTGTCGAGACCCACCACGCGCACTCGCGCACGCCGCGCGATGCCCCTTCACCGACCGCGCGCGCCGCAGCTTTTACACACCGTCGCGCGTAGCGATGACAAGCCGCGCAGCGTGCGCGCGACGACTGCGAACAGCGCTACCGAATGTCCTCGCGCTTTCCGAAAAGCCGCATAGACAAAGGCTTTGCGGGCGATGCACCAATGCGCGAGCGGCGCGCGTCGAGTCGTGCGGCGGCACGCTTCGACACGCGCGCGACACCATCACCGGCGCGCGCCCTGCATGCTTTACACACTCCGCCCGGTACGCACGCGCGACGCCCTGCTCGATGTTCGACGACACCGGCGTCGGCCACTGCGCGACACCATCGCCGAGCGCGCGCGAGAGTGATGCGTGCACGCAACGGTTTGCATCGACGCAACATCGAAAGGGCATCGCGAAGGCATCGCAAGGACAACGCGGCGGCATCGCAGCGTTGCGCTCGAGCCAAGACGCGACGACAGCGAAGCGTCGTGGCAACACTCCGGCAGTCGCTCCCGCGAGGTCGCGTCGTGCCGCTCGATCCGGGGCACGCGCGCCGCGCTTTGCGGATGCGTTCGCACCGTCGCGCAGGACGCGGCGAGGTGGCGCGCGGTGCGTCGTACGTCCGCTTAGAGGATTGCTTCAGCGGCCGTGCGCAGGCGCGTTTTGCTGCGCCACAAAAACCCGCAAACGCCCGCTGCGTGCGGGCTGGCGGGAAACGGACAAGCGCCGCGGAAGGGCGCGCGCCGGTCCGCGCCGGATTGCGGCGCGGCGGCTGCGCCAGTAGATTGGCGTGGCTACGGACCTCAAAGGAGACATCATGCGCAGCCCTTCCCTCATCGCCTGCACCATGCGCGCCGCGGTGCTTGCCGCCACCCTGCTCGGAAGCGCCGCGGCGCTGGCGCAGGCCACGCCCACCGGCACGTGGAAGACCATCGACGACAACACCGGCAAGCCGCGCGGGCTGGTGGAGATCACCGAGAAGAACGGCGTCTACAGCGGACGCCTGCTCAAGAGCTTCGTCGACGGCGACGGCAAGCCGCGCGTCTGCGACAAGTGCACCGACGCGCGCAAGGACCAGCCCCTGATCGGCATGACCATCCTGTCCGGCCTGCGCAAGACCGGCGACAACGAGTGGAGCGGCGGCGAGATCCTCGATCCGGAAAACGGCAAGGTCTACAAGAGCAAGATGTCGCTCACCGAGGATGGCAACAAGCTCAACGTGCGCGGCTTCATCGGCATCAGCCTGCTCGGACGCACCCAGACCTGGGAGCGCGAGCACTGATCGCTGCCGGCACTCAGGGTTTCTCCGGGGCATGCCGTTGCCTGCCCCGCTGGTGAAGAAACCGCAGGCGAAAAAAAACCGGGCGGTGATGAACCGCCCGGTTTCTTTTTGTCCCCGATGCTGCGCTTTACATGCGGTAGCGCAGGGTGGCCATGACGCTGCGCGGAGCGCCCGGCATGTTCAGGTTGGCGTTGGTGCCGTGCGCCGAGACGATGTAGCCCTTGTCGAACAGGTTGTACACGTTCAGCTGGGCCTCGAAGGCACCGCGGCGGTACCAGGCCATCGCGTCGGCGGTGACATAGCCGGGCAGGGTCACGGTGTTCTGCGGGTCGGCATAGCGCGCACCGACCAGGTTGGCGCCAAGGCCAACACCGAAGCCGTGGCCCAGGTCCTTGGTCACCCACAGGTTGCCAGAGTGGCGCGGCGTGATGGTGGCGCGCTTGCCTTGCAGCGCGGCGCTGGACTTGGTGATGGTGGCATCCAGATAGGCGTAGCCGGCCAGCATGCGCCAGCCGCTACCCAGCTCGGCCGCGCCGGAGAGCTCCACGCCGTCGGTGCGCTGCTCGCCGATCGGCAGCAGCGCCGTATTGGTGGCGTTGGCGACCTTGATATTGCTGCGCTCCAGGCGGAACAGCGAGATCGTGGTGCTGGCCTTGCCGTTCAGCCAGTCGTATTTGGCGCCCACCTCGGTGTTGCTGGTGGTCTCCGGCGACAGGTCGGCATTGTTGGCCGCCAGCGCAAAGGCCTCGCCCGACGGCTGGAACGACTTGCTCCACGACACGTAGTACGACTGGGTCTTGCTCGGCTGCCACACCAGGCCGGCACGCGGGCTCCAGGCGGAGTCGCTGCGCGACAGGTCGCGCTGGCCGGCGATGCGGTTGCGGGTTTCCTGCTGGAAGTTGTCGTAGCGCACCCCGACCAGCGCCTTCCACTGCTCGCTGAAGGTGATCATGTCCTGGGTGTAGAACGCCAGCGTGTCGAAGATGCCCAGGTTCGAGGTGGTCGGGTTGCCCGGCGCCAGGCGCGGCAGCACCGGCAGCACCGGGTTGAACAGGTTGAAGGTGCCCGGCACCGGCTTGGTGTTGTTGATCTGGTCCTTGTTCTGCTGGCCGATCTCCATGCCGTACAGGATCTCGTGCTTGGTGCCGAAGATGGTCGCCTTCTGGATGAGGTCGGTCTGGTTGAACCAGCCATGTTCCTCGCGGCGGACATTGCCGTGGTTCATGGTCAGGGTCTGCGCCGCTTCGTTGACCGCGGCGGTCAGCGTGTTGTTGCGGTCCAGCGAGTAGTGGTAGTAGCGCGTGGCGTTGCGGATCGACCAGTTCTCATTGAAGCGATGGTTGATGGTGGCGGTGCCGGAGAACACACGCGACTGCGAGTAGTCGGCGTCGCGCGCGTTGGCCGCGCCGTAGTAGCGCGAGGCGGGCACGTCCACCGGCCGCCCGCGGTACGCCGGGATGCCGAAGTCGGTGACGCGACGGTCTTCCAGGTAGTCGGCCTGGAACAGCACGGTGGTCTCGGGCGCGACGCGCAGCTCCAGCGACGGCGCAATCGCCGCGCGGTCCAGGAACTGCTGCGAGCGGTAGCTGTTGGCCTTCTGCACTGCGCCGGTGACACGGAACGCCGCGGCGCCGTCCGCGAACACGCGGCCGACGTCAGCCTCGGCGCGGCGGTCGGCCCACATGCCGTAGCTGAGCGCGAAGTCGGTGACGTCGATGCCCGGCTTCTTGGTCACGCGGTTGATCAGGCCGCCGGAGGAGCCGCGACCGTACAGCACGGCTGCCGGACCCTTGATGACCTCCACCCGGTCGACGTTGGACATGTCGCGGAAGTACAGCGCATCGTCGCGGATGCCGTCGACGAACTGGTCGGCGATGGCGGTGAAGCCGCGGATCGAGACCTGGTCGCGCTGGCCGTCGCCGTGCGAGAACGACACGCCCGGCACGTTCTTCAGCGCGTCCTGCATCGAGGTGGCGTGCTGGTCGCGCATGACCTCGGCGGTGACCACGTTGACGGTTTGCGGCACGTCGCGCAGCGGGGCCTCGGTCTTGGTGGCGCTGACCGCGTTGGGCGGGTTGTAGCCCGCGCCCAGCTCACGGCTGACGTCCGCCTTGACGGTGACCTCCGGCAACTGCGCCGGTGTCGCCGGTGCGGATTGTGCCCACACCAGCATCGGTTGAAAAACGAAGCTCCCCGCCACCGCGGCACATATCGGGTGAAGTTTTATTCTCATGGCCTGTAATCGACTGTAATAACTTGAAAAAGCCGGCGAATTATCGATTACGGGATTGTCATGGTCAACGAGATTGCGAATTATTCCTATTCCCAATCCGGATATGTTGCTTTCAACACAACCGCACCTATTGGTGTCGCCCGATTTGTGATCTTTTTCTGACTTGGAGCGGCCCAGCTAGGCCAATTGTGCTGTCAGCGCCTCGCGCGCTTGCGCAATGAAGGCAGACTCGCCGCGCCGCGCTGGCAGCAGGAAGAACTCCGCTTCCGGCAGCCGCGGCAGCCCTAGCCGCGCGACGGTGACGGCGTCCAGCGGCGCCACGCCCGGCCCGATCGCCGACGCGTTCAGGCATGACAGGCCCAGTCCGGCAGCCAGCGCGAGGTGCAGCCCCGCCACACCGGATGCGGAGTGCGCGATCTCGAACGGCACCCGCTTGCGCAGCAGCCGCTGCACCACGTACTGGTGCAGCGAGCACGTATCGGGCAGAAGCACCAGTGGCAGCGTAGCGGGCAGGCTGTCGGCCTCGGCCGGCGCGGCCACCCAGGCGAGCGGCTCGCGCCGCAGCACCGTGCCGCGCGCGGCCGTTCCGCGCGTGCCGGGCAGCCGCATGCTCAGGCCGATATCGAAGGTGTCGCGCTCGGCGGCGGCATCGATCGCCGCGCTTTTCATCACCGTCACGTGCAGGCGCAGGTACGGATAGCGCTCGCGCAGGCGCCGCAGCATGCCGGCGATCTCGCCGGGGCGGAAATAGTCGGTCACCGCCAGGCGCAACTCGCCCTCCAGCGCGTGGCCGCGAAGCTCCTGCAAGGCCAGTTCGTTCAGGTCCAGGATGCGTCGCGCATGCGCCAGCAGCCGCTGCCCGGCAGGCGTCGGCTGCGCGCCGTGGCGGCCGCGTGTCACCAGCGGCACGCCGGCGCGCTCTTCCAGCTTGCGCAGCTGCTCGCTGACCGACGACTGCGACAGGAACAGCCGGGGCGCCGCGGCCGACAGGCTGCCGCTGTCGGCAACCGTCACGAAGGTGCGCAACTGGTCGGTGTCGAATCCACGCATGGCAAGGCTCCTGGCAAGGTCGGATTGATTTCGGCATAGCCGATGGAAGGCATCGGTTATTCCCGCTTTTCCGATACTACACCACGCCCTACCATGGCTTCACCAACCCCGCTCAAACCCAAGGAGCCCGCCATGCCCCACATCGTCCTGCACCTGTCTGGCCAACCCGATGCCGACCTCACCCGCCGCAGCGCCCGGGCCATCGCCGACCTGACCGAGCGCGTGCTCGGCAAGCAGCGCGACGTGATCGCCGTGACGGTGCAGTACATCCCGCACGACAGCTGGATCATCGCCGACGCGCCGCTGTCCGAGCAGGGCCGCAATGCCTTCCACCTGGACATCAGCGTGACCGATGAAACCAACACCAAGGCAGAGAAGGCGCAGTTCATCGCGGCCGTGTTCGAGACCATGTCGGGCCTGCTCGGCAACCTGCATCCGGTCTCTTATGTCCACGTGATCGACGCCCGCGCCGCGGCCTATGGCTACGGCGGCCGCACTCAGGAGTATCGCCACCAGCACCGGTGAAGCCGGCCTTCTCCTTCCCTGCCGCCGACCGCCACCGCGCGGCCGCGGCGAGCCTCAAAGGTTTCGCCGCCGGCCAAGCTGTGGCACAGTCGCCGGCTGATCCCTTTTCCTGACGCACAGAAAGAGACAACGCGCCACAAGCGCAGGCCCCGCCGCGGCACCGGACCGCACCTCAGGAGAAGGCAACCCTGAAGGAGATCCGATGTCGTTCCTGATCGTACTGGCAGCCCTTGCCTTCCTGATGTTCGCCGCGTACCGCGGCTACAGCGTGATCCTGTTCGCACCGATCGCCGCGCTGGCCGCGGTGCTGCTGACCGACCCGTCGGCGGTGGCGCCGGTGTTCACCGGCATCTTCATGGAGAAGATGGTTGGCTTCGTGAAGCTGTATTTCCCCGTGTTCTTATTAGGCGCGGTGTTCGGCAAGGTGGTCGAACTGTCGGGCTTTTCCGAGTCCATCGTCGCCGCGGCGATCCGCTATATCGGACGAACGCGCGCCAATGCGGTGATCGTCACGGTGTGCGCGCTGCTGACCTACGGCGGCGTTTCGCTGTTCGTGGTGGTGTTCGCGGTCTACCCGTTTGCCGCCGAGCTGTATCGCCAGAGCAACATCCCCAAGCGGCTGATGCCGGGCGCGATCGCACTGGGCGCGTTCTCGTTCACCATGGATTCTCTGCCGGGCACCCCGCAGATCCAGAACATCATCCCCACCAATTTCTTCAACACCACCTCGTGGGCCGCGCCGGTGTTGGGCGTCGCCGGCTCGCTGTTTATCCTGGTGGTGGGCCTGAGCTATCTGGAATGGCGCCGCCGCGCCGCCGCTGCGCGCGGCGAGGGCTATGGCAGCAACCTGCGCAACGAGCCCGAACGCAGCCAGGCCGGCAAGCTGCCGCACCCGCTGCTGGCGCTGCTGCCGCTGGTGGTGGTGGGCGTGGCCAACTTCTGGCTGACGCGGATGATTCCGCTGTGGTACGGCGAATCCAACAGCGTGACGCTGCCTGGCCTGGCCAGGCCGGTCGAAACCAAGATCGCCAGCGTCACCGCGATCTGGGCAGTGGAAGGCGCGCTGCTGCTGGGCATCGCCGTGGTGCTGGTGACCGCCTTCGGCGCCCTGCGCGAGCGCTTTGCCGAGGGTACCAAGGGCGCGGTCGGCGGCGCGCTGCTGGCGTCGATGAACACCGCGTCGGAATACGGTTTCGGCGGCGTCATCGCCGCGCTGCCCGGTTTCCTGGTGGTCAGCGATGCGCTGCGTGCCATCCCCAACCCGCTGGTCAATGCCGCGGTCTCGGTCAGCACGCTGGCCGGCATCACCGGCTCGGCCTCGGGCGGCATGAGCATTGCGCTGGCGGCGATGTCGCAGAGCTTTATCGCGGGCGCGCAGGCCATGCAGATTCCGCTGGAAGTGCTGCACCGCGTGGTGTCGATGGCCAGCGGCGGCATGGATACCCTGCCGCACAACGGCGCCGTGATCACGCTGCTGGCCGTGACCGGCCTGACCCACCGCGAGTCCTACCGCGATATCTTCGCGGTCACGCTGATCAAGACCGGCGCGGTGTTCTTCGTCATCGCGCTGTATTTTCTGACCGGACTGGTTTGAAGCATTCCCGGCGCGCGCGGGTTGTACATTGCCGGTGTTGTTAACTAGTGTGGTTGGGTGCCGCCGGGCGCCCGACCCCGGCCAACCTGGAAGCCAAGCGATGAAGCAAGTCACCCTGCCCGACGGCGAGCGCGTCCCGGCGCTCGGCATGGGCACATGGAATATGGGCGAATCGCCCGCCGCGCGCGCCGAGGAGATCGCCACGCTGCGCCTGGGGCTGGACCTGGGCCTGCGCCTGATCGATACCGCCGAGATGTACGGCGAGGGCCAGTCCGAGGCCATGATCGGCGAGGCCATCGCCGGCCGGCGCGACCAGGCCTTCCTGGTCAGCAAGGTCTACCCGTTCAACGCCAGCCGGCGCGGCACCGTGCAGGCCTGCGAGCGCAGCCTGAAGCGGCTGGGCACCGACCGCATCGACCTCTACCTGCTGCACTGGCGCGGCGGCGTGCCGCTGGAAGAGACGGTGCAAGCCATGGAGGCGCTGCAGCGCGACGGCAAGATCCGCCACTGGGGCGTCAGCAACCTGGACCTGTCCGATATGCAGGAATTGTGGGACGCGCCGGGCGGCAGCCGGGTGGCCACCAACCAGCTGCTGTACAACCTGGGGCGGCGCGGCATCGAGTGGGACCTGCTGCCCTGGCTGCGCCAGCGCGGCGTGCCGGTGATGGCCTACTCCCCCATCGAGCAGTCGCGCCTGCTGGCGCATCCCGGACTGAAGCGCTTCGCGCGCGACCACGGCATGAGCGCGGCACAGGCGGCGCTGAGCTGGCTGCTGGCGCAGGACGGCGTCATCGCCATCCCCAAGACCAGCCGGCGCGAGCGCCTGCAGGAAAACCTGGAGGCCCTGTCGAAAACGCTGTCGCCGGCGCAGCTGGCCGAGATCGACCGCATCTTCCCCCCGCCCGACGGCCCGGCGCCGCTGGAAATGCTCTGAGCCGGCGACGGGGCCGCGCTCAGTTCTGGCGGGCCAGGTAGCGCTCGCGCTCGACGTAGCGCACCAGGTAATTGCGCGCCTTGTCGCGGGTATCGGCGGTCACGCGCGCCGCCGCCTGGCGCGCGCTGCTCTTGCCATGCGACGACGACATCTGTGAGTCGAGATAGCTGCGGAACGACTGGTGCATCGCGTCCAGTTCCGGCTGGCATGCGGACAGAGCCAGGTCGGCCACGTCCTTGGACTGGCCCTTGGCCGACAGGTTGTCGTTGGCCTTCTTCTGCGTGCAATCCATGTATTTGGCGCGCAGCGCCTGCCATTCGCTGCCGGTATCGGCCGCCGGGGCCGATGCCGCGGCGTCAGTGGAAGCCCCCGGAGGCTGGGAGGCACAGGCGGCCAGCAGAAGCAAGGGCAAGGCAGTGAGAAGTTTCTTCATGACTCATCAAGATGCGGTGACGGCGCAGCGGCGGTCACATGGCAACCATAAGCCAGCCATGGGACTTATCGGGCGCAAGGCCCATTATTCTTGCCGCGAACGGTCGTCCCGCACCACCTTCGTCACAAATGGAAACGACTCGTTGGCCTGAATCATTTGCCCGGGTGATTTCGGCGCCTATGCTTCAAAGACGACAACAACACCAAGGAGACGAGATGAAACGTCGAACCTTCCTTTCGGCCAGCGCGGGTCTGGCCCTCGGCACGCTGGCCACCGGCGCGTGCACCACCACCAAGCCCGACGCACCCACCGACAAGGCTGCGCGCCGGCGCGAACTGGATTCCGGCGCGGACGCCACGCTGGCGCGCCTGTACAGCTCGGTCAACGGCGCGCGCGAGCTGGGCAGCCGCGCGCGCGGCATCCTGGTGTTCCCGAAGACCCTGTCGGCTGGCTTTATCGTCGGCGGCGAGTATGGCGACGGCGCGCTGCGCTCGGGCGGCGGCACGCGCGGCTATTACCGGCTGGTCTCGGGCTCGGTCGGCTGGCAGATCGGTGCGCAGTCCAAGGCCGTGATCCTTATGTTCATGACACAGGACGCCTATGACAAGTTCGTGCGCAGCAGCGGCTGGACCGCGGGCGTGGATGCCACCGTCGCGCTGGCCACGATTGGCGCAAACGGCGTGCTCGACACCAACACCGCGCAGCAGCCGATCGTCGGCTTCGTGCTGACCAATGCCGGCCTGATGGCCGGGCTGAGTTTCGAGGGCAGCAAGATCACCAAGCTCGACCTGTAGCAGCGCTTTCCGGCGATTGCCGCGCGGCCGGCAGGTCGCGCGGCGCCGGGCATTTTTCGCGGCAGCGCGCCGCGGGCGTTAGAATTCGTCCCTTTGGCCGAATTCCCCATGTGGTTCAAGAATCTGCAGGTCCATCGTTTCTCCGCCCCGTGGTCGCCCAGCGCCGACGAGGTTGAAGCCAGCCTGGCAAAGCACGCCTTCTTTCCCGGCACCAGCCTCGAGATGCAGACGCAGGGCTGGGCCTCGCCGCGTGACAATGGCCAGCTGGTCCACACCGTCGGCCGCCAGATGCTGCTGACGCTGCGCACCGAAAAGAAGCTGCTGCCCACCACCGTGGTCAACCAGGTCACGCGCGCCCGCGCCGCCGAGATCGAAGAGCAGCAAGGCTACAAGCCGGGCCGCAAGCAAATGAAGGAACTGAAGGAGCAGGTCACCGAAGAGCTGCTGCCGCGCGCCTTCAGCATCCGCCGCGACACGCGCGTGTGGATCGACCCTGACAACGGCTGGCTTGCCATCGATGCCGCCGCCGCGGCCAAGGCCGATGAAGTGCGCGGCATGCTGTTCAAGGCGCTGGACCCGCTGCCGCTGATCAACCTGCACGTCAACCAGTCGCCGGTGGCCGCCATGACCGAATGGCTGGCCGGCGATGCGGCGCCCGCCGGCTTTACCGTCGACCAGGAAATCGAGCTGCAGTCCGGGGCCGAGAGCAAGGCCACGGTCCGCTACGTGCGCCACCCGCTCGACCCCGAAGACCTGCGCCGCCATATCGCCGCCGGCAAGCGCTGCACGCGCCTGGCGATGACCTGGAACGACCGCGTCTCGTTCGTGCTGACCGACGGACTGGTGGTCAAGAAGCTGGCGCCGCTCGACGTGATCAAGGAACAGGCCGACGGCACCGCGCACGACGAAGACGAGCGCTTCGACGCGGACTTCACCATGATGGCGGGCGAGCTGTCGGGCCTGCTGGTCGACCTGACCGAGGCGCTTGGCGGCGAGCGCAAGGCCTGAGCCGGCACCCTCGCCATCACGTGGCGCGGTCGGCGATCAGCGGACCGCGCCACGCCCGCGGTTATTCCACCCAGTTCACCTTCGGGAAGCGCCCGGCGAATCCCGCCGGCATCGCCACCACTCGCTTGGCCACATAGTCGAAGAAGACAAAGCCCGACTTGGCCATCGCGATCAGCGCGCCATCGGCGGGCCGCGTGATGCGGAAGATGATGTCGCCGCCGTACTTGTTGAAGTCCATCACGCCCACCTCGAACAGCAGCTGGTCGCGCGCATGGGCCTCGTTGCGGTACATCGTCGCCAGGTCGGTGACGATGATGCCGACGCCTTCCTCGCGCACATCCTCGCTGCCGAATTCGAACAGGAACCGCGCCCGCGCCTCCGAAATCATTGAGATCATCGAATCATTGGCAAGGTGGTTGGCCGAATTGATGTCCGTCACGCGCACAGTGAGGTGCGTGGCGTAGCAAAGCTGGTCGGCGGGCAGGTCGAGTTTGAGGCGGGCCATGAGGGTTCAAGCAAGAAATGGATCAAGCGCCGCACAGACCGGACTGACTGAACGCGCCGGCAGCGGCGGCGCCATCATAAGCGATGCCGCGGTTCGGATTGCGGCACGGCCGCACGCCCCTGCGCAAACCCGATCCGGGTAAGTACTCCCCACCGTTTTCGTCCATCCCGCCGATGCCGCGACACCTCGCGGCCTCGTACGCTGCGCGTTGCCGTGGCCATGGCGCACCGCGCCCAGGGCCGCATGCCGACACGACGTCAATCACTGGAGGAAACACCATGCAAGCCGACCGCCGCAAGGCCCTGCACTGGCTGGGAGCCGGATCCCTGGCCGCCGCCGCTACAACCCTGGGAATCGGCCCGGCCCGGGCCCAGCAGGGCTGGCCGGCGCGCCCGGTGCGGCTGGTGGTGCCCTACCCGCCCGGCGGCGCCACCGACGTGCTGGCGCGCGCGCTGGGCGACCCTTTGGGCAAGCTGTGGCAGCGCCCGGTGATCGTCGAGAACCGGCCCGGCGTGGGCGGCATGATCGGCGCCGACGTGGTCGCCAAGGCGCAGCCCGACGGCTACACGCTGCTGCTGGGCCTGCCCAGCCTGGTCCAAACCCCTTATATGGTGGCCAAGCCGCCGTTCGACCCGCTGCGCGACCTGACCGCCATCGGCCAGCTGTGCACCTCCAGCCTGGTGCTGACCGCCAGCGCCGCCATGCCGCGCACGCTGCCGCAGATGGTGGCCCTGGCCAAGTCCCAGCCGGACAAGTTCTCCTATGGCACCTATGGCATCGGCACCGGCGCCCACCTCTACATGCAGGTGTTCCTGAAGAATGCCGGCGCCGAGCTGGTCCACGTGCCATACAAGGGCGAAGCGCCGATCGCCACCGACCTGATCGGCGGCCAGATCTCGCTGGGCACGCTGTCGCCGATGACGGTGCGCCAGCATGCGCGCACCGGCAAGCTGCAGCCGCTGGCGGTGACCGGCAACACCCGCGCACCGATGCTGCCGGACGTGCCCACCTTCCAGGAACTCGGCTACAAGGGCCTGGACGGCCCGGCGTGGCTGGGCCTGTTCACCACCGCCGGCACGCCGCAGGCCATCGTCGACAAGATCTCGGCCGACGTCGAAACGGTGATGGCAGCGCCCGACATCCGCCAGCGGCTGGGCGATCTGGGCCTGATCGTCAAGACCACGCAGCCGGCGGCCTTCGCGGCGACGACGCGTGCCGACCAGGCGTATTGGGGCAATGTGATCAAGGAAAACAATATCCGGCTGGATTGAGGCGTGGCGGCGCGCGCGGAACATCCCGGCGGCTTGCGGCGCCAGGCAAGGGCCTCGCCGTGCTGGCCGGCGAGGTGCGGCAACTGGCGCACCGCTGCGGCGCCGCCACGCGCGAGATCCGCGGCCTGATTTACACCTCGGTCGAGCGCGCCCACGCCGGCACCGAGCGGGTGGGCCATACCGGCGAGACCACGGTCGAGGAGAACGCAGAACGCCGAACCGGTGGCCGGCGCGGCAGAAGCGGCCCGGGCGGAGCAGGCCCAGACCGAAGGGTTGAACCGGGCGGTGGCGGTGTTCAGGCTGGGTTGATGTCAGGCACCGGCGTGCGGCTCAGGCCACCAGCTTGCGGAGCCGTCGCTCCATCGCCGGGACGATGCTTCCGGCGCTCCTGGCCAGATTGACCTGCATCGCCGCCGCAGCGACGTCCCTGAGCGAGGCCTCGATCTCGTAACCCTTGCCGCTCATCCACGAGAGCACTTCCCCCAGATGCCAGAGGGAACTCGAACCTTCGTGCACCGGCGGGGGAAAGGAAGCCGGATGACCGAGCATCAGCTTGCGCATGTTCTGGCGCGACATGCCGAGGGTGTCGGCAATGTCCGTCAGGCCAACCAGGTCCGGTGCCGCTTCGATCAGCGTGGCGGACGGCATGGCGCGCCTGGCATCGGTGAGCGCGCTGACGATGGCGTCGGCCGCTGATTCCGCTTCCCGGTCGAACGCCAGCGCAATCCGGCCCGCCACGCCGGTGCCCACGGTTGCATCGTCGCATCCGGCCTCGTAGAGTCGTTCGACCAGCGTGTCGGGATCGCTGTCATCCGGCGACAACTGGTATCTCAAGGTGAACGTGTATTCCATGGCGGTGGATTTTCCGTCAGCTCGACCGGCATCACGACGTCGTACCGATGCAGGCAGTGGGCTATGCAGACCGCCAAGACTAGCCCCAACAGCGAAGGTTGTCAAATGACAACCTAGCTATGACGCGTCCGCGTCTAGGAAGACGCCGAGATTTCCGCGTGCACATCAACGACGGACCTCGAACCCGAAGTAGCGGACGGGCATCGCCCCCTTCGCTTACGCTACCGCCACCCCACCCAACCTGAACACCGCCACCGCCTCGCGCAACGCGCGCGCCTGCTCCGCCATCGATTGCGTCGCCGCCGAAGCCTGCTCGACCAGCGCCGCGTTCTGCTGCGTGACCTCGTCGAGCTGGCCGACGGCCAGGTTGACCTGCTCGATGCCGTGGCGCTGCTCGCCGGACGCCGCCGCGATCTCATTGACGATGCGCGAGACCTGCGCCATCGCCGCCGTCATTTCTTCGATCGTGCCGCCGGCGTTGCCGACCAGTGCGTGGCCGGCCGCGACGCGCTCGACCGCCACGTCGATCAGCGCCTTGATCTCGCGCGACGCCACCGCGCTGCGCTGCGCGAGCGTGCGCACCTCGTTGGCGACCACGGCAAAGCCGCGTCCCTGTTCGCCGGCGCGCGCGGCCTCGACGGCTGCGTTCAGTGCCAGCAGGTTGGTCTGGAAGGCGATGCCCTCGATCACGCCGACGATATCGCCGACCTTGGCCGAGCGCTCGGCGATCTCCTGCATGGTGGCGACGACATCGCCCATCACATCGGCGCTGCGCCTCGCGATATCGCGGGCCAGCGCCGTCTGCCGGGACACCTGTTCGATGTTCTCGGCATTGGCGCGAACGGTCAGCGTCAGCTCATCCATGCTCGCGGCGGTCTCCTCCAGCGAAGCCGCCTGCTGCTCGGTGCGCGCCGACAGATCGAAGTTGCCGTTCGCGATCTGCGCACTGGCAGCCGCCACGCCTTCGGCATTGCGGCGCACCAGGCCGACGACATCGGACAGGCTGTGCTGCATGTCGTGCAGCGCCTGCATCAGCGCGGCGATCTCGTCCTTGCCGCGCGTATCGATGCGCGTCGACAGGTCGCCCCTGGCAACGGTCTGGGCCACGTTCAGCGCACGGGACAGCGGCCGCGTCAGCGCGCGGCTGAACAGCATCGCGCCTGCCAGCCCGCAGACGAACGCGGCGAACATCAGCGCATAGCTCAACGTGGCGGCACGGCTTGCCGTGGCTGCGGTCTGCGCGGACACGGCCGCGGCGTCCGCCGCGATCAGACGCGCGGCTTCCTGCAGCAACCGCGCCGGCTCGCGGTCGACGCCGGCCACGACGCGGTCACCTGCGCCTGGATCGAACTCCGCCGCCTTGAAGGCCTCGAAGCCGCGCCGATAGCCCTCGCCCATCGCGGCGTGCGCGCTGGCGAACTGTGCGACCAGTTCCTTCGATTTGCCATCGGGCAGCCGCCTGGCCAGCACCGCGCCACGCTCGCGGATCGCCGCCTCGCGCGTGCCGAAGGCGGCCCAGTGCTTGTCCAGCCGCGCCGCGTCACTGCCGCGCAGGATCGTGTTCTTCCACTCCTGGATCTGCTCCTTGAAATCGACCAGCATCGCCGTAATGAGCCGCTCTTCCTCGACACGTTCCAGCACCACATGGTTGTAGTCGTCGAGCGAGCGGTTCAGGGTGCTCAGGCCGTACAGCGCGCCGGCGAACATGACGATTAGCGCCGCCGCGAAGGCAAGCGGGAGTTTGACTGCGATCTTCATTACGGATTTCCGATGGGCATGGGGACGCCCCAGCGCAGGGGCTGGTATGGCATGGCTCTTATCGGCAGGGAGATCCGTAAATTGAGTCGGGAGTCGGAGTACGGGGCGCGGGCTCGTGCCCTCGCATCCGGTACCGCAAGTGGGAGAACCGGGAGGCGTACACTGCGGCATAACTGGTTCGCAACCCGCCGAGCCAGCCAGCCCCCATGACTATGTCCGCCCCGCTGATCCACTCCGACCGCCTGACCTTGTCGCCCTTCTGCGGACACGACGCAGCCGAGGCGTGGCCCTGCATCACCCCCACGCTCGCCCGCTACATGGAATGGGATCCCGCCCCATCACCCGAGGCGTTTCGCGAGGTCTGGCAGGCATGGCTGCCGGCCATGGAAGACGGAACGGAATTCATCTTCACGGTCCGGCGGACCAGCGACGGTTGTTTCCTCGGCCTGGCCGGGCTGCATCATGCCGACACGCCGGCGCCCGAGTTCGGCATCTGGATCCGCGAAGACGCCCATGGGCACGGCTATGGCAAGGAAGCGGTGCTGGCCGTGGCGGCGTGGGCAACGGCCACCTTGCGGCCGGCGCGCTTTGTATACCCGGCCGCCGAGCAGAACTGGAAGAGCCGCCGGATTGCGGAAGCGATGGGCGGCGTAGTGGTGGACCGGCAGCCGGCACGGAAGTTTGTGCGGGTGGTTTATTCGGTACCGGTGAAGTAGCTGGATGCCCGACGGCATCGGCAAGCGACGCCCGCCGTCCAGTGAATCCCGACGCTTCTATCTATAGCGTCGGGCGATCCGAAGAATCAACGCCCTTTCCACACCGGCGGACGCTTGCCAACGAAGGCTTCCACCCCTTCCCGGAAATCGTCGCTGCCATAACATTGCCGCACCAGGTCATCGGTATCCGCCACCGCCGCCACGGTCTGGCGGCGCAATGACTCCTTGATGACCGCCTGCGTCACCGGCGCGAGTGCGCCGAGCCGCTCGCACAGCGCGGCGACTTCGGCGTCCAGCGCCTCGGGCGCATGCACGCCCTCGAGAAAGCCACAGGCCAGCGCCGCATCGGCATCAAGAATCTGCGCGAGCAACAACATTCGTCGCACCGGTTGCAGACCCCACGCCGCGCGCAACTTGGTCAGGTTCTGCGCGGACAGCGTATTTCCCAGCGTCTTCGCGATCGGCACGCCGAAGCGCGCCCTGGGCGTCGCCAGCCGGAAGTCGCAGGCGGTGGCGATGGCCAGCCCGCCACCCACCGCCCAGCCTTCGATGACCGCCACAGTGGGCATCGGCAGCTGCTCGACCAGCGCGATGCCCTCGTCGATGCGCGCTTCATACGCGACCCCGTCATCGCCGCCCGAGAACTGCTGGAACTGCGCTATATCGGTCCCAGCGACAAAGGCCTCGCCGCCGGCGCCGCGCAGCACCACCACGCGCGCGCCGGCAGTGCCTTCCGCGGCCAGCGCGCGGCAGTGTTCGGCGAGCTGCGCGTACATCGCCCACGTCATCGCATTGCGCGCGGCCGGGCGGTCGAACGTCAGGGTCGCGATCCGGCCCTGCCGCGTCAGCGTGACCCGGCCTTCGCCGGCCGCCTGCTGCGGGGCGCTCATGCGCCGAACGCGCCGGCCGCGGCCAGCGACTGCTGTTCGTCCTCCGACATGCCCAGCTCCGCGAGAATCTCGGTTGTGTGCTGGCCCAGCAGCGGCGGCGGGCGCCGCACCTGCTGCGGCGTGCCGCCCATCTTCACCGCGAAGCCGATATTGGGCACCTTGCCTTCGATCGGATGATCGATCTCGATGCGCATCTTGCGATGCCTGCCGTGCTCGCTGTCGAACGCCTGCGGGTAGGTCAGGATCGGCCCGGCCGGGATGCCGGCTGCCAGCAGTTGCTCGATCCAGTAATCAGCGCTCTGCCTGCCAAAGCTCTCTTCCAGCGTGCCGATCAGCGCCTGCCGGTTGGCCAGGCGCAGCGCGACGGTGGCAAAGCGTTCGTCCGCCAGCAGGTCGTGCCGGTCCAGCGTCTTGCACAGCAGTTGCCAGAGTTTCTGGTTGGTCGCGCCCATCACGAAGTAGCCATCGGCGGCCTTCATCGCCTGGTACGGCGCGCTCATGCGGTTGGCGGTGCCGAGCGGCTCGGGCTCGCGCCCGGTGCCCCAGTATTCGCAGGTGTCCCACACCGAGAACGCCAGCGCGGAATCGAACAGCGACGCATCGACATACTGCCCCCTGCCGGTCTCCTTGGCGCCGATATAAGCGGACAGCATGCCGTAGGTCGCGAACAGCGCGCAGCCGATATCGGCCACCGGCACACCCGCCTTCACCGGCGCACCGCCCGGGTAGCCCGTCACGCTCATCACGCCCGACATCGCCTGCGCCATCAGGTCGAAACCCGGCCGCGTCGCCCACGGCCCGCTCTGGCCGAAGCCCGAGATGCTGCAGTAGACCAGCTTCGGATTGATATGGCTGAGCGTCTCGTAGTCGATGCGCAGGCGCTTCATCACGCCGGGGCGATAGTTCTCGACCAGGATATCGGCGGTTTCCGCCAGCCGGTACAGCACCTCGCGGCCGGATTCGGTCTTCAGGTCTAGCGTGACGCTGCGCTTGTTGCGGTTCATGTTGAGGAAACCCATGCTGTCCGGGCCCTTCATCTTGAACCCCATCGAGCCGCGCGTCTGGTCGCCGCCGTCGGGCGGCTCGATCTTGATCACGTCGGCGCCCAGGTCGGCCAGCAGCATGCAGGCGTAAGGGCCGGCCATGACCTGGCTGACGTCGAGCACGCGCACGCCGGCAAGCGGCAGGCGCGCAGCGTTGGCGTGGGTTGTGTCGGCGCCTGCGTCGCGGGAATCCATCATCGGTTGCATCCTGGGAAATTGGTTCGTGCTGCGTGCATCGGTGCGTCGGCGGTCGCCCATCAGCTCTCCGCCTTCACGCCGGCGTCCTTGATCACCTTGGCCCATTTGGCCGATTCCGCGGTGATGTAGGCGGCGAACTGCTGGTTCGATCCGCCCGAGTCCTCGGCGCCGAAGCTCTTCAGCCGCTCCGCCACGTCCGGCATGGCCAGCACGCGGTTGACGTCTTCGTTCATGCGCTGCGCCAGCGCCGGCGGCATCCCCTTCGGGCCGACCAACCCGTACCACGACGCCGCGTCCAGGCCCGGGAAGCCCGATTCCGCCAGCGTCGGCACGTTTGGATGGCTCGACGCGCGCTTCAGGCGCGTCTGCGCGATCGCGATCACCTTGCCCTGCTGGACGAACGGCGTCGCCGCGGTCATGGTGTCGAAGGCGTAGTCGATCTGCCCGCCCATCAGGTCCGCCACCAGCGGGCCCGAGCCCTTGTACGGCACGTGCACCACGTCGATCTTCGCCTGCATCCGGAACAGTTCCAGCGCCAGGTGCTGCGCCGAGCCGATGCCCGACGAACCGAACGAAATCTTGCCCGGGTTCTTGCGGCACAGCGCGACGATGTCCGAAACCGTGCGCACCTTCTGTTCCGGACGGCAGGTCAGCATATTGGGCGTGACCCCGACCATCGAGATCGGCGTGAAGTCCGCGCGCGGGTCGTACTTGACGTCCAGCAGCGCCGGCGCGATCGCATGGCTGTTGACATGCGCCATCAGCAGCGTGGTGCCGTCAGGCGGCTGCTTGGCCACATAGGCCGCGGCAATCGCGCCGGTGGCGCCGGGCTTGTTCTCCACCACCACGCTGGTGTTCCACATCACGCCCAGCTTCTGCCCGATCACCCGCGCCAGCACATCGGTGCCGCCGCCGGGGGCAAAGCCCACCACGATACGAACCGGCCCCGCCACATTGGCCGCGCGCACCAGGCCGGGCACCGCCAGCCCGGCCGCGGCCGCCAGAAGAAATTGCCTGCGCTGCATTGCGTGTCTCCTCTATCGTTTGGAGTCCATCTTGCGCAATGCACCGGCCCAGGGCTATCGCTATTTTCGGGATTCAGGTTTCGCGTTTTGCGCAAGCACCTGCAGCACGCTCAGCGCCGCCGACGACAGCACCCCATGAGGCCGATGGCACAGCACAAAATGCCGCGCCGCCCACTCCCCCGCGATCGGCAACCGCACGAAACGGCTGCCCCCCGCCACCTCGCGCGCGATCGCCTCCGGCATCACCCCGCCGCCCAGGTTCTGCGCCACCAGCGCCGCGATACTGTCGAACCCGCTCACCCGCATGCGCATGCGCAATACCCGCCCCGCATCCTCCGCCAGCCGCTCCAGCCCGATCGAGATCGCCGAACTCTCGCCCAGCACGATCAGGTCGCAGTCCAGCACTTCTTCCGTCGTCACCTTCTTGCGCTTCGCCAGCGCATGGCCGCGCGCCACCACCAGCACCAGCCGGTCGCTCCGGTACGGCGCCGTCGGCAGATCGACCACGCCGAGGCTACCTTCATAGATACCGATATCGACGGTGCCACGGCGCAACGACTGCTGGACTTCCTGGCTATTCATTTCCTGCAGGTCGATCCGGACACCGGGGCATTCCGTGGCGCAGCGCTGGATGTCGAACGGCAGGAACTGGATGACGGCGGACTTGGGCGCGGCCACCCGCACCACACCGAGATCGCCGCCGACGAAGGACGCGGCGTCGTCCTGCATGCGCTGGACGGTGTGGGTAATGCCGCGGGCGTGGGCCAGCAGCGCGCGGCCGGCTTCGGTACAGGCCATGCCGTGGGGCAGGCGCTCGAACAGGGAGACGCCGAGCTGGGATTCGAGTTCGAGGATGCGGCGGGAGGCGGCGGCCGGGGCCAGGTGGACGCGTTCGGCGCCGCGGGTGATGCTGCCCTGGTCGGCTACGGCGATAAAGAGCTGGATAGTCGTGAGGTCAAAATGCAGCCGGGGTTGGCGCGAGTGGGCGGGGGACGTCACGATGGTCTGCGCGCGGGTCGGCGTCGTTGGGTCGAGCTACGGAAGGAAGTTGGAGAAACTGCCACGAGCAATAGCTGCGCGTGCTCGCCCATTTTCCGCTCAACATCGAGCCCCGGCAATTGCGGGTTTCCCGTGTCCAGACAAGGGCCCCACCAACAATCACCGCAGCGTCCGCAACGCCTGCTTCAGGATCTTCCGGACCGCATTACGCGGCAGACCACGGAGAAAATTCAACGGCGTTCCCCCGCTTGTATCCGGTGAGCCGTTTTCGGCAAGCGACCAGAATATCCGCCTCCGTCACCGGCGTCCCCGGGCTTGCATACTACGACGTCACGGGTATCTTGCCCCCACATATCAAGGGAGGCTTTGCCTTACTTTGGCCAAGGCAAGAAAAGTAAAACACCCCACCAACATCACGGCATCAAGGAGGATTGGGGCTTCCGGCGAAAAATATTCCGACAAGAAGGGAGTGATCGCTTGTCCGGCGGCCTGGCATAGAAAAGTGCTGGACCCCAGCATGCCATAGACGAACGGGATCTGTTCCAGTGAATAGCTGTCAGTCAGCAGGCGGTGAAAGCTCGTGAAATAAATAGAGACCCCCAGCCCACCCACTGCGAAACCAAGGCCAAGCAACAGCGACCAATGCTGTGTGAATAGTGCTGCCAAGGGTTGGGTGCACAGTAAGGTCAAGGCCAGGGCCAATCTGTGTCGGATAGAAAGTCTCGACGTCCATGGTCTGACGAGGAATAAGGCCAATCCTCCGGCGGCTGCCATCGTAAACGAATAGCCCAGCTGCTCGGGCGAGAGACGATGAGCCGCAACTGCATAGATTGGCCAGCCCGCCAGCCACAATCCCAGGCAGAAGAACTGCACATGGTGAACGAGCAAGATGCTTGTTTGCTGGCGAAGGGCGTGAATCTGATCCGAGAACTTCGTTGAGCTTCGTTGCTTCCGGCTAGACTCGGCTCGGGTGGAATCCTGTCGATGACTCGAAACCAGAAGGCATAACAAATAAAGTAGCGCAGGAAAGACAAAGGCAGCCTGGATACCGAAGTGAGCCACAAGCACGCCGCCGATGGCAGGTCCAATCAACCGGCCGGTGTTCTGTGATAACACATAGCTTTCATTGACAGCGTCGAAACCGGGAAGGCCAGCCCTCCGGTTCAGCAACGTTCGCCAGGATACGACGAACAATGACAAGCCCACCCCCTCCACAAAGCGTGCCGATATCACCCAAATTGCGTGGTCGCAGCAGGCCATCACAATGCTACTGACAAGAGAACATCCCAGGCCGGTCAGGTAGTAGCGACCCGCATTGCCCGGGCTTATGATCAGTCCGGCGCAAGGCTGAAATAACGTTCGCCCGAGGGCGGCTCCGGCGAGAAACATTCCTGCCTCAAAGGCAGACAGGCGCAGGTTCGCAGCCAGGAGTGGAAAAAAACCGGTAGCGGCAGTTGATGCAGTCCAGAACAGTGCACCTTGTAGGAAAACTAAGATAGCGGCGCTACTTGATTGGCTTCGTGTCACCTCATGTTCCTTACCGCCTGACAGGTCTGCAACCGACAGTACTTTCTACAGGTCAATGTATCTCGGTAGCAAGTCTTGATCGACGAGCCGAACCTCAATGGCATTTGCCGCCCTGACGTGTTCCGGATCGGTGCCGGAAAAAGGCGCGTCGGTTACGCTCACGACAATCGTTCCCATTCGCTTGTTGTCCTCGTCGGGCACGCTAATCAGTGCGCGAGCTTCCGGAATTTGCTGCTCCGTGAGGAGCATCGGCAGGTAGAGCATCCAGCCTACAGCAGGACGATCTGGAAAGACACGAACATACTTCTGTGTATCGACGGTAGCGACTAACGGGCGCCAGATCTTTACCGCCTCGCTCAAGACCTTGGCAACCGTGGACCAAGGGCCCAATCGACTCGCTGGAGGCTTAGACCCTAGAGTAAGACTCATCGCCGACGCTGCACCGTCAGCCCGATCAAAAAAGTAAGAAATGGACGCGCCTTGCGACTTCGCGAGCTGCCCATTCCATATGACGAAGGTCTTTATGGCATTCTCTCCTTCCAACTCCTGGTCCAGGACCGACAGTGCAGCCGTGGTGGGGCCTTGTCTGTCGAAGACCAAGTACCGGTAAGAGTCCTCTTTCGTGTCAGCTGCCAACAGCCACACGGATTCGTCGAGCAGCGCGTCTTGTGTTCCCAGAAATCGCGTTAGCTGCT
Source organism: Cupriavidus taiwanensis (assembly GCF_900250075.1). Classification (NCBI taxonomy): domain Bacteria; kingdom Pseudomonadati; phylum Pseudomonadota; class Betaproteobacteria; order Burkholderiales; family Burkholderiaceae; genus Cupriavidus; species Cupriavidus taiwanensis. The sequence goes on from NZ_LT977070.1 coordinate 3,211,374, forward strand.
GGACGAGGGACAGATGATCTTTCAAAGTGGGCCGTGGATCGGATGCGAGCCTAAATCGCAGCTTCAGTTCGTGTGACATAGCCAGTATCAGGGAAAGAAGACGACCTCAATACGCGGCGCCGCTTCCCCGATCGCCTCTCGCATATACGCGAACGATATGGGCTCCATGAAATGCCACCGCAATCGCGTCGGTGGAATCGGCTGCGCTGCCTGTTCCTGCCGTACAGCACTGGCAGTCATTACTGCAAAGATCTTTTTTTGAAACGGATAACGAAACTCCCCATCCGCATCAAAAAACTGGTCATAGGTAGATTTCGCCTCTTTCAAAAGACACTGTCCTGATGCAAAACCATCGAACCTAACGCCGTTGAAGCTCCATTCGCACAGAAAGCCTTCAGCCGCATCCGGCATACCAGAGACGCGGCGCTGATACGAAATAGCTTCGGCGCTCCACCCTGCTGTCGGCTGAAGCACAATCCCGCCATGATCAGGTGGACATTCTTCACATCTATCCTTTTCTTTTGCCGGAGACTCAGCACGTGAGATAGGAGTGGTTCTCGAGTTCTCAGCTTCCTCCGTCCGTTGACGCGCTGCCTCCGTTGCAGCGCCGGCCGCCGCTGCGGCTCCAAGCCACTGAAGCACTCTTGACGCGATCAAACGGATAGCAGGAATTGCAAGCGTCGCCATCAACCGGTCTCCTTGAGAACGAGCTTCATCACCGCCGACAGGTCATCCAGTCTTTGTTTCGGGGTCGCTCCCGGCTTCGAGAGATAAGCGCGGATTTGGCGATCCGTTGCTATCTGCGGTGCATCTGCGCAGAGATAGAGCAACTTCACGATGCATTGAGTCGACAGAAGACCTGACTCTGCCGCCAAGCTATAACCCGCTTGCATTCGGCTGCAGATTTCCTCTCTACCCGGGGTCTGCAACAATTCCGGACGATGGGCCAGAAACTGTTCGCATACCGCGCCGACGAAGTTCTGAATTTCTAAGTGCCGCAGCGCCTGCCATTGCGTCTCACTGAGCGTCAGCATGCTGTCTCCCTATCCAGACTCTGATGCCCTTGTCCAGGAAATGCCATTCGTGGATATGACCGAAGAATTCCGTCCGTTGATCGCCTGCCATCAACTGAAAGAGAGCTGCCAGCACACGTGGGTCCCAAAACCGCAAGAGCGCAGTTCGTCCGTCGGGCAGCTTAACGTCGAGTCTCACCTGCAGCAGTTGTGAAAGCCCCGTGAGATCAGCTTCGGCGATGAGCCAGGTGACGGCCGGCGCCGCCATTTCCAGTGAGATCAAGTCACGCAGGACTGCTTCACTTGCCCGCGTCGCATCGACCAACCAAGGGCCCGCATGTGCGAGCGCGTCGTCCGCTGTACCGGAGAACAAGGCAACCACCACGCCAGGCAGGTGTTCAAGCTGTCGCTCCCGATGCTGCTGATGCAGCGCGCCATCCACCAGGGCATACAGATTGAGCGTCTGCAAGCGTGCACGCAGTTGGTTGTATCGATCGAGGACATCCATTAGCCGGCTACCCTCGGACGACAGTCGCCGCTCCTGTCGCAGCTGCCTTCATAAGACAGTCCAGGCAGAGGCCAGAACCCGTTACAGCAGCGATCCCTGCCGGTTCAAAGTCGGCGGCCACTGGCGTCTCCATGTCGCTTGCCAACGTGGTGTCCTGGCTCGCTAGCAACCTGGCACCGCAGGCGGTGCGGTCCATATGCCTGGCGTAGGGAGCGCCATTGGGCGCAGTGATAATTCCGCTGCCCGCCAGGATCGGGAAAGTGCCCTTGCACTTAGGACAAATGGTCATGTCCCCCGCCCGCGCCATGGCGCGATTTCGGATGATGCTGGTGGCATCGCCGGTAATGACTGTCCCTCCGTGCGTAGTCCGGTCGCCCACGCAAATGAGTCCGGAAATCACGTTTCGCCTCCACCTTCGTTATGCTCCAAAGAGCCGTCTGGCATGCCCGGCGCATGCTTGCCCACGGTAGTTGGCGCAATGGGGTCGTGGCAACGGAGCAAATCCGCAAAGTTATGCGGCCGTTTCTGGAAAGGTGATGGAAACGGCTGCAGCCGGTAAGCGGTGGGCGTCGCGTTTTTTGGAAGCTCGAGTAGACCGGTGGGTGTGTGACAGTAAAACTCCTCTCGGTTTCAGGTCGAAGCCAAGACTCAAAGCGTCACCGGTTCATCGAAAGCCCGGTGCCAGCGGTGGATCTCCACGCGCTCGCGTAGGCCATGCGTCCAGAACGGATCAGTTTGGATGAGGGCCTCGACCTCCGCTCGATCCGCAGCCCGGACAATCCAGAGCCCGCCTCGATGAGTATGATGATTTCGCGCCAGGCGTCCGCGCAGGAGGCAAGGAATCTCGCTGGGTCGAAGCCAGCCTTCTCTGCAATTCGCGAATCGACAGAACTTTCTTCTGCAATCTTCCGAATACTCCGACGACTTTTGTCCGGCAACACACCTAATCTGCGAGCAGATGGCTCGATTAGCGTGACACGACCAGAAGGCCCAAGTCGATCTCTGAAGGTGACCCGCGATGAGGTTTCTGTTGGATTTGTATAAGGACTGGATCTTCGCCTACCGAATCGCAGCCGGAAAGTACCCAGGCTTGCCAATCCATTTCTGCGGAGCAACCCTGTTTGTAGCGCTGTCCGCGGCATTATCAACGCTGGTTCCCTACCTCTTGCGTGAGACAACCAATGCTCTGTCTGTAGACGCCACGCTTGGCGCTACCGCCATGCCGGTGATTCTGGCAGCCGCGTACGGACTCGCCTGGACAACCGCGCGCGCCTTTGAGTGGCTGAAAGCGATGATTTTCGCGGCCGTCCTCGCCAGGTGTGATGCCGCATTCCACGGCGCCATCTTTGCCAGACTGATCAGGGCTGACTACCCGCGCCTGAATTCGGAGGACCCAGGCAAGCTGGTCTCAGTCATTGCGCGAAGCCGGGCCGCTTTCAGTGCAATCACGTTTTCGGTGTTCTGGGCAATCATCCCGATTGTTCTCCAGCTGGTACTTTCCAGCGTCGTTCTGTGGCAACTGACCGACGGCGCGTTTGCTCTCGGATTTGCCGTCTCCGTGTTGCTTCTCTTTGCCGCGACATGGTTCCTCGCAGAGCAAAGCAAAAGCGCTCATGAAGAGATCTTCAGCGGTGCCGACATGCTGTCGAGCCATCTGGTTGAAAGACTCGGATTCATGCTGGACATCAAACTCAACAAGGCATACGCGAGAGAAGATGCCGCGTTGCACCTCACGCTTGATGTCTATATCGCCAAGATCACCCGCGGGAACGTCAGGCTCGCACTTCTTCTCGCGGCGCAAGCCATTTGCACCGGCCTCTTGCTTACGCTTTTCTCGGTGACGACTGCATACGGCGTCACGCACTCCGTACTCCGCGCGGGCGATTTCGTCATGGTTGTTGGCTACGTCGTGACACTGGCGATGCCATTCACCAACCTCGCAGGATCGCTGTCCGATTTGCGCCGCAACCATCTCGCGCTGCGCGAGGGCTTTGGCCTGCTGGAGATGCCAATCGAGCGCAGTGAATCCAGCGTACACATCGACCATGCTGCGAAGGAAGTCTGCCGCATCGAGAACGTGATTGTCACGCAAGCCGGAAAGCAGATTCTGCGGGACGTGAATATCACTATCAGGCAGGGCGAGCTTGTCGCGCTCATCGGGCCATCGGGTGCGGGCAAATCGAGCCTGGTTCACCTGATGCTTGGACTCGCGCGCCCCTCGGCTGGCACGGTCCATCTATTTGGTGCGGACGTCAGCAAACTGTCGGTCAGCGATATCGCAAGCGAAGTCGCTGTCGCACCTCAGGCGCCGATGATCCTGACCGGCTCACTCAGGGAGAATCTGACCTACGGCTGTGACAACCCGCCTTCAGAACGCGCGCTGCACGAACTCGTTGCCTTGCTTGAATTGCATGAGATCGCCGCAGACGGAAACGACGACATCCTGGATCGTCCGCTGGGCATTCAAGGCCGGGCCCTGTCAGGAGGGGAACGCCAGCGCGTCGCGCTGGGTAGAGCGCTCGCTCGCCGCCCGGCGGTCCTCATTCTGGACGAACCCACCTCATCGCTCGATCCACAACGCGAGGAGCGCATCTTTGCGCGTGTCCGGGAACGGGTGCAAACGCTGATTGTGGCTACGCATCGACACGCGCTGGTCCAGGCCGCAGATCGTGTATATCGCGTTGCAGACGGTAGCGTCCAGGAGCACTCCCTGAGAGTTGCAAACGCACCATGAAGAAAACGGGCACTGGGTGGTTATCTTCACCATTGCTGATAGTCGCTACGGACTTTAAGGCGCTGGCGCCGGCTCAAGTTTCTTCTGGCGTTCTTGAGATCACATTGTCAACACCACGACGCTATGCGTTTGCACACTGAAACATGGATTTTTTCTCGGTCCCGTGTGCGGAACACCTGACTGTCAGCGCACGCGCCGCAGTGTTGCAGCTGAAACAAGCGTGGAAACCGTACAGACAACGGCGACCGGCAGTGCTGAATCGTTGTAGGCAAGACCCGCCAGGAACGCGACAGCCCCGCCGGTCAACGTCTGCAATCCGCCCAGCATGCCAGCGGCAAAGGCACGGTACTCGGCGGCGACATTCATGATCCACGCGTTGGCAACGGGTACGATAAGGCAGTAACCCAGCTGGGCAGCAGCCAATGCTGCCAGGAAAACGGGCAGCGCGTGCGCTTGGGTGATCGAGAGGAGCAATAGTCCAAGCGAGGAAAGGCCTAGACATAAAATGCCGGCCGCAACAAGGCTGCGCTCAGATACGCGTGCCATCAGCGCGCCGGAGCACAGGTAGCCGATCACGCCGACGCCTGCGAAGCTGGCAAAAACGATCCCTATCTCAGTGACTGACATGTTGAAGAGACTAGCCAACAGGAATGGTTTGACCACCAATAAAGTGGTATAGCCGCCTTGAGTCGCACACAGCAGGATCAGCGGGATCCTGGCTGTCATGCAAAGACTAGTCAAATCACGAAGCGACATCGTCCCGCGGGAGGACCGGAGATCATGAGCGGCGGCACTGGGCGGAGGCGGAAATATTGCGAATAGCACCGGAACCGCGAGGAGAGGCATGCAGAACGCTGCAAACATTGCGCGCCACCCCCACACAGCGGCGATCCATCCGGCAACCAATGGAGCAATGATGCTGGTCGCTTCCAATGCGGCTTGCCCGTAGGCAAATAGTTTCCTGTATCGCTCATGGGCCAAGAGGTCACGCATTAGGGCCCGGTTTCCAACTGCGCCTATTGCATTTACCGCAAACAATGCCAGCAGGGCCACCGCAAAGGCCGGGTAGCTTTGGGCAGCCGCACTCAGTAGGCCCAGCAAGCTGGCCCCTACGGCGCTCACGGTTACGCTGCGCAGTCTGCCAATATGATCGACCAGCCACGGCGCCACAAGGAAAACTGCCGCGCCCACCATCAAGGTCGCGGAGAAGAAGGCCTGAAATTTCGCCTGACTGACGGCAAGGTCGGCGCCAATCAGAGGAAGGACGGGGCTGAGCACATCGAATAGCGTCGCCACCAGTATTGTTCGGATGACCAGGCACACATAGGCGATGGTTGTTTTTAATTTCTGGCGGTCGGTCATTTGCGGCGGGGAGACACCATCGCTGTTGCCAACGGCATAGTTCTCAATGGTGTCCCATATTGCAGTATGAGAAGTGCCATGGCATGGGGAATCGTCTCAGCGTGCCATGGCCGATCGCCGTATTTCAGGCAGCTAGAGCACGGTCGGCAGCAAAAAACCGGAAGAAGGCGCGGCGGGACCGGCACCACGCTCATTCCCACCTATGTCGGGCAGGCGACGCCCTCGGGCACGATCGAAGCCGGCGCGTATGCCGCCATGAAGCAAGACATCCTCGAAGGCATTCGCGCTGCGCTGCCGGTTGACGGCGTGCTGCTGGCCCTGCATGGCGCCGGTGTCGCCGACGGCACTGAAGACGTCGAAGGCGATCTGGCGCTTGCCGTTCGTGCGCTGGTCGGACCGGGTGTCCCAATTGCCGCGGTCTACGATTTGCACGGCAACATGACGGACGCGATGCGCGACGCTTGCGACCTGACGTTGCCGTGCAAGCTGTATCCGCATACCGACTTCCATGACCGGGGCGTCGAAGCCGTCGAGCTGCTGCTTGAGATGATTCGGGGCGGGCTCACACCGGTCACCGCAATGCGACGCCTGCCGATGCTGCCGTACATCGTGACGACACAAGACGGGTTCATCCCGGCGGAAGTCAACGACGTTTGCCGGAAGCTGGCCGCACAGCCCGGCGTCATCGACTGCTCGTGGTTCCACGGCTTCCCCTACGCGGATATCGCGGCCCCCTGCCCGGCGGTCGTGTGCACCACAACCGGAGACGCCGCGCTTGCGCAGCGTTGCGTCGACGAAGTCGCGCAATGGATCTGGTCGCATCGCGAGGCGTTCCGTCCGACGTTTCCGCCCCCCGCACAGGGCGTCGCCCTTGCCCTGTCGGCGGCAGAGGGGCCTGTCGTTGTCAACGAGTACGCAGACAACCCGGGCGGCGGCACACCCGGAGATGGTACGCATTTGCTTCGCGCGTTACTGGATGCCAATCCGCCTGCAGGCACGTGTTGTTTCGCGTCGATCAACGATGCTGCCGTGGTTGCACAAGCGCAGCGCGCAGGTGTCGGTGCCACGATCAGGGTCTCGCTGGGTGGCAAGCAAGGCCGCTTTCAGGGCGCGCCGATCGAGGCCGATGCCTATGTGAAATGCATCACGGACGGTCGTTTCGTGAATCGCCCCGGATCGATGTTCGAAGGGGTTCGTTTCGATCTGGGGGCGATGTGTCGGCTGATCATCCAGCGTGTCGATGTCATCGTGGCTTCGCGTGCGGAGCAAATCTTTGATGTCGGGCCGTTTGTGCTGCATGGGGTGGACGTCACTGGGTACAAGCTCGTTGCGATCAAGGGGGCCAACCACTTCCGTGCTGGATATCGGACGGTGGCTAAGGGAATCATTTCTGTCGATAGCGAGGGCTTGAGTACGGCGGCGATTGCGTCGTTTCCGCGTGAAAGGCTTGTCGGGGAGTTTTGGCCTTTGTCGGACGAGGTCCAGTTCGGTGGCGGTGCCGATGTCGCATGACATAAGCAGGAATACGTCATCAACGAGTTGGGTGCCACCCCTGCGCAACTGGCGGCCACAACGGTGATCTAGATGAACAGGCCCACGCGCGTGCGCAGCACGCACCCGGCCTCCTCCACCAGCTGGTCACGCAAATGCTTCCGAGGCATGTTTGACGTCTTTGGCCTCCTAGCCATGTGCGGGCCATAGTGGTGCGTCTGGCGTGTCCTTATAGGAGATTGCCGGCGGTAGCGGTCCTGCGTAGCCTATTTCATCGTCAAGTGCTGAACACACTCCCGCAGCGGCCTTACCGCACCCGGACAGCTTGCGGTCATCCTCTCAGGAGCCGCCATGAAAATCAGATCCACTGGCACACACGTTCGGACTATCAAGATTAGCCGGACTCAATTCCCGGTTGTTCCAGGTAAAAGCAATAACTTCACTGGTCTACGGACGATCCCTTGGATTCGCTTGCGAGGTGTTTGGTTGGAGGGGGCTGGATTCAGCGTTGGCCAATCCCTGAAGGTTAGAGTTCAGCATCAGCGGATAGTTATTTGGGTGGAGTAGACAGTCAATCCGGTGTGCGCCGGCGACGGCGCCTACCGACTGCGGATTCAACCGGTCGATGCAACAGCTTGATGGAATCGTTCAGCCGGAGTTTCACGAAGCACTGGCGGGAAAGAACTGTCGTCGACTGCGTTCTTCGGAATTCAGTGTATCCACCATGGCAAGGCCACCATAACATGCAGTAAGCGTCACCTCGAAGTGACACTTAGCATTTGAGTAATCTAGGCAAATACAATAGGAATTGAACTTGCTCGCACCGCGCATCCGGTTGATCCAACTAGAGCGATCCAGCATTGCCACAGATATTGCTTTGTGATGTCGGGGTGCAAGCCTAACGTGCTGTCCGCGTTCGATCGCATCCCTCAGCCATATGCGATACCATGGCCTAAATGTGTGTGCGGGGTATGCCCGACAAGCATACAGGTTCACCTTGTTTTCGTTGAAAAGAAGCGCGAGCGTTTTAACCCTGTAGTGAAATCAAGCTAGACACAGAACGGATTTATGAAACTCACAAACTCTGAAAAGCTAATTCTCCTGATGCTTAGCGACATCTATGATCGCCTGGAGCTAAATGACATAGACACAAAATTTTTGCGGTCCGCGATATACAGCGAAAATACTTGGGCACTCGACTGGGAAATGCCAGGTGTGGTGGGAAGCCAACAAGAGGAAACGCCTAAAGATGTTGTCGAAGTTCTAGATTGCCTAGAAATGTGGTCGCATATTGAGGAAGCATATGCGAATTTCAACGCCGAAGAACGGGCACAGGTCGAGCGCAAGGCAGAACCCTTCGGGCGGCATGTTCGGTTTCCGGGCTTCGACGGAAATAATGAAGCGGAGCTATTAGGCATCGCTAGGCTCCTCGTGGACGACATGGGAAGATTTAGCCGATTCAAGGGGAGAGACATGAATTCGCATGCTCCATTGAGGGAGGCGTACGGTAGAATGTTAGAGCACTACCTGCCCATGCGAGGTCAGAATTTCGGGGTTCGGGCCCTCTCGCCGGAGCAAATGATTGAGTTGCTTCAAGCAATGCGACATCCAGACTATAAAGCAGAATAATTATCTGGTCTAAAAATGGGTAAACTCAAATATCTCGCGAATGAACTGTGGCACAAGCTGCCCCTTACGGATTTTCGTTCACGTTTTTTTGTAGAGACATATACAGAAAAACTACGAATGTATACGCCACATTTCTATCAAGCACGACTGATGAATGTATTCAGCACGTGCGAGGAAATGATTCAGTATGTTAAGGAGTTTCAATCCAACGATAAAAATTCCGCATACTTGGCTTCATCCATTGAAGAACTGGAAAGCTGCTGGGATATGGACACGGTTTGCCAGGAGGTATTGGAAGACCTTGTACCGCTAAAGACCGGCCTCGTCAAAAAACTCAAAGGCGGAGATTTTTCCGCAAATACGCTCCATCGCGTCAACGTCTTTTGTCGTGCCGTACTACGCCGGAAGGAAGCGTACTCAAATGCGCTTTTGATGTCGCTTACTGAGGCCGTGAATGGACCGGTCGATTTGACTCAAAAAGACAGAATCACAACGCAAATCGATCGACTAACAAGTATTTACACTACCTATCTACTTTATCGCGGGTACTCGCCAACATATTTATATAATCGTGCCGAGTTGTTTTTTCGAGATAATAATTACGGGGATCGAAATTTCGCCGAGCAGTTCAGGCATGTAACTGAGCGCCTGCAGAGGGACACGCTAGGCGATTTTGAGGTCATCTACGGCATTCAAACTCAAAAGCCGAGCATGCTTTTGAGCATCATCGATGCCGACACACTGGCATTTCAAGCGGACATTCCGGAGGAAATCCAGGGTGGTAATCGCGAAAAACTAAAAAAAGGGCTAAATGTCAATGTCGTAGTAAAATGCCAGGTGCAAGCCACGGACTATGTTAGCGCTGCATTTCGTGCCAAGGAGCGACTTGATAGATTCCTGGATGCCGCGACGGCGCTCGAACTGAACATAGAGTTACAGATTTCGACCCACTGCGTGGTCACGTATCAAGTTCAAAACGTAACACATCGTCGGCAAGTGCCGGTTGAAGTGTTGCTCGCCTTTATGTCAAGTGAGGTAGGCTCCTCCTTCCTGGGGCCTGAAATGTCCATCAGGCAATCATTTAAGGCACTGAATGACGCCGCGGCTGATCAGTTGGGAAGATCGTTGCGCTATCTACGCCTAGCTCGAAATTCCGCTTCCCTAGAGCAGAAGCTTCTTAATCTGTGGATTGCACTCGAGTCCCTATTCATCAACTCCGAACAAGGAATCCTAAGTAATATCGTCGAATACGTACCACATTTTTACGCTACTGCCGGGATCTGGCGTCGTGTGGGGTATTTGCGTGATCTACTAGTTGAAAACGCTGTTGTCACAACCCCTCTGATTCAGGAGAGTATTCTTCCTGGTGCTCAAAGATTTGATGAGACAACGACGAATCACCAAATTTTCGCACTTCTTCGCAGCAAAGATGCAGCACAACAGCTCTTTGACAGCCTAGATGAGCGAGAACACCTTAAGTTTAAGCTTTCTCACATTATGAAGGATCTCAAGGATAACAAATCCATCCGCGAGCGCTTAACGAAATCTGAGAATGACGTAATACGCCAACTAAGACGGATCTACTTTCTCAGAAATAAGATCGCGCATACCGGGCATTTTGAGGGAGTGCGGCCCCAGCTAGTGACGCACCTTCTGGATTATGTGGCGATTTGCTACCGCGCAATTTCCGCATCGGCGGCTCAGGTTGACGACGCTCAATCTTGTTCAATCGCAGAACTCTTGGCGGCAACGAGAATGGGGGTCGACGTCGTCGTGGCACGTGTAAGCTTGAAAGACGAAGTGACAACGCTCGACGAGTTAATCCTTACCCCCATCTTATAATGCGAAGCGGAGGAACTGGCGCTCCAATTGGGGCGCCAGTGCGGGGAGTGGGAAACAGCAGTCTTTCTTCCGGCACAACGGCGCCTAACTTCCCGGGCGCGCCGGCGGAGACAGCAAGGCGGCGACAGCGAGGTTTAACAGTGCTAGCCTAGCTTCTTTGCTAGGTCCTCTGCCCGCGGGTGGTAGTAGCGCTTTAGCATCCGCAGGTCGCGATGCCCGGTAACGGCGGACAGTTCGAGCACATTCGACAGCTTTTCTTCCAATTGAGAGGCCATGGTAGAAACTTGTGCAAGGCGCGACCTAGATGCGAAAATCTCGAACTATGTAATCATCTCTGCGAGATTCGAGTTTTCCGGACCTGCATGCGTTCATGAAAACTCCATAGTCCGCCTCATTCGGATAGGCATACGCAATGCGTACCTCCACCAGCGATTCAGCGAGAGGCTCCCTATTATCGATGTACGCAGATATTTCGATGGTCCTTCCGCAAGCCTTGGCATACGCACGGGCAAGCGCTGCACGCAGGTTCTCCGTGTTCCGCCCCCCCGGGATGCAACCCTCGTGATCACCGAAGCTGTCGCTTCAACAAATGATGTTAGGCAGTTGAGTTGACTCTTGGTGCGGCCGCTCCTGCCCGAGAAACAGCCGTTTGGGAAGAAACTGCCGTATGTCGCCTCATGGCCGATTGCAGCCACCTTTTATCTTGGTAGGTCCATAAAAAATGGGAGCCATCAGCTCCCATTTCTCATCATCAAAGCAAAACAACTCAGTCCCAGCTCAACGCCCCACCCGTCTGATACTCAATGACGCGCGTCTCAAAGAAGTTGCGTTCCTTCTTCAGATCGATCATCTCAGACATCCACGGGAACGGATTCTCTTCGTTCGGGAACAGCTGATCCAGCCCAATCTGCTGGCAACGACGATTGCAAATGAAGCGCAGATACGACTTGAACATCGGCGCATTCAGCCCCAGCACGCCGCGCGGCATCGTGTCCTCAGCGTAGCGATACTCCAGGTCAACAGCCTTCTTGAACAACTCAGTAATCTCAGCCTTAAACTCCGCCGTCCAAAGATGCGGATTCTCCAGCTTGATCTGATTGATCAAATCAATCCCGAAATTGCAGTGCAGCGACTCATCCCGCAGGATGTACTGATACTGCTCCGCCGCCCCAGTCATCTTGTTCTGCCGCCCCATCGCCAGGATCTGCGTGAAGCCCACATAGAAGAACAGCCCTTCCATGATGCAGGCGAACACGATCAGCGACTTCAGCAGCTTCTGGTCGTTTTCCGGCGTGCCGGTCTTGAACGACGGGTCGGTCAGCGTGTCGATGAACGGGATCAGGAACTCGTCCTTGTCGCGGATCGACTGCACTTCGTGGTACGCGTTGAAGATCTCGGCTTCGTTCAGGCCCAGCGATTCAACGATGTACTGGTAGGCGTGCGTGTGGATGGCCTCTTCAAAGGCCTGGCGCAGCAGGTACTGGCGGCATTCCGGCGCGGTGATCTGGCGGTAGGTGCCCAGCACGATGTTGTTGGCGGCCAGCGAGTCGGCGGTGACGAAGAAGCCGAGGTTGCGCTTGATGATGCGGCGCTCGTCTTCGGTCAAGCCGTTGGGGTCTTTCCACAGGGCGATGTCGCGGGACATGTTGATTTCCTGCGGCATCCAGTGGTTGGCGCAGCCGGCCAGGTATTTTTCCCACGCCCACTTGTACTTGAACGGCACCAGCTGGTTGACGTCGGTCGAGCCGTTGATGACGCGCTTGTCGGCGGCGTTGACGCGGCGGTTGCTTTGCGCGGCGGCGGCGTTGGGATTGTTGCCCAGGATGCCGGCTTGCGTGGCGCTCGGCGGCAGGACGCCTTGCTGGTCAGCGGTGGTGGCCGATGCGGCGGGTTGCAGGGCAGGCTGCGGTGCGGCCTGCGGGGTGGCTTGAACGTCGTCGTCCCAGCTCAGCATGATGTGGTTCTCCGTGATTCGGTTGGGGGGCGCGTGTGGTTTCGTCAGGTTTGACGCTTCACTTCGTTGGGGCGCCGGCCCTCTCCCCCGCCCCTCTCCCGCGAGCGGGAGAGAGGAGCAAACCGGGGGTGGTTTTTACTCTCTAGGCTTTTTGCCTTATTGGCAGGCTTCGCACTCTTCGAAGCCGGGGTCGCCCGGGCGCATCGTGCAGACCGCGCCTTCGGCTTCCGGCATGGCCGGGGCCGAGGCGGCCGCTGCGTCCAGGGCCGAGCCGCTGTCGCTGCCCGACGACACTGCGTTCAGCGAGCCGCGCGACACGGTGGACTTCTCCACGTGGGTGGCGGCCATCGTGCGCAGGTAGTACGTGGTCTTCAGGCCGCGCACCCATGCCAGCTTGTAGGTGTCGTCCAGCTTCTTGCCCGACGCGCCGGCCATGTAGATGTTCAGGGACTGGGCCTGGTCGATCCACTTCTGGCGGCGGCTGGCGGCTTCCACCAGCCAGGTCGGTTCCACTTCGAACGCGGTGGCGTAGATGTCGCGCAGGTCTTGCGGGATGCGGTCGATGCGCGACAGCGAGCCGTCGAAGTACTTCAGGTCGGCAACCATCACCTCGTCCCACAGGCCGCGTTCCTTCAGGTCACGCACCAGGTAGTCGTTGACCACGGTGAACTCGCCCGACAGGTTGGACTTGACGTACAGGTTCTGGAAGGTCGGCTCGATGCAAGCGGACACGCCAATGATGTTCGAAATGGTCGCGGTCGGGGCGATCGCGATGCAGTTCGAGTTGCGCATGCCGTGCTGCTTGATGCGGGCGCGCAGGCTGTCCCAGTCCATGGTGCTGGACAGGTCCACTTCCAGGTAGCCGCCGCGCTCTTCGGCCAGCAGCTTGAGCGAGTCTTGCGGCAGGATGCCACGGTCCCACAGCGATCCTTCGTAGGTGCTGTAGCGGCCGCGCTCTTCAGCCAGCTCGGTCGAAGCCTGGTAGGCGTAGTAGCACACCGCTTCCATCGAGGTGTCGGCGAACTGCACCGCGGCCTTGCTGGCGTACGGGGTGCGCAGCACGTGCAGGCAGTCCTGGAAGCCCATGATGCCCATGCCGACCGGACGGTGGCGCAGGTTGGAATTGCGCGCCTTGTCGACAGCGTAGTAGTTGATGTCGATGACGTTATCGAGCATCCGCATGGCGGTGCGGATGGTCTTCTGCAGCTTGGCGTGGTCGAGCGCGTACGAGCCGTCGGCCTGCTTGGCCAGGTGGGCCACCAGGTTGACCGAGCCCAGGTTGCACACGGCGATTTCGCTGTCGTTGGTGTTCAGCGTGATTTCCGTGCACAGGTTGGAGCTGTGGACGACGCCGACGTGCTGCTGCGGGCTGCGGATGTTGCAAGGATCCTTGAAGGTGATCCACGGGTGGCCGGTCTCGAACAGCATGCCCAGCATCTTGCGCCACAGTTGCAGCGCCGGCAGCTTCTTGAACAGCTTCAGTTCGCCGCTGGCGGCCTTGGCTTCATAGCCCAGGTAGGCCTTTTCGAATTCCTTGCCGACCTTGTCGTGCAGGTCCGGGCAGGTGGCGGGCGAGAACAGCGTCCATTCGCCGCCTTCCATCACGCGCTTCATGAACAGGTCCGGGATCCAGTTGGCCGTGTTCATGTCGTGGGTGCGGCGGCGGTCGTCGCCGGTGTTCTTGCGCAGCTCCAGGAATTCTTCGATGTCCAGGTGCCACGTTTCCAGGTATGCGCAGACGGCGCCCTTGCGCTTGCCGCCCTGGTTGACGGCGACGGCGGTGTCGTTCACCACCTTCAGGAAGGGGACCACGCCTTGCGACTTGCCGTTGGTGCCCTTGATGTGCGAGCCGAGCGCGCGCACGTTGGTCCAGTCATTGCCCAGGCCGCCGGCGAACTTGGACAGCAGCGCGTTTTCCTTCAGCGCTTCATAGATGCCTTCCAGGTCGTCCGACACGGTGGTCAGGTAGCACGACGACAGCTGCGAGCGGCGGGTGCCGGAGTTGAACAGGGTCGGCGTGGACGACATGAAGTCGAACGACGACAGCAGCTGGTAGAACTCGATGGCGCGCGCTTCGCGGTCCTTCTCGTTCAGCGCCAGGCCCATGGCCACGCGCATGAAGAAGGCCTGCGGCATTTCGATGCGGGTTTCATCGATATGCAGGAAGTAGCGGTCGTACAGGGTCTGCAGGCCCAGGTAGTTGAACTGGAAGTCGCGGCCGGCGTCCAGCGCGGCGCCCAGGCGGGCCAGGTCGAAGGTGGCCAGCTTTTCGTCCAGCAGCTCGGCTTCGATGCCGCGCGCGATGAACTTGGGGAAGTACTCGGCGTAGCGGGCCGACATCTCCGACTGGGTCACTTCGGTGCCCAGGATTTCCTTGCGGATGGTGTGCAGCAGGATGCGGGCGGTGACCTGGCTGTAGTCCGGGTCCTTTTCGATCAGGGTACGCGCGGCCAGGATGGCGGAGTCGTACACCTGCGTCATCGGCACGCCTTCGTACAGGTTCTTCAGAGTTTCCTTCAGGATCGGCTCGGCGCTGACGGCATCGCCCAGGCCGGAGCAGGCATTGTCGATCAGGGCGTGCAGCGCGACCACGTCCAGCGGCTTGGTCACGCCGGCGTCGGTCACGTTGATGCTGATGCCGGCTTGCTGGACGCGGGCCACGGCCTCGGCGCTGGCACTGGCGCGCTCTGCCTTGCGCTTTTCGCGGTACAGCACGTAGGCGCGGGCCACTTCATGCTCGCCCGAGCGCATCAGCGACAGCTCGACCTGATCCTGCACGTCTTCGATATGGATGGCACCACCGCTCGGGCGGCTGCGCACCAGCGCACGCACCACGTTGTCGGTCAGCTGCTCGACGATCTCGCGCACGCGCGCGCTCGCGGCGCCCTGCCCGCCGTTGACGGCGAGGAAGGCCTTGGTCATGGCAACGGCGATCTTGGACGGCTCGAACGCCACCACGGCACCGTTGCGACGAATGATCTTGTGATCCGGGTAGTTCGTGGTCGCGGCGCTGGGGGTCTGCTGCGTGGTCGAAGCCTGGCTGGCAACGCCGGCGGCGGCGCCACCCGTGGTGATTTCGTTCTGGGCCGTTTGCATGAGAACTCCTGTTTTTACCCTGGCAATAAGAGACAAAAGAGTCCCTGGCGAAATGCGGCGAAAAAGAACGTCCCTCCCGGCTGCATAGCGGGTGCGACAGACTGCCTTTACGTGAACATTTCGCCAGGGACTCTTGTGATGCCGGCCTTGCGGGGAGGTTTGCAGTCGATGCGCGAACTTCGCGGCTGCTGCCTCGCTCTTGGGGCCGGCTCCCCGGTTTGACTACTAGATATAGTGTGTGACGCGGAAAACTGGGCTAAGTATAGTGAAACGAATCCGAATGACCAGTCTTGACAACCGCTATTTCGGGAACGCCGTCGGCTGTGCGGCAGCGCCACATGCCCGCAAGCCTAGTACTCGCAAGGGTTTCGGCCAGACCGTTCGCAACTGCACATTTCACAAAAATTTTTTTGATTGTTGCTAGGTTGCGATAGCCCCACACGGACGTGGGGCATGTGCGCCGGGATGGGGCGCACAAGTGCAGGGAATGACGTCAGGAATCCGTCACATGCACTGATGCGCCCGGGCATTGGTAGGGCAGCATGCCCGCCGCCACGCCGGCCTGCCTGGCAAACCGCGGCCAGTCGAAATGCGGGCCGGGATCGGTCTTGCGGCCCGGCGCGATGTCGCTGTGGCCGGCAATCGCGCGGACCGGGTAAGCGGCCATCAGCGCGGGCACCAGTGCGGCCACGGTGTCGTACTGGGCTGTGGTGAACGGCAGGTCGTCGCAGCCCTCGATCTCGATGCCGATCGAAAAATCGTTGCAGCGCGCGCGGCCGAAGAAGTCTGACTGCCCGGCATGCCAGGCCCGCTGCGTGCACGGCACGAATTGAACCAGTTCGCCCGTGCGCGTCACCAGGAAGTGCGCCGACACCTGGACCTGGTGGATGGTGGCAAAGAACGGGTGCTTGTCGGGATCGAGCCGGTTCTGGAAGAAGGCCTCGATGTCGCCGCTGCCGAATTGGCCGGGCGGCAGGCTGATGTTGTGCAGCACCACCAGGTCCACCGGCATGCCGTCCGGGCGCGCGTCGAAATTGGGCGACGGCACGCGCCGGGCGGCGGGCACCCAGCCGTCGGCATCGGGCAGATAGGACGAAGGCGCGGGCGCGGTCATGGTGTGCCCTCGCCTTCCACGGCGCCGCGGTCGCCAGCGTCCATGGCCTCGCGGATGCCCAGCTGCTGGATGCGGTAGCGCAGCTGGCGCAGGTTCAGGCCCAGCAGCGGCGCCGCCGCGGTGCGGTTGAAGTTGGTCTGCGCCAGCGCCTGCAGGATCAGTTCGCGCTCTACGGCTTCCAGCCTGGCGGGCAGGTCGATCGGGAAGACGATGCCGCGGCAGGCGCGCTCGGTGGGGTCGCCGGCAGGCTCGGGTTCGAGCACGGCGGCAGCGGCCGCCGGTGGCGGCTCGGCCGGAACCGGCGCAGGCGTGGCGGCGGCCGGCGCGGCGCCGCCCGCTGCCGTGCCCCATGGCGCATAAGGGTATGGCGCCACCGGCTGCGGCACCATCGCCGGCACCATCGCCGGCGCCGGCGCCGGCATCAGCCCGGCGCGCCCGGCGCCCGCGTCCAGCGGCCCCAGGTCGGCCAGTTCGATGTCGTCGCTCTCGGCAAACGCGTAGGCGCGCTCGAGCAGGTTTTCCAGCTCGCGCACGTTGCCCGGGAACGGATAGGCCGCCAGCCGCTGCAGCGCCTGCGGCGACAGCCGCTTGGGATGCGCATCGCCGTAGCGCACCGCCAGGTGGTCCAGGATGGCGCGCGCCAGCACCGGGATGTCTTCGCCGCGCTCGCGCAGCGTGGGCATGCGCAGCGCCAGCACGTTCAGCCGGTAATACAGGTCTTGCCGGAACTGCCCCGCCGCCACCATCGCGGCCAGGTCCTTGTGGCTGGCGCACATCACGCGCACGTCGACGGCGTCTTCGCGGCTGGCGCCGATCTTGCGCACGCGGCGCTCCTGCAGCGCGCGCAGCAGCTTGACCTGCATCGGCAGCGGCAGGTCGGCCACTTCGTCGAGCAGCAGCGTGCCGCCGTTGGCGGCCTGGAAGAAGCCGCCGCGCTCGGCATCGGCGCCGGTGAACGCCCCTTTGACGTAGCCGAAGAACTCGGACTCCATCAGGTTTTCGGGGATGGCGCCGCAGTTGACGGCGACGAACGGATGCGCGGCGCGCGCGCTGGTGGCGTGGATGGCGCGCGCGGCACGCTCCTTGCCGCTGCCGGATTCGCCGCTGATCACCACCGGCGCCATGCTGCGCGCCAGCCGCGACAGCGAGCGGCGCACCTCCTGCATCGCCGCGGAATGGCCGGGCAGCAGCGCCGCGGCGCGGTCGGCGGCCTGCTCGGCCGCCGCTGCGGCGTCGGCATCGGCGTTGTCGCGCGGCTGGCGGCCCAGTGCATTCAGCACCAGGCTGCGCAGCTGCTCCAGCGACACCGGCTTGGCGATGTAGTCGAAGGCGCCGGCCTTGAGCGCTTCCACGGCGTTGTCGGCGCTGCCGTAGGCGGTGATCACCGCCACCGGGATGCGTTCCGGCGCGGCCGACAGCTGGCGCACGATCTCGATGCCCAGCCCGTCGCCCAGGCGCATGTCGGTCAGCACCAGGCTGTAGGGGCCCTGCGCCAGCTTTTCGCGCGCCTCGGCCAGCGAGCCGGCCAGCACCACGTCATGGCCCATGCGGCGGATGGAGATGTCCAGCAGCTCGCGCAGGTCGGCCTCGTCGTCGATGACCAGGATGGGATCGGGCGCGCGGGACGTTCGGGGTGGCATGGGTGATGGCGGAATGGAGACGGGTCAGACGGCGGCCGCCGCGGCAGCCTCTGCGCTCTCGATGCGCAAGGTCAGCACGAAGGCCTTGCCCGGCAGTGTATCGCGCGCGCTGGAGGCCAGCATGCCGGTGCGCTCGATCAGCGCCGGCAGCGAGATGGTGCCGTAGCGCACCTGCGCGTCATTGGCGCCGCACAGCTCGCGCGCCATGAACAGGCCCAGCCCGGTGCCCTGGGCGTTGCTGGTGAAGAACGGCTCGAACAGGCTGCGCTGGTGTTCGCGCGCCACCTCGGCGCCGTCGTTCCAGACGATCAGCTCGGCATGGTGCTGGTCCAGCGCGTGCGCCAGCAGCCGGATCGAGCCGGGCAGACGGCTGCAGTAGCGCCAGGCGTTGTCGAGCAGGTTGCCCAGCACCTGCTGCAGCTGCGAGGCATCGAACACCACCGGCTGGGCCACGTCGACGGTCAGGCGGATGGCATTGGCGTTGATGTCGGCGCGGCCCGCCGGGCGGGTCTCGCCGGCGCGCGGGCGGCGCTGGCGCATTTCGGCGCGCCAGCGCTCGACGATCTCCGGCAGCGCCTGCGCCAGGTGCACGGTGCTGCGGCCAGTGCGCGGGCGGCGCGACATCTGCAGCACGTCGGACACCACCTGGTCCAGCCGGCGCACGTTGTCGTGGATGATGCGCAGCAGGCGGGCGTCGATATCGACATCGGCGGCGCCCGGCTCCTGCGCGGCCAGGTCCTGCGCGACCGGATGGTGCCGGCCGGAATCGCCCAGCAGTTCGCTGGCCTGGCTGATCGCCGCCAGCGGGTTGCGGATCTGGTGCGCGATGCTGGCCACCAGCCGGCCCATGGCGGCCAGCTTTTCCTGCTGCACCTGCTCGGCGATGCGTTCCCAGCTTTCGATATGGACCAGCACGGTGTCGCGCATCTCGCTGCGCAGCAGCGCCTCATCCTCCTGCGACCACGCCATCGCCTCGTTCTGGGCGATGGCCAGGCGCAGGCGCGCGGCGGCTTCGGGCGACAGCTCGTTCCACGCGGCGGTATCGAGCGCGGCCGGCACGGTGCGGCCATGCGCCATGGTCGAACGCAGCCCGGCCAGGCCCGGCAGCACGAAGCGCAGCCGCAGCCGGGTATGCTGCATGGTGCCGTCGGCCAGCGCGGCGCCGGAGGCCATCGGCAGCAACTGCAGGATGCGCGGCACGTCGTCCTTGCTGCGCAGCCAGTCGCGCAGCATTTCCATCAGCGGCTGCAGGCGCGGGATGCGGCGCAGGTCGAACAGCACGGTATCGCCGCCGCCCGGCCCGGCTCCGCCAGCGGGCGCGCCACCCAGCTTGCGCGAGTAGATGCGCTCGTGCGGCTGCACGCCCAGCAGCACCACCGCGGCGGGATTGGCGGCCACCACCGCGCCGTTGGCACGCACCAGCATCACGCCGTCCTGCATGTCGTTGACCATCAGCCGGTTGACCAGCTGCTGCAGGCGCAGCTCCTGCTCGCGCGCCAGCGCCAGGCGCTCCTGTGCCAGCTGCCGGTTGGCCAGCATGTACATCAGCAGCGCGGCGATCATGAACACCAGGCCGAACAGGCCCGAGCCCAGCAGCCCGGCATCGGCCTGGCGCAGCAGGATGGTGTGCATGAACGGCCCGCTCATCACCACCAGCGCGGAAATCGCCGCGGCAAACAGCGCGAACAGCAGGCTGGTCAGCGCGCCGGCTTCCAGCGCCGGCAGCAGGAAAATCATGGCCAGGCCCTCGGCCTGCCCGCCCCGGCCCAGCACGCTGAAGACCAGCGCCAGCAGCGCCAGGTCGGCCAGCACCTGCACCCGCACGCGCAGGTGGAAATGCCGGCGCCACAGGGTGCCCGCCAGCATCGCCAGGGCAATGCCAAGGTAAGGGACGGCGACGGCCATGGCCGCCGCATGCTCGATCCCGCCCATGGCCTCCAGGCCGAAAGGCAAGGCGGGGATGGCGGCAGTGAAGGGGGAAGCGGCCGTGCCGGCGCCCACGGCCGGCTCGCCGCGCCGCATCAGCGCGAAGCCGACCAGCAGCAGGCCTACGGCAACGCGGGTCCAGCAGAAATAGCGCAGCAGGCGCCAGTGGAAGTCAGGCGGTTCGGGCTGGCCCCACAGCTGCGCCAGGCCGCGCCAGGCGTTCAGCCGCTGCCAGGCCGACGGCGCCGGCTGGGTCATGGGCGCGGGCCGCTGCTGCCGTCGCCACCTTCGGTGCGGCTTTCATCGGGCAGGTGGCTGCGCCGGCAGTAGTGCAGGCCGCGCCAGGCAATGGCGTCGCCCTGCGGCAGGTGCACGCCGCACTGGGCGCACTGGACCATGCGCTCGGCGGCGGCGTCGGGCGTGCCGGCGGCGGCGTGTTCGCTGGCCTCGCGCGCCTGGCGGGCGCGATGCTCGGCCAGCCGGGCCTCGGCGCGGGCGCGCAGCCACCAGAAGACGCCCAGCACCACGGCCAGCAGGATCAGGATACGTGCCATGGCAAATCAGAGCCGGTGCAGGACGACTTCAATCACGAAACGGCTGCCGACATAGGCCAGCAGCAGGATGCCGAACGACGCGATGACCCAGCGCAGCGCCACCTTGCCGCGCCAGCCGCGGAAGATGCGCCCGGCCAGGATGCCGCCGAACATGGCCCACGAGATCAGCGCGAACACCGTCTTGTGGTCCAGCCGGAAGGCGCGCCCGAACAGTTCTTCGGAAAACAGCAGGCCCGAGCCGATGGTCAGCGTCAGCAGCACGAAGCCGGCGCCGATCAGCCGGAACAGCAGCTTCTCCAGCGTCAGCAGCGGCGGCAGCAGGTCCAGCCAGCGCCCCAGCCACTGGCCGGGCTGCGGCGCCGACGGCCGCGCCGGCGCGTGGCGGAAGCCGTGCAGGCGCCGCTCGGCCAGCAGCATCAGGAAGGCATGGAAGGCGGCCAGCGTGAACAGCCCGTAGGCCACGTTGGCGATGATGAAATGCAGCTTGAACAGCGGCCGCGCCGCGTAGCCCAGGATCTGCGAGCCGGGAAAGGCCAGCGGCATCAGGCTGGCCACCAGCGCCACCGGGATCACGATCAGTCCCAGCCCCGCCAGCGAAAAGAAGAAGCTCTCGATCCAGTAGATGCCCACGCCCAGCCACAGCATGGCCGACAGCGCGAAGGCGAAGCCGAACATCATGCGCTCGGCCGGGAAGATGGTTTCATGCAGCAGCATGCCGTGGCTGGCCAGCGCGGCCAGCATCAGCACGTGCCACCACGCCGGGCGTCCCTCGCCGTGGGCGCCGCCGGCCGGGGGGATGGGGCCGCCGCCCGCCACCAGCACGGCCGCGGCCGAGTTGCCCGCCGGGCCGGTGGAGCCGGCAGCAGCGGCCACGCGCGGATGGCGCGTGGCCCAGCCGTGCCAGGCCAGGCCGCAATAGAGAAGTGCCGTCAGGGCATACAGTACAATGACCATTTACGCAGTTTACCTTAGTGCCCACGGACGGTGGCGGCCCGCTTGAGCCGGTGTGACCGGTGTTCCAGGCCTGCCCCGTGTGCCGGACCGCGTCCGATTTTCAGCCCCGAGCCCTGCTCCGACTTCTCCCCCGATTCCTGCCATGCTGGACAATCTCACTCAACGCCTGGCGCGCGTGGTCAAGACCATGCGCGGCGAGGCGCGCCTGACCGAGGCCAATACCGCCGAGATGCTGCGCGAAGTGCGCCTTGCCATGCTCGAAGCCGACGTGGCGCTGCCGGTCGTGCGCGAATTCGTCGCCCGCGTGAAGGAAAAGGCCATGGGCGAAGAGGTGGTCAGCAGCCTGACCCCGGGCCAGGCCCTGGTCGGCGTGGTCCAGCGCGAGCTGACCGCGGTGATCGGCGGCGCCGAGGCCGCCGGCGGCAACAATAAAGAGTCCGAGCTGAACCTGGCGGTGCAGCCGCCCGCCATCATCCTGATGGCCGGCCTCCAGGGCGCGGGCAAGACCACCACCGCCGGCAAGCTGGCCAAGTGGCTCAAGGAAAACAAAAAGAAGAAGGTGCTGACGGTCTCGTGCGACGTCTACCGCCCCGCCGCCATCGCCCAGCTCAAGACCGTGTCCGAGCAGGTCGGCGCCGAGTTCTTCCCGTCGCAGCCCGACCAGAAGCCGGTCGACATCGCCCGCGCGGCGGTGGACTGGGCGCGCAAGCATTACCACGACGTGCTGATCGTCGACACGGCCGGCCGGCTGGGTATCGACGAGGCGATGATGCAGGAAATCGCCGCGCTGCACGCCGAACTGAAGCCGGCCGAAACCCTGTTCGTGGTCGATGCCATGCTCGGCCAGGACGCGGTCAACACCGCCAAGGCCTTCAATGACACCCTGCCGCTGACCGGCGTGGTGCTGACCAAGCTGGACGGCGATGCGCGCGGCGGCGCGGCACTGTCGGTGCGCCATATCACCGGCCGCCCGATCAAGTTCGTCGGCGTCGGCGAAAAGCTCGATGGCCTGGAGCCCTTCTTCCCGGACCGCATGGCCCAGCGCATCCTGGGCATGGGCGACATCCTCGCGCTGGTCGAGGAAGCCCAGCGCGGCGTGGACATGGAAGCGGCCGAGAAACTGGCCAAGAAGATCAAGAAGACCGGCGATTTCGACCTGGAAGACTTCAAGGCCCAGATCGGCCAGATGAAGAAGATGGGCGGCCTGGGCAGCCTGGTCGACAAGCTGCCGGCGCAGTTCGCGCAGCAGGCGCAGGGGGCCAACATGGACCAGGCCGAGAAGCAGGTGGCGCGCATGGAAGGCATCATCAACAGCATGACGCCGGCCGAGCGCGCCAAGCCGGACCTGATCAAGGCCAGCCGCAAGCGCCGCATTGCCGCGGGCGCCGGCGTGCCGGTGCAGGAGGTCAACCGCCTGCTCAACCAGTTCGACCAGATGCAGTCCATGATGAAGAAGCTCAAGGGCGGCGGCATGATGAAGATGATGCGCCAGATGGGCGCGATGAAGGGCGGCATGAAGGGCCTCTTCAACCGCTGAAGCCCGCCGCGCAAGCCGAACTGCCTCCCCGCAAAAGAACAGGAAAGACATCATGATGAGCGCCGAACAGGCCCGCGAGCTGTGGGCCAATTCCGAAGAAATCGTCTCCGCCGAAGAAGTCCAGGCTTCGCTGGACCGCATGGCCGCGGACATCACCGCCAGGATGGGCAATGACTTCCCGCTGGTGCTGTCGGTAATGGGCGGCGCGGTGGTCTTCACCGGCATGCTGCTGCCAAAGCTGGCGTTCCCGCTGGAGTTCGACTACATCCACCTCTCGCGCTACAACAACAAGACCGTCGGCGGCGAGATGCAATGGCGCGTGGCCCCGCGCGAATCGGTCAAGGACCGCGTGGTGCTGGTGCTGGACGACATCCTCGATGAAGGCGAGACCATGGCCGCCATCCGCCAGCGCATCATGGACATGGGCGCCCGGGAATTCCACGCGGCGGTGCTGTGCGAGAAGACACTGCGCAAGCCCAAGCCCATGCACCCGGATTTCTGCGGCTTTGCCGTGCCGGACCGCTATGTGTTCGGTTGCGGGATGGATGCCAAGGGGTATTGGCGGAACCTGGATTCGATCCGGGCGCTGGTTTGATCTAGAGGGCGTGAGCGCGAGGGTTTCTCCCCTCTTCCGCTTGCGGGAGAGGGGGCACCCCGATGGCGGTTAATGGTCCGCCAGTGTTTGCTTGAAGCCGTCAGGACCCCAGAATCGGCCACAGCGACGCCAGCAGCAGCACCGCCATCCCGATATTGAACACCCGCAGCACCTTCGGCCGCGCCAGCCAGCGCCGCAGCGCCGAGCCGCACAACGCCCACATCGCCACGCTGGGCAGGTTCACCACCCCGAAGATCCCCGCCAGCAGCAGCACGTTGAGCCACAGGTTGCCGTGCAGCACATAGGTGCTGCACGCGCCGACCGCCATCACCCAGGCCTTGGGATTGACCCACTGGAACGCCGCGGCGGCCCAGAAGCCCATCGGCCGCGCCACCTGCTGGTCCTGCACGCCGCCGGCCGTGGCCAGCTTCCAGGCCAGCCAGACCAGGTAGACCGTCGCCACCACGCGCAGCACCTGCCAGGTCCACGGGAACGCGTGGAACAGCGACCCCAGGCCCAGCCCGACCAGCCCCACCATCAGCGCGAAACCGATGCTGACGCCCAGCAGGTGCGGCACGGTGCGCAGGAAGCCAAAGTTCACGCCCGACGCGAGCAGCATCGTGTTGTTCGGACCGGGGGTGATCGACGACACCAGGGCAAAGCCGGCAAAGGCGGCAAAGACACCGGTGCCGGCGGCGAGTTGGGACACTTCCATGACTGACTCCAGGGGCGTTCATGTGCGTTTCGGGAAATCAGTCTACGGCCACCTAACGGTACAGTACCGGTACACTTTGCAGGAAATACGCCGATACAGGGCCGTTCACCGTAGCGCATGCCAGGCGATGCCCAGCGCCAGCAGCCAGAGGACAACCCCGGTCAGGCGCTCGACCCACCGCACCGACCGCCCGAAGCGCGCGGCCATCGCCGGATGCCCGATGCCGTAGGCCACCAGCAGGTCCCAGCCGAGCACGACGGCGAACATCCAGAATCCGTAGGCCAGTTGCACCGCCGGCGGCGTGCGGCTGGCGGCCAGCACCGAGAACAGGCTGGCGTAGAACAGCCCGTTCTTCGGGTTCAGCACGGCGGACAGGAAGCCGCTGGCGAGCTGGGCCAGCCAGGCGGCGGGCGCGGGCCTGGCGGCAGCATCCGCCGCCGGCATCGACAGTTCGCCGCAGGCGTTCAGCAGGCGCCAGCCCAGCCACGCCAGGTAGGCACAGCCGGCCCACTGCAACGCCGCGAACAGTTGCGGCGAATCACGCATAGCGGCGACGCCGGCCAGCGCCAGGCCGATAAAGACACCATTGCCCAGCGCGATGCCCAGGCACACGGCGCCGGCGCGCCGCGGCCCGTGCAGCAGCGCGCTGCGCACCACCAGGAAGAAATCCGGCCCGGGGCTGAGCAGCGCCAGCGCATGCGCGCCGGCCACCATGGCAAATTGCTGCCAAGGCAATGCCCCGCGGGCGAGATCGAAAGCCATGTCCATGCCGACCCTCCGTAAAGAGTCCGCAGTGTGGTGCGCACGGCGGTGGCCGGTCTTGAAGAAAGTTGCGGTGTCGCGCCAGGCCGGCGCCTCAGGCGGCGCGTTGGTACCCGCGCGGTGTCATGGCCACGCGCTGCTTGAAGGCGCGCTGGAAATGGCTCTGGTCGGCAAAGCCCAGCGCCAGGGCGACCTCGGCCAGCGCCGCGCCCTGCCGCAGCAGGCGGCGCCCATGCTGGATGCGCAGGTCGAGCTGGTAGGCGTGCGGTGTCATGCCGGTTTCGGCGCGGAAGGCCCGCACCAGGTGGTAACGGCTCAGGCCGCAGGCGCGCGCCAGCTCGGCCAGCGGCAGCCGCTCGGCATGGCGCTCGCGCAGCAGCTCGCACAATTGCGCCACGCGGGCGGAGACGGAGGCCGGCACCGGCAGTGTGCGGGTGCTTGCGCCGTTATCGATGGCGGCATGCAGGTCGCCGATGAAGGCCACCAGCGCGGCCTCTTTCTCGACGCTGTCAGCGGGCGAGAACAACGCGCGGTTCAACCCGCAGACCAGCTCGTAGACCGCCGGCGACGTCATCACGCGTGCCGGCAGCCGGGCCCGCGCCGCGCTGTCCTCGTCGAGCACGGCCGCGACCCAGGCCGGGTCGAAATGCAGCATCTGGTAGCTCCAGCACCCGTCCGGCACGGGATTGCAGGCATGGACCTGGTGCGCCGGGATCACCACCACCGCGCCCGCTCCGAGCACGGCGCTTTCATCGCCGCAGGCAAAGCGGCTGGTGCCGCCGTCGACGGCGCCGATCGACAGGGTGGGATGGCTATGCGGCAGGTAGCTGGCGCTGCTGTGGCTGGCGCGCCGGCTTTCGGCAAAGGGCAGCGCGGGATCCGCCCACCAGCGGCTGGCGGCCGGTGCGGCCGGTGCCCCCGGCTTGGCTGCGGGGCGGCTCACGCCGCGCTGCGGTACGGCCGTTCGCGCAACCATTTGGTGGCGATCCACTTTTCGCCGGCGGCCACCGGCAGGCCGGCATGCAGGGTGCGGTCGTCGAGCGTGCCGTCGGGCAGCAGGTAGCTGAAGTAGACCGCGTTGCCCTTGACCGGCGCCACCTCCAGGCCCACGCGCGGGAACGCGGTGGCGCCGCCCGCCTCGGGCGTGTTCAGGTAGATCACCAGCGTGGCGATGCGCTGCCCGCCGACGGACAGCTGCCGCGCCTCGCCGGGACGCTGCGGGTTGAAGTAGTCGAAGTGCGGCTGGTACTCGCCGCCCGGCTTGTAGTTGAGGATCTGCAGCCCTTCGCCATGCTCGGCCGGCACCCCGGTGACCGCGGCGATGCGGGCCTCGATGCGCGCGATCAGGGCGTGCTCGGCCACCTGGAACATCGCCCCCATGCTGGTGCGGGCGTCAATCAGGTTCTCGTCGCCGGTGTCGGGATTGACCACCGGCGAGCGCGCCAGCCGGCCGCGCGACAGCGCCACCAGCGCATCGCACTCGTCGTCGCTCAGCAGTTGCTGGAACAGCTGCACCTGCGGCGACGCCAGCCGGAACAGGACGGGTACCCGGCGGTCGCCGCCATCGGCGGCATAGACCGCAGGCGTGCCGGTCGCTGCGGCTTCAGCTTGCGCGGGCCGTGCCGGCGCCGCGTCGCCGTTGTCCTGGGCAAACGCCGCAGCCACCGACCGGCGCGCGAAGGCGTCGTCGTAGCCCGAGCGCAGCATCGACAGCACCAGCGCATCGGCGGCAAAGCCCTGGGCGATATGGCGGGCCAGCCATTGTTCGAGTTCGGGCGAGGATTCGGTGTAGCCGGCCTTGCCGCCGGCAACGGATGCTTCGCGGATCATGACGGATTGGCTGCGACGCGCTGCGACGAGAACGGGTTGCGTGCCGGCGGCTCCGCCACCGGCGCGCGCGGGCGCGACGGCGCAATCTCGGCATCGCCGGCCACGGTGACGGTGGCTTCGGAATACTGCCAGCGCTTCCACGCCGCCAGCACCGCGTTGGGATATTCCGGGCGGCCGCGGCTGCCGTTGTAGCGGCCCAGCGCCAGGTACAGGTCGCCCTGCTCGCGGTCCAGGTAAAAGCGCAGGATGGTGCAGCCGTAGCGCAGGTTGCTTTGCAGGTGGAACAGCTTGCGCGCGTCGCTGTCGCCGATGGTGCGCACCCAGAACGGCATCACCTGCATCAGCCCGCGCGCGCCGGCCGAACTGATCGCGTACTTGCGGAAGTTGCTTTCGACCTGGATCAGGCCCAGCACCAGCGCCGGCTCCAGGCCGGCGCGCTTGGCCTCGTAGTAGGCCACCTCGATCAGCTCGACCCGCACCTGCGGCTCGGGGATGCGCGCGGCCAGCCGCGCCGACATCTCGCCCAGCCACTTCAGGTAGGCCAGGCGCTCGCCGCCGGACGCGAACACCGGCCGCAACGGCCGGTCATCGGCAATCGCCGCGGCCAGCGCGCCGCGCACGGAATCGGCCAGGTCTTCTTCCTTCTGCGCGCCGGCGTGCGCCGCCGTGGCCGCCAGGGCCAGCAGCGTTACCAGCAGCGCGCCCGCCAGGCGGCGGGCGGCGGCAGCTGCGGCGTTCATGCCGCGGACGGCGCGCATGGGCCTCAGTTCGCCAGCAGGTTGCGTACGTGGCCGACCACCTCGGCCACGCCGACGGCGGTGGCCTGCGCGTCGCGCCGGCCCTGGTACTCGACCTTGCCCTCCTTCAGGCCCCGGTCGCCCACCACCACGCGGTGCGGCACGCCGATCAGCTCCCAGTCGGCGAACATCACGCCCGGGCGCTCGCCGCGGTCGTCGAGGATCACGTCCACGCCGGCGGCCAGCAGCTCGGCATGGATACGGTCCGCCTCGGCCTTGACGGCCTCGGAGCGGTCGTAGCCCACCGGGCAGACCACCACCGCGAACGGGGCGATCGCGGCCGGCCAGATGATGCCGCGCTCGTCGAAGTTCTGTTCGATCGCCGCACCCAGGATGCGGGTGATGCCGATGCCATAGCAGCCCATCTGCATCGGCTGGGTCTTGCCGTTCTCGTCGAGGAAGGTGGCGTTCATCGATTCCGAATAGCGCGTGCCGAGCATGAACACGTGGCCCACCTCGATGCCGCGGCAGATCTCCAGCGTGCCCTGGCCGTCCGGCGAGGCGTCGCCCGCCACCACGTTGCGCAGGTCGGCCACGATCGGCTCGGGCAGGTCGCGGCCCCAGTTGACACCGGTGTAGTGGTAGTCGCGGTAATTGGCGCCGCAGACAAAGTCGCTCATGTTGGCGACGGTGCGGTCGGCCACCACCTTGACCGGCTTCTTCATGTCGATCGGGCCCAGGTAGCCCGGCGGCGAGCCGAAGGCTTCGACGATCTCGTTCTCGGTGGCGAAGCGGAACTCGGCCAGCCCCGGCACCTTGGAGGCCTTGACCTCGTTCAGCTCATGGTCGGCGCGGATCAGCAGCAGCCAGATCTGGACGCCGGCGTCGCCGTCGGTGGCCAGCACGATCGACTTGACGTTGGTCTCGAGCGGCAGGTTCAGGAATTCGGCGACCTGCTCGCACTTGACCTTCTCCGGGGTGAAGGTCTTGACCAGGTCCTGCGTGGGCGCGGCGCGCTCGGCCACCAGCGGCAGCGCCTCGGCGGCCTCCATGTTGGCGGCGTAGGCCGAGGTCGGGCAGTAGACGATGGCGTCTTCGCCGGTTTCGGCGATGACGTGGAACTCATGCGAGCCGGAACCGCCAATGGCGCCGTTGTCGGCGGCCACCGCACGGAATTCCAGCCCGAAGCGGCGGAAGATGCGCACGTAGGCGTCGTACATGTTCTCGTACGACTTGCGCAGGCCGTCGGTGTCGCGGTCGAAGGAATAGGCGTCCTTCATGGTGAACTCGCGCCCGCGCATGATGCCGAAGCGCGGCCGGCGCTCGTCGCGGAACTTGGTCTGGATCTGGTAGAAATTGACCGGCAGCTGCTTGTAGCTGCGGATTTCCGAGCGGGCGATATCGGTCACCACCTCTTCGGAGGTGGGCTGCACCGCGAAGTCACGCTCATGGCGGTCCTTCAGGCGCAGCAACTCGGGGCCCATCTTGTCCCAGCGGCCGGTTTCCTGCCACAGCTCGGCCGGCTGGATCACCGGCATCGACAGTTCCACCGCGCCGGCCCGGTTCATTTCCTCGCGCACGATGTTTTCCACCTTGCGGATCACGCGCAGCCCGATCGGCATGTAGTTGTAGATGCCGGCACCCAGCTTCTTGATCATGCCGGCGCGCATCATCAGCTTGTGCGAAACGATTTCCGCGTCGGCGGGCGCTTCCTTGAGGGTGGAAATGAAGAATTGCGAGGCTTTCATCCGTAATTTCTCTCTGGGCCGCCGAGGTCGGAAAAATCCGTCCCGGCACAATCCGGGGGACCCGCGGCGCTGAATTATGCGCACGCGCCTGAAACTGCCCTTCCGCTCGGGGAAAACCACCATCCCCCGGTCCGGGCCCGGCTGCGCGCTTCCTTTATAATCAGCGTAATTCTAAAGGATTCGAGGTGCAGTCATGCTCGATCGTGAAGGCTTTCGCCCGAACGTCGGCATCATCCTCCTCAACGCAAGAAACGAGGTTTTCTGGGGCAAGCGAATCGGCGAACACTCCTGGCAGTTCCCGCAAGGCGGCATCAAGTACGGCGAAACGCCGGAACAGGCCATGTACCGCGAACTGCATGAGGAAATCGGCCTGCTTCCGGAGCACGTCAGGATCGTCGGTCGCACGCGCGACTGGCTGCGTTACGAGGTGCCGGACAAGTTCATCCGCCGCGAGATCCGCGGCCACTACAAGGGCCAGAAACAAATCTGGTTCCTGCTGCGCATGGCCGGCAGGGACTGCGACATCCACCTGCGCGCCACCGAGCACCCTGAGTTCGATGCCTGGCGCTGGAGCCACTACTGGGTGCCGCTCGAGGCCGTGATCGAGTTCAAGCGCGATGTCTACCAGATGGCGCTGACGGAATTGTCACGCTTCCTGAACCGGCACCCGCGCGTGCCGCTCAGCCCGTATGGCACGCACGGCAACCACGGTGCGCATGGCGTGCACGGGCGCCACGGCGGGCCGCGCGGACAGGCGCTGAGCCGGGCGCAGGCCGCCCAGCAGGCCGACGCCGACGGCAATGTCGAAGCCCCGGCCACGGCCGACTACGTTTCGCCGGCGACGCCGGTATCCACTACACGGAGCACTGATGACTAGTTTGACCGGCGTGGGCCGCCGCGGCGGCCTGAGCGCGGCCGCATTGCTGCTTGCCGCGGCCAGCCTGGCCCTGGCCGGCTGCAAGACCACCGGCAAGGAGATGGCCGAGGAAGAAAGCACCTGGAACAACCCGTTCGCGCCCAAGACCTTCGAGGAAGCCAAGGCCATGCTGCCGGCCTTGCCGCAGGAGGCCAACCTGATCCCGTTCTCGGTGGCGGGCACCGGCACGCTGTCGTTCGCGGTGGACAGCAAGTCGATCTCGGTGGGCAAGGACAACGTGGTGCGCTACACCGTGGTCACCACCAGCCAGAGCGGCGCGCGCAACGTGACCTTCGAAGGCATGCGCTGCGACGCGTTCGAGCGCAAGCTGTACGCGACCCTGCCCCCGGGCGCCACCGAGTGGGTGCCCAACAGCAGCGACTACGGCGAGACCTGGCACCGCATGCAGGCCGGAGTGCGCAATGCCTACGCCGCCACGCTGGCGATCGATTTCTTCTGCGAGGGCCGCACCGTGGCCGGCAAGCCCGCCGACATGGTGCTCGAGCTGCAATCGCGCGCGCCGCACAAGCGCTGACGCAACCTGTGCAGGTGTAAAAAAACGGCGGGACTGCCTGGCAGTCCGGCCGTTTTTTTTGCTCGCATCGATCAGACCAGCACCAGGTTGTCGCGATGGATCAGCTCGGGCTCGTTCAGGTGGCCGAGCACGGATTCGATCTCGGACGACGGCTTGCGCGCGATCAGCCGCGATTCCGCGCTGGAATAGTTGGTGATGCCGCGCGCCACCTCCTTGCCTTGCGCATCGACACAGGCGATCACCTCGCCGCGGGCGAATTCGCCCTGCACTTCGACCACGCCGATCGGCAGCAGCGACTTGCCGCCGCTGGTCAGCTTCTCGACCGCGCCGTTGTCGATCACGACGCGGCCGCGCAGCTGCAGGTGGTCTGCCATCCATTGCTTGCGTGCCGTCAGCCGGCCGGTCGGCGCCAGCAGCTGGGTGCCGATCGCCTCGCCGGCGGCCAGGCGCTCCAGCACGTTGGCCTCGCGGCCGGAGGCGATGGTGGTATGCGCGCCCGACTTGGCCGCGCGCTTGGCCGCCAGGATCTTGGTCAGCATGCCGCCGCGGCCAATCGAGGTGCCGGCGCCGCCGGCCATGGCTTCCAGCTCGGGCGTGCCGGCCAGGGCTTCGTCGACGAACTGCGCAGCCGGGTCCTTGCGCGGATCGGCGGTGTACAGGCCTCGCTGGTCGGTCAGGATCACCAGCGCGTCGCCTTCGATCAGGTTGGTGACCAGCGCGCCGAGCGTGTCGTTGTCGCCGAACTTGATTTCGTCGGTGACCACGGTGTCGTTCTCGTTGATGATCGGCACCACACCGAGCGACAGCAGCGTCAGCAGCGTCGAGCGGGCGTTCAGGTAGCGCTCCCGGTCGGCCAGGTCGGCGTGGGTCAGCAGCACCTGCGCGGTGCGGATGCCATAGCGGCCGAACTGGCTTTCGTAGACCTGCGCCAGCCCCATCTGGCCGACCGCCGCGGCGGCCTGCAGCTCATGGATTTCCTTCGGGCGGCGCGCCCAGCCGAGCCGCTGCATGCCTTCGGCAATGGCGCCGGAACTGACCAGCACCACTTCCTTGCCGGCCACGCGCAGCTTGGCGATCTGGGCCGCCCAGCGGGCGATGGCGTCGTGGTCCAGCCCCTTGCCGTCGTTGGTGACCAGGCTGGAGCCGACTTTGACGACGATGCGCTTTGCCTGCGCGATGACCGATTGCATGGTGGAAATCCTGTCTCCGGAGATCGTTCGGAACCGCTGATTGTTTGTTGTCTATGCCTCGCGCTGGTCCTGGTCGACGTTATGCAGGCGGTCGTCCAGGCGGATGTCCGGCTCTGCCAGCGCCGCGGCCTCTTCGGCCTTGATCGCCTGCAGGTGGTCCTTGATCGCATAGATCAGCTCGCGGCAGCCTTCGCCGGTGAGCGCCGAGATCTGGAACACCGGGCCCTTCCACTTGTAGCGCTTGAGGAAATCCTTCACCTTCGCCGCGCGCTCGTCCTCGGGAACCATGTCGAGCTTGTTCAGCACCAGCCAGCGCGGCTTTTCATACAGGGTCTCGTCGTATTTCTTCAGCTCGTTGACGATGGCCTTGGCCTCGGCGACCGGATCGACCGCCTCGTCGAACGGCGCCAGGTCGACGATATGCAGCAGCAGCCCGGTGCGCTGCAGGTGGCGCAGGAACTGGTGGCCCAGGCCCGCGCCCTCGGCGGCGCCCTCGATCAGGCCGGGAATGTCGGCAACCACGAACGATTGCTCATGGTCCACGCGCACCACGCCCAGGTTGGGATGCAGCGTGGTGAACGGATAGTCCGCCACCTTCGGGCGAGCGTTGGAGATATGCGAGATAAAGGTCGACTTGCCGGCATTGGGCATGCCCAGCAGGCCGACATCGGCCAGCACCTTCAGCTCAAGCTTGAGCATGCGGCGCTCGCCCGGCTTGCCGTCGACCTGCTGGCGCGGCGCGCGGTTGGTACTGGACTTGAAGTGCAGGTTGCCCCAGCCGCCCATGCCGCCCTCGGCCAGGCACACGCGCTGGCCGTGCTCGGTCAGGTCGGCGATGACCTCGCCGGTGTCCATGTCGGTGATCAGCGTGCCCACCGGCATGCGCAGCGTGATGTCTTCGCCCGCGGCGCCGTAGCAGTCGGAGCCGCGGCCGTTCTCGCCGTTTTTCGCCACGTGCTTCTTGGCATAGCGGAAGTCGATCAGCGTATTGATATTGCGGTCCGCCACGGCGAACACGCTGCCGCCCCGGCCGCCGTCGCCACCATCCGGGCCGCCGAAGGGCACAAACTTCTCGCGCCGGAACGAGGCGCTGCCATTGCCGCCGTTGCCGGCGATGGCTTCGATTCGGGCTTCGTCGATGAACTTCATGATGGGTTTTCCGTGATGGGATCGGCAGGGATCGGCAGATCGGGGGCCGGCGTAGTTTACTTCGCCAGAAAAGAAAAAGCCCCGCAAGCGTTGCGGGGCCTTTCGTCCTGCAAAGGCTGTTATCAGGCCGCCGGAACGACGCTGACTTGCTGCTTCTTGGCAGGGCCCTTGACGGCGAACTGCACGTGGCCGTCGATCAGGGCGAACAGCGTGTGGTCCTTGCCCACGCCGACGTTGTCGCCGGCATGCACGCGGGTACCGCGCTGGCGCACGATGATGCCGCCGGCGTTGATGGCCTGGCCACCAAACACCTTCACGCCCAGACGCTTCGATTCGGAATCACGGCCGTTCCGCGTGGAACCGCCGCCTTTTTTCTGTGCCATGTCTTACTCCTGTCGCTTTACCGGATTACGCTCGATCGATCAGGCAACGATCGCTTCGATGCGCAGTTCGGTGTAATTCTGACGATGGCCCTGACGCTTCTGGTAGTGCTTGCGACGGCGCATCTTGAAGATCTTCACCTTGTCGTGACGACCCTGGGAGATAACGGTAGCCTTGACGGAAGCCCCGCTCACCAGCGGCGTACCAAACTTGATTTGGTCGCCGGCGCCCACTGCGAGCACCTGGTCGAGCGTGATTTCTGCGCCAATGTCTGCCGGTATCTGTTCTACTTTCAGTTTTTCGCCAGCAGCAACCTTGTATTGCTTGCCGCCGGTTTTTACGACCGCGTACATTGTCGAACCTCTCGGATGTGAATAAAACGCCGAAACCGCGCGATGCGGCCCGGTTATCTCCCGCCGGCAAGGACCCGCAAGGCGAGCGACTACCGGAGGAAACCGGGAATTGTAAACGAGATTGGGGAAAACCGCAAAGAAAACAGGCACATAGCCTGTGAGCGGCGCGCCCGGCACAATCGGGGGGCCGCTTCGCTCAGGTCAGATCGGCGAGCAGGAACCCCGCCAGTGCGGCAAACGCCACCCACCAAGCGGTGCGGCGCAGTTGGCGACGAGGTATGGGCTTGTCCATGACCGGATTATAGTGGGACCAGCCACCAACGCCCGCTGCGCGCATACCCTGAGCCCATCGCCCGCCAGACAGCCCGTCAAACAATGCGGGGCATGCGTAGAACGCCGCCTGCATCGCATATAATCGTCCGGTTTTGCGTAACGGTGATCATCTTGTCCCAGCCTTCCGCCACTGCCTTGCTTGCCCCGGTCGCTGCAGACATGCGCGCGGTCGATGCTGTTATCCGCCAGCGGCTGTCCTCTGAAGTCCCGCTGATCGAGCAGATCGGCGAATACATCATCGGTGCCGGCGGCAAGCGCCTGCGCCCGGTGATCCTGCTGCTGACGGCACGCGCGCTGGGCTACGACGGCAACCGTCACCATGAGCTGGCCGCCGTGGTGGAATTTATCCACACCGCCACCCTGCTGCACGACGATGTCGTCGACGAGTCCGAGCTGCGGCGCGGGCGCGACACCGCCAACGCGGTGTTCGGCAACGCCGCCAGCGTGCTGGTCGGGGACTTCCTCTACTCGCGCGCGTTCCAGATGATGGTCGATGCCGGCAGCATGCGCATCATGGAGATCCTCTCCAACGCGACCAACGTGATCGCCGAAGGCGAGGTGCTGCAGCTGCTGAACATGCACGACCCGGATGTCACCATCGAGCGCTACCTGCAGGTGATCCGCTACAAGACCGCCAAGCTGTTCGAGGCCGCCGCGCAGCTGGGCGCCGTGCTGTCCGGCGCCGACGCGCAAATGGAAGAGGCGGCCGCCGAATACGGCCGCCGCATCGGCACCGCCTTCCAGCTGATCGACGACATGCTGGACTACACCGCCAGCGCCGAGCAGATGGGCAAGAACGCCGGCGACGACCTGCGCGAAGGCAAGCCCACCCTGCCGCTGCTGCACCTGATGGAACATGGCACGGCCGAGCAGCGCCAACTGGCCCGCGACGCGATCGTGCAGGGCGGCACCGAGCATTTCGACGCGGTCTTTGCCGCGATCCATGCCAGCGGCGCGCTCGAGGTCACCTTCGAGGCCGCACGGCGCGAGGCTGAAGCCGCCGAGCAGGCAGCCCGGCAGTTCCCGCCGTCCGAACTGAAGGAAACCCTGATCCAGCTCTGCGCCTTCTCGCTGCAGCGGCAGTCCTGAGCCGGGAAGCGCGGCGGGATGGGGGCGTTTTCCCCCACCCTCTTCCATTCCCAAAAAAACGCTGCTAAACTTACGTTCTTTGCTGCTGACGCCAAAACGTCTGCCGGCAGACCAAATCGGGGTGTAGCTTAGCCTGGTAGAGCGCTACGTTCGGGACGTAGAGGCCGGAGGTTCGAATCCTCTCACCCCGACCAGATTTAAGAAGCCGAATCAACGAAAGTTGGTTCGGCTTTTTGTCTTTCTACCCCTCCTCCTTAGCCCTTGATGGCTTTGCGCTGTCGCTTGAAAGCTTTCAGCTCGGCTACGGAGAAAAGCTGGCTGCGCCCGACTTCCGCCCGTGGAGCCACCTTGCCATCGCGCACCAGCCGGCGGAAGGTCGCCATCGAGATTTCGAGGTATTGGGCAGCCTCTGCCGCGGTGAAATCCTCCTCCGCGAGATGGCCGAAGACTTCCTCATGCGAGAAATTCTCATCACCAAAGGCCCGCTGCCCGATCAGTGTGAAAAACCTGACGCGCTCCCGCGGGGGCAACGCGCCGAGGGCATGCAGCAGGTCTTCAGCGGTCATCGTGTCCATTCTTTTCTGCCCTCAGGTATTTCTTGAGCTCGTCATAGAAGTTCTCATGCGAGCCGACCTTATAGAAATCGATCCATAGCACTTCAAGTGCCACGCCTTTCACGTTGAGCCGGTAGGCGATCAGGTATTCCTGCCGGTTGAACCTGAATTTGTGCACCCGGATGCCAGCCAAGTCCCCGACCTTCGCTTCCCCCAGGTCGGGCACGGCACAGAGCTCCTCGACCTCGTCTTCGATCGCCAGCTGCAGCGGCTTGTGTGCTTTCTTGACGAACTGAACGAAAGGCTTCTTGAAGTTTCGTCTCATGCGACGTTATGCACTCACTTTTGATTCTATAACAGATCGGGCCACGCCGGGGCGCCGGCGAGCCACCATGCCGAGAAGCATGGCTGGCCAGCGACCACTGGGGATGGAGGCAATTCTCAAATTGCCGTCTTCCGTATTCGCCGCGCTGGCGACTGAGCCCCGCGCAAGTAGGGTTGCGCCGGTGTCGCGCAAACGCCAACACGTCCCGCCGTCGCCTTTACAAAAAGTGACCCCATCGGCAAACTGCCCCGATCCCTAGAAGCGGGCTCGTCTCGTCCTGCCTGTCCGCGGACACTGCTCCAACCACTGCGCACCTGCCATGACACTCGGACTTGCCCTGGCCCAGAGCCGGCGTATCGCGCCCGCCCTGCTTGCTCAGCTGGAGCAGGCCGCGCGTGAAAAGCAATCGCAGCTGATCGACGAGATCATCGGCAGCGGCACCATGAGCGCGCATGACGTGGCGCTGTTCGCCGCGGACAAGTACCAGCTGCCGCTGCTCGATCTGGCCCAGTACAACCTGGCCAAGGTGCCGTCGGCGCTGGCCGGCAACCGTGAGTTCCACGCCCACCGGCTGCTGCCGCTGGGCCGGCGCGAGAACCGCCTGGTGCTGGCGCTGTCCGATCCGTCCAACCAGGCCGGCCTGGACGCGATCCGCGACAAGTACAAGCTGCCGGTCGAAGCCGTGGTGGTCGAGCACGACAAGCTGATGAAGCATGTGCGCGCCGCCGGCGAGGCGCTGGGCACGCTGAAGAACATCTCGCCGGTGCAGGCCGAGCGCAAGATGATCGAATACGATCCGGTCGCCGCCGCCGCCAACCCGCGCAACCGCACCACGGCCGACAACATCGACGACGCCCCGGTGGTGCGCTTCCTGCAGAAGCTGCTGACCGAGGCCTTCCACCGCGGCGCCTCGGACCTGCACTTCGAACCGTTCGAAACCTTCTACCGCATCCGCTTCCGCGTCGATGGCGTGCTGCAGGAGGTCGCGCGTCCGCCGCTGGACATCCGCGACAAGATCGCGACCCGCATCAAGGTGCTGTCGCGGCTGGATATTTCTGAAAAGCGCGTGCCGCAGGACGGCCGCATGAAGCTGCTGATCGCGCTGCCCAAGGACAAGGACGCCAAGGAAACCGTCGAGAAGGCGGTGGACTTCCGCGTGTCGACGCTGCCCACGCTGTTCGGCGAAAAGATCGTGATGCGGATCCTGGAATCTTCGTCCGACAAGCTCGACATCGACCAGCTCGGCTATGAGCCCGAGCAGAAGGCGCTGCTGCTGGACGTGATCAAGCGCCCCTACGGCATGGTGCTGGTGACCGGTCCCACCGGCAGCGGCAAGACCGTGTCGCTGTACACCTTCCTGAACCTGCTGAACCAGGGCGACATCAATATTTCCACGGCCGAGGACCCGGCCGAAATCCAGCTGCCGGGCATCAACCAGGTCAACGTCAACGACAAGGCCGGGCTGACCTTCGCCACCGCACTGCGCTCGTTCCTGCGCCAGGATCCGGACATCATCATGGTCGGCGAAATCCGCGACCTGGAAACTGCCGACATTTCAATCAAGGCCGCGCAGACCGGCCACCTGGTGTTGTCGACGCTGCACACCAACGACGCGCCGACCACGCTGACGCGCCTGATGAACATGGGCGTGGCCCCCTTCAATATCGCGTCGAGCGTGCTGATGATCACCGCGCAGCGACTGGCGCGGCGGCTGTGCAGCTGCAAGCGCGAGGGCGAGATCCCGCGCGAGGCCTTGCTGGAAGCGGGCTTCCGCGAGCGCGACCTGGACGGCAGTTGGCTGCCTTACCATCCGGTCGGCTGCGAGCGCTGCAACGGCAGCGGCTACAAGGGCCGCTGCGGCATCTACCAGGTGATGCCGATCACCGAGGCCATGCAGGAAATCATCCTGGCGCACGGCACCGCGCTGCAGATTGCCGAGCAGGCGCGCAAGGACGGCGTGCTATCGTTGCGCGAAGCGGGGCTGCTGAAGGTCAGGCAGGGCGTCACGTCACTCGAAGAAGTGCTGGCGACCACGAACACGTAGGCAAGCAGACACAACGTAAAGACAAGACGCACAACAAGCGTCATTTACATCGGGGGTCAATAACATGGCGACGCGCGCACCAGCAGCGGGCGCCCGGACGGGGGCACCGTCACGGGCCAAATCAGGGAAGGGACGCAAGGCCCCCACCCAGTACATATTCGAGTGGGAAGGCAAGGACCGCAAGGGCAAGACCTTCACCGGCGAGCTGCGCGCCGAAAACCAGGCCGAGGTCACCGCCACGCTGCGCAAGCAGGGCCTGACCATCGTCAAGCTCAAAAAGCGAAAGGCGGCGCGCGGGCGCAAGATCACCGAGAAGGACATCGCCTACTTCACCCGGCAACTGTCGACCATGCTGAAGGCCGGCATCCCGCTGCTGCAGTCGATCGACATCATCGCGCGCGGGCACGTCAACCCCAACTTCACCCAGCTGCTGTCCGACATCCGCTTCGACATCGAGGCCGGCAGCAGCATGGCCGCGGCGTTCCGCCGCCACCCCAAGTACTTCGACACGCTCTACTGCAACCTGATCGATGCCGGCGAACAGGGCGGCATCCTGGATTCGCTGCTGGAGCGCCTGTCGCTGTACATGGAGAAGACCATCGCGCTGAAGGGGCAGATCAAGTCCGCGATGATCTATCCGATCGCGGTGCTGACGGTCGCCTTTGCCGTCACGGTGATCCTGATGCTGTTCGTGATCCCGGCGTTCAAGGGGGTGTTCTCCAGCTTCGGCGCCAACCTGCCGGCGCCGACGCTGCTGGTGATCGCGATCTCGGACTTCTTCGTGCAGTACTGGTACCTGGTGATCGGCGCGCCGGTGGCCGGCATCAGCTTCTACCTGCGCGCGCTGAAGAAATCCGAGAAGGTGCAGCGCGCCACCGACCGCGCGCTGCTGAAGCTGCCGATCTTCGGCAGCCTGTTCCGCAAGGCCGTGATCGCGCGCTGGACCCGCACCCTGGCGACGATGTTCGCGGCCGGCACGCCGCTGGTGGAGTCGATGGAATCGGTGGCCGGCGCCGCCGGCAACTGGGTCTACTACGACGCCACCCGCGACATCGAGCAATCGGTGCGCATCGGCACCAGCCTGACCAACGCGATGCAGGCGACCCATGTGTTCGACAACATGGTGCTGCAGATGACGCAGATCGGCGAGGAGTCCGGCGCGCTGGACAATATGCTGCTGAAGGTGGCGGAGTTCTACGAGCGCGAGGTGGACGATGCCGTCGCCGCCATTTCCAGCCTGATCGAGCCGCTGATCATCGTGGTGCTGGGCGTGCTCATCGGCGGCATGGTGGTGGCGATGTACCTGCCGATCTTCAAGCTGGGACAGGTGGTGTAAGCGATGCAGCCGGTGTGGTCCGCTTCCCCTTATCCGACCGGAGCCGCGACCGGAGCCGCGACCGGCTCCGCCCCGCTGCTGCACGCGCTGGCGGCGCTGCCGCCAGTCTTTCTGGTGGCGGCAGCGGGGCTGCTGGGGCTGGTGGTCGGCAGCTTCCTCAATGTGGTGATCCACCGCATGCCGCGCATGATGGAGCGCGACGAGGCCAACTACATTGCCGAGCTGCGCGGCGATCCGCTGCCCTACCCCGGCCGCTACAACCTGATGGTGCCGCGCTCGGCCTGCCCGCATTGCGGCCACGCCATCGCCCCGTGGGAAAACGTGCCGGTGCTGAGCTACCTGTTCCTGCGCGGCCGCTGCTCGGCGTGCAAGGCGCCGATCAGCGTGCGCTATCCGCTGGTGGAACTGGCCTGCGGCGTGCTGAGCGCGCTGGTGGCATGGCGCTTCGGCCCGAACGCGCAGGCGCTGGCCGCGCTGGTGCTGGTGTGGGGGCTGCTGGCGCTGACCATGATCGATGCCGATACACAATTGCTGCCGGACCAGATCACGCTGCCGCTGCTGTGGATCGGCCTGCTGCTGAACCTGGCCGGCCTGTTCGTGGCGCTGCCCGACGCGGTGATCGGCGCCGCCGCAGGCTACCTGGTGCTGTGGCTCGCCTACTGGCTGTTCCGGCTGCTGCGCGGCAAGGAAGGCATGGGCTTCGGCGACTTCAAGCTGATGGCGGCGCTCGGGGCCTGGTTCGGCTGGCAGGCGCTGCCGGCGCTGGTGCTGCTGTCGTCGGTGGCCGGCGTCCTGTTCGGGCTGGCCAATATCGCGCTGCGCCGCCAGGACCGCGACACGCCGTTCCCGTTCGGGCCCTTCATCGCGCTGGCCGGCGTGGTGGTGCTGCTGTTCGGTCCCGGGGTGCTGCCGGTGTTTGCCTGGTGATGGCCGCGCGGCTGTGATCCGGCCACGGCCGAAGCGGCCGAAGCTGGTATCGTTGCGGCAACGACGTCTGACAGAAACTATCACATGCTGGAAATCGGACTGACCGGCGGCATCGGCAGCGGCAAGACCCGCGTGGCCGACATGTTCGCCGCGCGCGGCGCCGCCATCATCGATACCGACCTGCTCGCGCATGAGATCACCGCCCCGGGCGGGCGCGCCATCCCGGCGCTGGTCGAAGCCTTCGGCCCCGCCTGCCTGCGCCCGGACGGTGCCATGGACCGCGACGCGATGCGCGCGCTGGTGTTTGCCGATCCCGCCGCCAAGGCGCGGCTCGAGGCCATCACGCACCCGCTGATCCGCGCGCTGACCACCGAACGCGCGCAGTCGATCCGCGCTGCGGGCGCGCACCCCTACCTGATCTACGTGGTACCGCTGCTGGTGGAGTCGGGCTCGTGGCGCGAGCGCGTCGGCCGCGTGCTGGTGGTCGACTGCACCGAAGCCACGCAGGTGGCCCGCGTGATGTCGCGCAACGGCTTCAGCCGCGAACAGGTGCTGGCGATCATGGCCCGTCAGGCCACGCGCGCCGCGCGCCTGGCATGTGCCGACGACGTCATCGACAACGACGGGCCGGTGCAGGCGCTGGTGGCACAGGTCGACCGGCTCGACCGCTACTACCGTGAACTGTCGGCCGCGGGCACGGTCCATCCATAACGCGCCAGGCCGGCGCGGTGGCGCATGGCATCATGCGCGCGACATTGTCCTCGGACCTTGTCTCGCATAGAATGCGCTGGAACATGCCGGGAAATCGCCGCATAGTGCCGGCATTCCACACGCATAGATCGCCCTTTCCGGTATTTCCCGGGCCTCATTCTGCACCGGGCCGCCCCTGAAGCGCCCGACGCCCTGCACGGACACAGCACTTGATTCTGTACGAATACCCTTTCAACGAACGCATCAGGACTCTCCTGCGCCTGGAAGACCTGTTCGATCGGCTGGAATACTTCCTCGGCCAGGATCATGCCCAGCAGCACCACGTCGCGCTGACCACGCTGTTCGAGATCATCGACGTGGCCGGCCGCGCCGACCTCAAGACCGACCTGATCAAGGAACTGGAACGCCAGCGCCAGGCCCTGGCGCCGCTGCGCGCCAATCCGCAGATCGACCAGGACGCGCTCGACTCGGTCATCGGCGAGATCGAGCAGGGCATCGCCATGCTCAACCAGACCGTGGGCAAGGCCGGGCAGCTGCTGACCGACAACGAGTGGCTGACCAGCATCCGCAGCCGCGCCATCATCCCCGGCGGCACCTGCGAGTTCGACCTGCCTGCGTACTATGCCTGGCAGCATCGCCCCGCCGAAGACCGCCGCGCCGACATCCTGAAATGGGCGCGTCCGCTGGTGTCGCTGCGCATGGGCACGACCATCGTGCTGCGGCTGCTGCGCGAAGCCGGCCAGA
Organism: Cupriavidus taiwanensis; assembly: GCF_900250075.1. Classification (NCBI taxonomy): domain Bacteria; kingdom Pseudomonadati; phylum Pseudomonadota; class Betaproteobacteria; order Burkholderiales; family Burkholderiaceae; genus Cupriavidus; species Cupriavidus taiwanensis. Next base: position 3,253,702 of record NZ_LT977070.1, read on the forward strand.
GCGGCAAGGTGATCGCCACCGGCGGCAGCTACCAGCAGATGCTGTCGGGCCGCAGCTACCAGCTGATGCAGGTCTGGCTGGACGACTCGCTGCTGGCCTTCATCCCCGAGATGAGCGCCAACAAGTACATGCTGTGGGTGCGCTTCACGCAGCAGGACGGCGACCTGCGCCCGCGCTCGGTCGATGCCGATATTCCGTTCCTGCTGAAACTCTGCAATTTCTGAAGCCTGCGCTGAACGCCATGCCTGCTGTCGTCAAATGCCCCACCTGCGGCACCGAGGTGGCCTGGGTAACCGAAAACAAGTTCCGCCCCTTCTGTTCCGAGCGCTGCAAGCAGATCGATCTCGGCGCCTGGGCCTCGGAGAAATACGTAATCGGCGGCAAGCCGGGCGAGACCTCGCCCGACCGGTCCGAAGACGAGGACGACTGAAGGCGCTCCGGCGCCGCCGTGCTCAGTGCGCCGCCGCCAGCACGCGCCGGTAGAAGCCCACACACACCAGCACGAACACCGCCAGGCCCAGCCACTGCGCGGTCGCTTCAAACCCACCACCGACCACGGCCAGCGGGGCATCGCTGCCTGACAGGCCGATCACCGCGGCCAGCATCACGCCGACCAGGCTTTCGCCGACGATCAGGCCGGACGCCAGCAGCGTGCCGCGCCGTTCGGCGTGTTCCAGCGCCAGCCGCACGTCGTCGCCGCGCGCGGTGGCGCGGCGGCGCTCGGCGCGCAGCAACAGCCACGACAGCACCGCCCCCACCACCAGCGCCGAGCTGATCGTCGGCGGCAGGTAGATGCCGATGCCCACCGCCAGCACCGGCAGCCGCGCCGCGCCGCCACGGCGGCGCAGGACCTCGTCGATGGCGATCAGCACCACGCCCAGCCCGATGCCGATCAGGATCATGGTCCAGTTGAGCTGGTGGGTGAAGATGCCGGTGGCGATCGCGGTCATCAGTGTCGCCTGCGGCGCGGCCAGCGCCTGGTTCGGGTCCATGCCGGCGCGCGGCAGCGCGCCGGCGAAGCCATAGGCGTTGTAGAGCAGCTCGAGCACTGGAGGAATCACCGCGGCGCCGACCACGCAGCCGATCAGCAGCGCCACCTGCTGGCGCCACGGCGTGGCGCCGACCAGCCAGCCGGTCTTCAGGTCCTGCAGGTTGTCGTTGGCGATGGACGCCACCGCCACCACAGCGGAGGTGGTGAAGATCGCCAGCGCGATCGCGAACTTGCCGCCCTCGGGCGTGGCCAGCAGGCCGTCGGCCTGGCCCGCCAGCAGGATCAGCAGCGACACCAGGATCACGGCGATGATGCCGATGCCCGAGATCGGGCTGGCCGACGAGCCCACCAGTCCGGCCATATAGCCGCACGCCGCCGCCACCAGGAAGCCGAAGATGAAGGCGAATACCACCGCGTAGACCACCAGGCGCCAGCGCGCCCCGCCACCCAGCGGCGCCGGTGCGAGGAACCAGGCGAACACCGTCACCAGCACCGCCAGCAGCGCCAGCATCACCAGCCCGATCCACTTCGCCGGCATGTCCTGCTGCGTGCGCGGCACGCTGCCCTGCCCCGCCGGGCCGGCCTGCAGCGCGCCGAACGAGGCGCGGATGCCATACAGCATGGGCCTGGCCAATGACAGCAGCGTCCAGATCGCGGCGATGCCGATGGTGCCGGCGCCGATAAAGCGCGCCTGCTGGCTCCACACCATGGTGCCGAAGGCCGACAGCGTGGCGCCGTCCGGGCGCGGCGTGACCGCGGTCAGCCACGGCACCGCGACGCCCCACGTCAGCACCAGCCCGAGCAGCATGGCCAGCCCGCCAACGATGCCGACCAGGTAGCCCGCGCCCACCAGCGCCAGCGAGAAGCCCATCGACAGCCGCACCACCGAGGCGCCCGCCGACAGCCAGAAATTGGCGCCCTCGGCCAGCACGCGCAGCCCGCCGGCGGCGAAGCTGAACAATCCCGCGACCAGCCCCCCGGCCATCAGGTCGGCCAGACCGGTCGCCTGCGGCTTCCGGCCCGGTGCAGCGCCGGCCGGGGCGGCGCTGCCCACGCGCAGGATTTCCGCCGCGGCCACGCCCTCGGGATAAGGCAGCTCGCTCTGCACCACCATGGCATGGCGCAGCGGAATGCTGAACACCACGCCCAGCATGCCGCCCGCCGCGCAGATCGCCAGCGTCTGCCAGAACGGGAAGCCTTGCCAGTGGCCCAGCATCACCAGCCCGGGCAGGATAAAGATGATCGACGACAGGGTGCCCGCGGCCGAGGCCTGGGTCTGCACCATGTTGTTTTCCAGGATGTTGGCGCCGGGGAAAAGCCGCAGCACGGCCATCGAGATCACCGCCGCGGGGATCGCCGACGAGAAGGTCAGGCCGACCTTCAGGCCCAGGTAGATATTGGAGGCGGTGAACACGACCGTGATCAGCGCACCGAGGATGATGCCGCGCAGGGTCAGTTCAGGCAGGGAAACGTCGTCGGCGATACGATCGACACGTAGCATGCAGGTTCCTTTCCTGTGGAACCGGGCCGCTGGCCCGGGCGGCGCACAAGCGGGCGCCGCGGCCGCTTGTCGGTGACGCGGGACGGCAGGGTCAGCCGTTGCGCGCTTCCTCGTCCAGCCACGCCACCACGGGAATGGTGGCCGGCAGCAGCGGCCCCACCGTCACCGGCGTGCCCTGCCACGAGAACGCCTGGCCTTCGCGGCCGACGGGCTCGCCCTGCCAGGCCGTGACCTTGCAGAAATGCAGCCGCACATAGGCGTGCGGGTAGTCATGTTCCAGGATGTGCCAACGCTCGCATTGCGTGACATCAAGCCCTAGCTCTTCATGCAACTCGCGCGCCAACGCTGCCTCCACCGACTCGCCCGGCTCCAGCTTGCCGCCGGGGAATTCCCAGTAGCCTTCGTAGGGCTTGCCGGCCGGACGCTGCGCCAGCAGGAAGCGGCCGTCGGGCTGCACCAGCACGCCGACCGCCACCTCGGTCACCTTGCGCGGCGGGTTGCCGCCGGTGGCGGCAGGGCTCTGCGTCGCCGCGCTCATGCCTTGGCGTCCCCGGCAACATCGGCGATGTACGGCTTGCCGTGCTTGCCGCCCCAGTCGCGCGCGAACTGCCAGGCCACCCGGCCCGAACGCGAGCCGCGCTCCAGTGCCCACACCAGCGCATCGCCGCGCGCGGCGGCGATGTCCTCGTCGGTGCAGCCGAAGTGCCGCAGCCAGTGACCGACGATGGCCAGGTACTCGTCCTGCTTGGGCGGGTAGAACGACAGCCACAGCCCGAAGCGCTCGGACAGCGAGATCTTCTCTTCCACCACTTCGCCGGGATGGATCTCGCCGTCGTCGGTGTGGCGGTAGCTCTCGTTGTCCTTCATGTACTCCGGCAGCAGGTGCCGCCGGTTCGACGTGGCGTAGATAAGCACGTTGTCCGACTGCGCCGCGACCGAGCCATCCAGCGCCGACTTGAGCGACTTGTAGCCCGACTCGCCTTCCTCGAACGACAGGTCGTCGCAGAAGATCACGAAGCGCTCGGGCCGCTGCGAGACCAGCTCGACGATATCGCCCAGGTCACCGAGATCGTCCTTGTCGACCTCGACCAGCCGCAGCCCGTCCCGCACGAAGGCATTGAGGCAGGCCTTGATCAGCGACGACTTGCCGGTGCCGCGCGCGCCGGTCAGCAGCACGTTGTTGGCGGGCAGGCGCTGCACGAACTGGCGCGTATTGCCGACGATGGCATCCTTCTGGCGCTCGATGTTTTTCAGGTCGTCCAGGTGGATCGGCGGCAGCTGGCGCACCGGCTGCAGGTAGCCGATATTGCCGAACAGGCTCTGGCGCTTGCGCCAGCGGAACGCGACCGCCTCCTGCCAGTCCGCGTCGCTCAGTTGCGGCGGCAGCCATTGTTCGAGTCGGGCGAGGAAGTTGTCGAGGCGGGCGGCGAGGTCAGACATGGCAGCGGGGCGTCAGGGAATGTAGGGTGCCGATGGTTTCTTGCTCCCTCTCCCCTCGGCGGGAGAGGGAAGCAAAGCGGCGGTGTCAGGAACGGTAGTCGGCGTTGATCGACACGTAGTCGTGCGACAGGTCGCAGGTCCACACGGTGGCTTCGGCATTGCCGCGGCCGAGCGCGATGCGCACGGTGATCTCGGCCTGCTTCATTACGCGCTGGCCGTCCTCCTCGCGGTAGTCGGGATTGCGGCCGCCGTCGCGGGCGACCCAGACATCGTCCAGCCACAGGTTGACGCGGCCGACATCGAGATCATCCACGCCGGCGTAGCCCACTGCGGCCAGGATGCGGCCCAGGTTGGGGTCCGAGGCATAGAACGCGGTCTTGACCAGCGGCGAATGCGCGACCGCATAGGCGATCTGGCGGCACTCGGCCACGTCCTTGCCGCCTTCGACGCGGATGGTCATCAGCTTGGTCGCGCCTTCGCCATCGCGCACGATCATCTGCGCCAACTCCTGCGCCAGGCCCGTCACCGCTTCGCGCAGCGCGTCAAAGGCCGGACCTTCGGCGCGGTCGATCACGGCGCCCGACTTGCCGGTGGAGATCAGCACGAACGAATCGTTGGTCGAGGTATCGCCATCGATGGTGATGCTGTTGAAGGAGTTGTCGGCGGCGTGCGTCACCAGTGCCTGCAGCACCGGCTGCGCCACGGCGGCATCCATGGCGATGAAGCCCAGCATGGTCGCCATGTTCGGGCGGATCATGCCGGCGCCCTTGCTGATGCCGGACAGCGTGACGGTCTTGCCGTCGATCTGCACCGTGCGCGACGCGACCTTGGGCTGGGTGTCGGTAGTCATGATCGCTTCCGCGGCGGCCAGCCAGTTGTCGGCCCTGGCGTTGGCGATGGCGGCGGGCAGCCCGGCCAGCAGGCGGTCCATCGGCAGCTGCTCGAGGATCACGCCGGTCGAGAACGGCAGCACCTGGCCGGCCTCAATGCCCAGTTGCGCGGCCAGCGCGTCGCAGGTGGCGCGGGCATTGGCCAGGCCCTGTTCGCCGGTGCCGGCATTGGCATTGCCGGTATTGACCACCAGCGCGCGGATGCCCTTGCCGGCCTTGTCCGCAGCCGCCAGGTGCTCGCGGCACACCTGCACCGGCGCGGCGCAGAAGCGGTTGCTGGTGAAGACGCCGGCCACGGTGCTGCCTTCGGCCACGCGCACCACCAGCACGTCCTTGCGGTTGGCCTTGCGGATACCCGCCTCGGCCCAGCCGAGCTCCACGCCGGCGACGGATTTCAGGTTCTCTGCCTGGGGCAGCGGAAGATTGACGGGCATGCAGGACTCCTCGATGTTGCTGCTAGCGACTTGCTGGTCTCAGACGAACATGCCCGCGAAGGGCGGGCATGTTCGATTCCTCTTGCGCCACTCCCGTGCTGCGGGAGCGGCGTCATACCGGATGCCCGGCCTGGCTCAGTTCAACTGAGCTTGCCGTGGCACTGCTTGAACTTCTTGCCCGAGCCGCACGGGCACGGGTCGTTGCGGCCGACCTTGGGCATGCCCGCCAGCGCCAGCTCGGCGGCGGCCATGGCCGTGCCGGTGCGCGGTGACGGCGCCTCCTCGACCGGCTCGCGGCCTTCGGCGAACTCGTCGTGCTTGTACTGCACGTTCTCCAGGTGCGACAGGCCTTCCTCGATCTGCTCGGAAGCCTGTTCCAGTTCTTCCGGCGACTGGATCTGCACATTGAAGGTCACGCGCGTGACTTCGTTCTTGATCACGTCCAGCAGGCGCGCGAACAGCTCGAACGACTCGCGCTTGTACTCCTGCTTGGGATCTTTCTGCGCGTAGCCGCGCAGGTGGATGCCCTGGCGCAGGTGGTCCAGCGCGGCCAGGTGCTCGCGCCAGTGCGTGTCGATGCTTTGCAGCATGACCGAGCGCTCGAAGCCGGCGAACGACTCGCGGCCGACCATGGCCACCTTGCTGTCGTAGCGCTCCGTCGCCGCCTTCATGATCAGGTTGAGCAGCTCTTCGTCCTCGATGCTCTGCGCGCCCTCGATGGTTTTTGCCAGCGGCACTTCCAGGCCCCAGTCCTCGCGCAGGCGCGTTTCCAGGCCGGCGATGTTCCACTGCTCTTCCATGGTGTCGGCCGGCACGTGGTCGCGGAACAGCTCGATCAGCACGCTTTCGCGCAGGTTGGTGACCATCTCGCCGACATCATTGGCCTCGAGCACGTCGTTGCGCAGCTTGTAGATTTCCTTGCGCTGGTCGTTGGCAACGTCGTCGTACTGCAGCAGCTGCTTGCGGATGTCGAAGTTGCGGCCTTCCACCTTGCGCTGCGCCGATTCGATCGAGCGCGTGACGATGCCGGCCTCGATCGGCTCGCCCTCGGGCATCTTCAGGCGCTCCATGATGGCGCGCACGCGGTCGCCGGCGAAGATGCGCAGCAGCTGGTCGTCCAGCGACAGGTAGAAGCGCGACGAGCCCGGGTCGCCCTGGCGGCCGGCACGGCCGCGCAGCTGGTTGTCGATGCGGCGCGACTCGTGGCGCTCGGTGCCGACGATATGCAGGCCGCCGGCGGCCTTGACCTGCTCGTGCAGCGACTGCCATTCATCCTTGAGCTGCTGGATGCGCGCGGCCTTGTCGGCGTCGGACAGGCTGGCGTCGACCTCGATGAAACCGGCCTGCTTCTCGACGTTGCCGCCCAGCACGATGTCGGTGCCGCGGCCCGCCATGTTGGTGGCGATGGTGATCATCTTGGGGCGGCCGGCCTGCGCCACGATCTCGGCTTCGCGCGCATGCTGCTTGGCGTTGAGCACCTGGTGCGGCAGCTGTTCGCGCTCGAGCAGGCCCGACAGGTATTCCGAGGTCTCGATCGAGGTGGTGCCCACCAGCACCGGCTGGCCGCGCTCGTAGCAGTCGCGGATATCGCGCACCACGGCGTCGTAGCGCTCCTTGCCGGTCTTGTAGATCTGGTCCTGCAGGTCCTTGCGCTGGGTCGGGCGGTTGGTCGGGATCACCACCACTTCCAGGCCGTAGATCTCCTGGAACTCGTACGCTTCGGTATCGGCCGTGCCGGTCATGCCGGCCAGCTTCTCGTACATGCGGAAGTAGTTCTGGAACGTGACCGTCGCCAGCGTCTGGTTTTCCTGCTGGACGGTGACGCCTTCCTTGGCTTCCACGGCCTGGTGCAGGCCATCGGACCAGCGGCGGCCGGTCATCAGGCGGCCGGTGAATTCGTCGACGATCACGACTTCGTCGTTCTGCACCACATAGTGCTGGTCGCGGTGGAACAGGCTGTGCGCGCGCAGGGCCGCATACAGGTGGTGCATCAGCGTGATGTTCTGCGGCGCGTAGAGCGATTCGCCCTCGCCGATCAGCCCCAGCTGCGACAGGATGTCCTCGGCCTTTTCGTGGCCGGCCTCGGTCAGGTAGACCTGGTGGCCCTTCTCGTCGACGTAGTAGTCGCCCGGCTTCTCGACCCCGGTGCCGTCGGCCTTTTCTTCGCCGATCTGGCGCTCGAGCAGCTTGGGGATGCCGTTCATGCGCTGGTACAGGTCGGTCTGGTTCTCGGCCTGGCCGGAGATGATCAGCGGGGTGCGGGCCTCGTCGATCAGGATCGAGTCCACTTCGTCGACGATGGCGTAGTGCAACGGCCGCTGCACGCGCTGCAACGGGTCGTAGACCATGTTGTCGCGCAGGTAGTCGAAGCCGAACTCGTTGTTGGTGCCGTAGGTGATGTCGGCGTTGTACGCCGCCTGCTTCTGGTCGTGCGCCATCTGCGACAGGTTCACGCCCACCGACAGGCCCAGGAAGTTGTACAGCCGGCCCATCCACTCGGCATCGCGCTGCGCCAGGTAGTCGTTGACGGTGACCACGTGCACGCCCTTGCCGGTGATGGCATTCAGGTACACGGCCAGCGTCGCGGTCAGGGTCTTGCCTTCGCCGGTGCGCATTTCGGCGATCTTGTTGTCGTTCAGGACCATGCCGCCGATCAGCTGCACGTCGAAGTGGCGCATCTTCATGACGCGCTTGCTGGCCTCGCGGCACACGGCGAAGGCTTCGGGCAGCAGCGCCTCGAGCGATTCGCCACCGGCGTGGCGCTGCCGGAAGGCCTCGGTCATGCCGCGCAGCTCGTCATCGGAGAGCTGCTCGAACTTCGGCTCCAGCGCATTGATCTGCGCCACCGTGCGGCGGTATTGCTTGATCAGCCGCTCATTGCGGCTGCCGAAGACTTTCTTGAGAAGGCCCGTGATCATCGATTGCTTTCACCTGCGCGGAACCGGGTGGCATCCCCAGGGAAGGCGGGCTGCCCCGGTGGCCGGGCGCGGTAATGGATAGATTGGCGCAAAACGCCGAGTTTATCATGTGCCGGGGTCACGCCCGGCGGCGCGGGGCGCTGGCGCGGGCCCTGCTGCAAGCAGTTTGGGATGGTTGCGCCGGCTTCAATCCGGCCGCCCTCGCTTTCGGCCCGCGCTGCCTGCGTGCATGCGCTGCCCCTTGCTAGAATGGACCCATGCGCCGCTTCACCCATCCCGCCCTGCAGACCCCCGCCGCCAAGCCGCTCAACGACTGGCTGGACAAGGCCGGCCCGGTGTCGACGCTGCTCCAGACCGCGCGCCAGCTGTCGGTGCTGGAGGCGGAAGTACTGGCGCTGCTGCCGGCCGGCATGCGCGCCGGCCTGGCCGTGGCCGGCATCAAGCGCGACCCGTCCGACCCCAACGGCCAGGTGCTGCTGTTGCTGGCGGCTCACGGCGCGGCCGCGGCGCGGGTGCGTCAGGTCGTGCCGACGCTGCTCGGACGCCTGCAGCAGCGCGGCTCGCCGGTCACCTCGATCCGCGTGCGGGTGCAGCCCGAGGTGCAGCGCCATTCCGACTGGGAGGTGGAGCCGGTGGCACGGCCGCGCACCAGCGGGCGCATGACGCCGACCGGGCTCGCCAATCTCGACCAGCTCGCGCGCAGCCTGCCCGATTCGCCGCTGCGCGACGCGCTCAATACGCTGCTGTCCCACCACCGCTGAGCGCCCGCGCCGCGTTCAAAGCAAAAGAGCCGACCTGTGCAGGTCGGCTCTTTTGCTTTGCGAGGCCGTTCAGGCGAAGGCCGGCTGGGCTTGCGGCAGGAACGCCGCCGGGGCTTCCTCGACGCGCTCGAAGGTGACCAGCTCGTACGCTTCCTGGTCCGCCAGCAGCGCGCGCAGCAGCTGGTTGTTCAGGCCATGGCCGGACTTGTTCGCCACATAGGCGCCGATCAGCGGATGGCCGACCACGTACAGGTCGCCGATCGCATCGAGGATCTTGTGGCGCACGAACTCGTCGCCGTAGCGCAGTTCCTCGTTGTTGAGCATGCGGTGCTCATCCAGCACGATCGCGTTGTCCAGGCTGCCGCCGCGCGCCAGGCCCATCTCGCGCAGGGCCTCGACCTCGTGCGCGAAGCCGAAGGTGCGGGCGCGGGCGATCTCGCGCACATAGCTGGTATCGGCGAAATCGATCGAGAAGGTCTGGCCGGTCTTGTCGACCGCCGGGTGGCGGAAGTCGATGGTGAACGACAGCTTGAAGCCGAAGAACGGCTCCAGCCGCGCCAGCTTGTCGCCTTCGCGCACTTCCACCGGCTTCTTCACGCGGATGAAGGTCTTGGGCGCGTTCTGTTCTTCGATGCCGGCCGACTGCAGCAAAAACACGAAGGACGCCGCGCTGCCGTCCATGATCGGGATTTCTTCGGCGTCGACGTCGACATAGAGGTTGTCGATGCCCAGGCCGGCGCAGGCGGACATCAGGTGCTCGACGGTGGAAACGCGCGCGCCATCCTTCTGCAGCACCGACGCCAGGCGCGTGTCGCCGATGGCCGACGCGGCCACGGGAATCTCGACGGCCTCGGGCAGGTCGACGCGGGTGAAGACAATGCCGGTACCCGCCGGCGCCGGTCGCAGCGTCAGCGTGACCTTGCGGCCGGAGTGCAGGCCGATGCCGACGGTCTTCACCAGGGATTTGATCGTGCGCTGTTTGAGCATGACAGCCTCAACAATTATAAAAATCTATCGTGTTATTTTTTTGATTAAGGGATTTTACCACCACATCCGGGACGCTGCAGCCGGCTTTTGTTTCCGGCTGTTAACACGCCTGTCACAAGTTACGTATTATCCACGTTTACCCGGATGACTGTGTCAGCCGCGCAACGCCGCCAGCACCGCCTCGGCGCTGCTGACACGGAATTCGCCCGGCGCCTCGACATCGAGCCGGGTTACCACGCCGTCCTCGACCACCATGGCGAAGCGCTTGGCCCGCACGCCCATGCCGCGTGCGCTCAGGTCCTGGTCCAGGCCAAGCGCGCGGGTCCACTCGGCGCTGCCGTCGGCCATCATGCGGACCTTGCCGGCCACCTGCTGGTCGCGGCCCCAGGCGCCCATCACGAAGGCATCGTTGACCGAGACGCACCAGACCTCGTCCACGCCCGCCTCGCGCAGTGCCTCGGCATGCTGCACGAAGCCCGGCACATGCTTGGCCGAACACGTCGGCGTGAAGGCGCCGGGCAGGCCGAACACCACGATCTTGCGCCCGCGGACCAGGTCGGCCACCTTGAACGCATTGGGGCCGAGCGCGCAGCCGTTGCTTTCGGTCTCGAAGAATTCCTGCAGCGTGGCGTCGGGGACGCGGGAACCGACAGTGATCATGGCTTTCCGGTTTTCCTTGGGTGTCTGGGCGGGTCTATGAAGGATAGGACGAATGCGGGGCCGCATGGCGGCGCGTTGCCACTGGGCAACCTAACGATCATAGGCGCCCGGCCCGCGCTGCCAAAGCCGGATCACATCCGCTTACGGTCGAACCAATATTCGGACGAATTCCGATACACCTGAAGACGCTACAAAGACGTCCGCGCGGCGCACTTTTTGGGTGCGCCGCGCGGACGGCGATACATCCCGACCGGGAAGGCGGGAAACCAGTCCGGGGAGGCGGCCAGCGGCACGCCCGAACCCGGCAACGGGATGCGGGTGAAGTCAGTCCGGCGCAGGCGCGGCGCCGCCGGCAGCCCGGCGGTTCACGTCAGCCATGCAAGGCACGCGCGGATGGGGAGCGCACGTGCATCGCGACCAGGCGACGCGTTCCGTCAGGCGGCCGGTGGAGGCACCGATGCCGCGCCAGGCAGGCTTCAGTCTGCCTGCTTGCGCAGGAAGGCCGGGATATCGTACGTATCCACACCCTTTTCCTGCAGCGCCGCCACGTGGGCCGATGCCGACTCACGCGAGCTGCGCCACACTGCCGGCGTATCGAGGTTGCTGTAGTCCGGCGAACTGTGCTGCGCGGCGGTGGCGGCCATGTTGGCCATCATCTGAACCGGCATGTTGTCGGTGCCGGTCTTGAGCAGCGTCATCGGCTGTTGCTTCTTGGCCGAACGGCCCAGGCCGGTCGCGACCACGGTCACGCGCAGCGCATCGCTCATCGAATCGTCGTACACCGTACCGAAGATCACGGTCGCATCTTCCGCGGCGTAGCTGCGGATGGTGTTCATGACTTCCTTGGTTTCCGACAGCTTCAGCGAACGGCTGGCGGTGATGTTGACCAGCACGCCGCGCGCGCCGGACAGGTCCACGCCTTCCAGCAGCGGGCTGGCCACGGCCTGCTCGGCCGCCAGGCGGGCGCGGTCGACGCCCGACACGGTGGCCGTCCCCATCATGGCCTTGCCCTGCTCGCCCATCACCGTCTTGACGTCTTCGAAGTCGACGTTCACCAGGCCGTCAACGTTGATGATCTCGGCAATGCCGGCCACCGCGTTGTGCAGCACGTCGTCGGCGCACTGGAAGCACTTGTCCATCTCGGCGTCGTCGCCCATCACTTCGAACAGCTTCTCGTTGAGCACCACGATCAGCGAGTCGACGCTCGATTCCAGCTCGCTGGAACCGTGCTCGGCCACCTTGGCGCGGCGCGCGCCTTCGAAGTCGAACGGCTTGCTGACCACGCCCACGGTCAGGATGCCCATCTCCTTGGCCACCTGCGCGACGATCGGCGCGGCGCCCGTGCCGGTGCCGCCGCCCATGCCGGCAGTGATGAAGACCATGTGCGCGCCGCGCAGCGCGTCGGCGATCTGCTCGCGGGCCTGATCCGCGCAACCGCGGCCGACTTCCGGCTTGGCGCCAGCGCCCAGGCCCGTATTGCCGAGTTGAAGCACGCGCGAAGCGGTGGAACGCTTGAGCGCCTGGGCGTCGGTATTCATGCAGATGAATTCAACGCCCTGGACACCGCGGCTGATCATGTGCTGCACGGCGTTACCGCCCGCGCCGCCCACGCCGACCACCTTGATGATGGTGCCGTCCATCACTTCCGTTTCGATCATGTCAAAGTCCATCACTGCCTCCGAGAAAAATCAGTCCCCAGACGATGCGGCCTCCCCGCCGCAACCCCTGGTTTCTGAACAAGAAACCAAAAAAAGAAAATCAGAAAACTTCCATCCGGCACGCCGGCCTGTCCGGTAGACCGCCCTGCCCGCGCGCCGTTGCATCGTTAGCGCGTCAATTTCCGCATCGATCAGAAATTGCCGACAAACCATTCCTTCATGCGGGTCCACACCTGCTTGACCGACCCGCTCTGCACCGCCACCTTGCGCCCGCGCATGCGCTGCACGCGGCCTTCCAGCAGCAGGCCCATCACCGTCGCGTAGCGCGGACTCTTCACCACCTCGTGCAGATTGCCGCGATACTCGGGCACGCCGACGCGCACGGGCTTGAGGAAAATGTCCTCACCCAGCTCGACCATGCCCGGCATCATCGCGGTCCCACCGGTGATGACCACGCCCGACGACAACAGTTCTTCATAGCCGGACTCGCGCACCACCTGGTGCACCAGCGAGTACAGCTCTTCGATGCGCGGCTCGATCACCGCGGCCAGCGCCTGGCGGCTGAGCGTGCGCGTGCCGCGGTCGCCCACGCCGGGCACCTCGATCATGTCTTCCGGGTCGGCGATCGCCTGCTTGGCGATGCCGTACTGGATCTTGATGTCCTCGGCGTCCGGTGTCGGCGTGCGCAGCGCCATCGCGATATCGTTGGTGATCTGGTCGCCGGCGATGGGGATCACGGCGGTATGGCGGATCGCGCCTTCGCTGAAGATGGCGATGTCGGTGGTGCCGCCGCCGATGTCGACCAGCACCACGCCCAGTTCTTTCTCGTCCTCGGTCAGCACCGCCAGGCTCGACGCCAGCGGCTGCAGGATCAGGTCGTGCACTTCCAGCCCGCAGCGGCGCACGCACTTGACGATGTTCTGCGCGGCGCTGACGGCGCCGGTGACGATATGCACCTTCACTTCCAGGCGGATGCCGCTCATGCCGATGGGCTCGCGCACGTCTTCCTGGCCGTCGATGATGAATTCCTGCGTCAGGATGTGCAGGATCTGCTGGTCGGTCGGGATATTGACCGCCTTGGCGGTCTCGATCACGCGCGCCACGTCGGTCTGCGTGACCTCCTTGTCCTTGATCGCCACCATGCCGCTGGAATTGAAGCTGCGGATATGGCTGCCGGCAATGCCGGTGAAGACCTCCGAAATCTTGCAGTCGGCCATCAGCTCGGCCTCTTCCAGCGCCTTCTGGATCGACTGCACGGTGGCCTCGATGTTGACCACGACCCCTTTCTTCAGACCCTTGGACTCAGACTGGCCCATCCCGATCACCTCGTAGCTGCCGTCGGGGCGCAGTTCCGCCACCACGGCCGCCACCTTCGAGGTGCCGATATCGAGACCGACCAACAGGTCCTTGTATTCCTTGCTCATCGGGTTTTCTCCGCGTTCTTGCTCTTCAGTCGCGTCGGATTGTTGTTGGATGTACCTGAAACCGTTGCGGCCGCCCCCGGCCGGGCGGCGCTGGTCGCCGCGCTCGCCGCCTTCGCCTTGGCCGCTCGCTCGGCCTTTTCGGCCCGCACCGCCGCCGCGATCTGCGCCTCGGTCAGGAAGCGCGCGTTGGCGGCACGGATGGCAAAGCCGTTGGGATAGCGCAGGTCGGCATATTCGATCTGGCTGCCCCATTGCTGCGTAACCTGCGGCCAGGCCGCGACGAAGCGGCGCACGCGCTGGTCCATCGCGGTGCGGTCCTCCTCGTTCTGCTCCCGGCCCAGCTCGACCTCCATGCCGTTGGACAGGCGCGCGCGCCAGGCGTAGCGACCGGACAGGGCCACCGCCAGCGGCTCGGCCTTGAGCGGCTTGAACCACTGGCGCATGACCTCGAGCTTCTCGATCACATCGCCTTCGCTGTCCGGCGGACCGTCCAGCGCCAGCAGCTGCGCGTCCTCTTCCGCCTCGGCGGTGTTGGCGACAAAGATCTCGCCATAGGTGTTGATCAGGCGGCCGCTGTCGGGTGCGCCCCAGGTGCCCAGCGCCTCGTGCTCCTCGACCTCGACCGCCAGGCCGTTGGGCCATTCGCGCCGCACGCTGGCGCGCCGCACCCACGGCACCGACTCGAACGCCTGGCGCGCCGCGTTGAGGTCCAGCGTGAAGAAGTTGCCGCTCAGCTTGCCCAGCGCGCTGGCGCGCACGCTCGGCGCATTCACGTGGCGCAGGGCGCCGCCGTCCATCGGGCCGATCTCCACGTGCGTGATGGCAAACACCGGCCGCTGCGCCAGCCATAGCAGGCCCGCCGCGAGCGCCATCAGCGCCACCACCGCATACAGCGTGGAGGCGATCAGGTTGAGCAGGCGTGCGTTATGCCACATGGTCCGGTGCGGTCTCGGGTGAAGTTATTCGGGTTTCCAATGCTCGTTGGGATGCAGGTCCAGCGTGGCGGCGGCCACCACCTGCAGCACGAAGTCCTCGTAGCTGATGCCGACCGCGCGCGCCGCCATCGGCACCAGTGAATGGCCGGTCATGCCGGGCGAGGTATTCATCTCGAGCAGGAAAGGCGTGCCGTCGGCGCGCAGCATCACATCGGCGCGCGCCCAGCCGCGGCAGCCCAGCACGCGGTAGGCCTGCACCGCCAGCGCCTGTACCTGCCGTTCGACTTCGGCATCCAGGCCCGACGGACACAAGTATTGGGTATCGTCAGTAAAGTACTTATTTTGATAGTCGTAGTTGGCTTCGGGCGCGACGATGCGGATCACCGGCAGCGCTTCGGCGGTATCGCCCTCGCCCACCACCGGGCAGGTCAGTTCGGCGCCGTCGACAAAGGTCTCGGCGATGACGTCGTTGTCCAGCGCCGCGGCCTTGTCGAAGGCGGCGCGCATCTGGTTCGCGGCGGTGACCTTGGTCAGGCCGATCGACGAGCCTTCGCGCGCCGGCTTGACGATCAGCGGCAGGCCCAGGTCGGCCGCCACGGCGTCAAAGTCGGTGTCGGCATGCAGCATGGCGAAGCGCGGCGTGGCCAGGCCGTGCGTCATCCACAGGCGCTTGGTGGCCTGCTTGTCCATGGCCAGCGCCGAGGCCAGCACGCCGCTGCCGGTGTACGGCACGCCCAGTTGCTCGAGCAGGCCCTGGATGGTGCCGTCCTCGCCGTAGCGGCCGTGCAGCGCGATGAAGACGCGGTCAAAGCCGGCCGCCGCCAGTTCGGCCACGCCCTGCAGGCCGGGGTCGAAGCCGTGCGCGTCGACGCCGCGCGACTGCAGCGCGGCCAGCACGCCGTTGCCCGACATCAGCGAGATCTCGCGCTCGGCCGAGCGACCGCCGAGCAGCACGCCGACCTTGCCCAGCGACTTGGGATCGATATTGGGATGGGCGACGAAGCTCATGCCTGGCTCCCTTGCAGCGGTTGCTGGTGCGACACCAGTTGGCCGGGCACACCGCCGATCGAGCCCGCGCCCATGGTCACGACCACATCGCCGGGCCGTACGGCATTCAGGATGGCCTGCGGCATCTCTTCCATCTGCTCCACGAAAACGGGTTCGACCTTGCCGGCCACGCGCAGCGCGCGGGTCAGCGCACGGCCGTCGGCGGCGACGATCGGGGTCTCCCCGGCGGCATAGACCTCGGACAGCAGCAGGGCATCGACCGTGCCCAGCACCTTGACGAAGTCTTCAAAGCAATCGCGCGTCCGGGTAAAGCGATGCGGCTGGAACGCCAGCACCAGGCGGCGCCCGGGGAAGGCGCCGCGCGCGGCGGCCAGCGTGGCGGCCATTTCCACCGGGTGGTGGCCGTAGTCGTCCACCAGCGTGAAGGTGCCGGCGCCGTCCGGCGTAGCCACCTCGCCGTAGCGCTGGAAGCGGCGGCCGACGCCATGGAACTCGCGCAGCGCCTTGACGATGGCGGCGTCGGGCACCTCCAGCTCGGTGGCGATGGCGATTGCCGCCAGCGCGTTCTGCACGTTGTGCATGCCGGGCAGGTTCAGCACGATCTCCAGCGGCGGCTCGGCGTGCTGGTTCAGCTGGCGCAGCACGGTGAAGTGCATCTGGCCGTCGACCGCGCGCGCATCGACGGCGCGGATCTGCGCGTCTTCGGCAAAGCCGTAGCGCACCACCGGCTTGGACACGAACGGCAGGATCTCGCGCACGTTCGGGTCGTCCACGCACAGCACCGCGATGCCGTAGAACGGCAGCCGCTGGGTGAATTCGATGAACGCCTGCTTGAGCCGGGCGAAGTCGTGCCCGTAGGTGTCCATGTGGTCGGCATCGATATTGGTGATGACCTCGATGACCGGGAACAGGTTCAGGAACGACGCATCGGATTCGTCGGCCTCGGCCACGATGAAATCGCCGGTGCCCAGGCGCGCGTTGGCGCCGGCCGAGTTCAGCCGGCCGCCGATGACGAAGGTCGGATCCAGGCCGCCTTCGGCCAGCACCGATGCCACCAGGCTGGTGGTGGTGGTCTTGCCGTGCGTGCCGGCGATGGCCACGCCCTGCTTCAGCCGCATCAGCTCGGCCAGCATCACCGCGCGCGGCACCACCGGGATGCGCTGGCTGCGTGCGGCCAGCACTTCGGGGTTGTCGCCGCTGACCGCGGTCGACACCACCACCGCGTTGGCGCCGCTCACGTTCGCGGCGTCATGGCCATGCATGACGGTGGCGCCAAGCGACGCCAGGCGCCGCGTGGCGGCATTGTTGCCCACGTCCGAGCCCGAGACCTTGTATCCCAGGTTCAGCAGGACCTCGGCGATGCCGCTCATGCCGGCGCCGCCGATGCCCACGAAGTGGATGTTCTTGACGATATGCTTCATTGGATTGCTGCTTCGCTCACTTCAGTCCCTGGCCAGCTCGCTGCATACCTCGGCGACGCGCCGGGTTGCCTCAGGCTTGGCCAGTCCGCGCGCCAGGCGCGCCATGTCCTTTAACTGCGGCCGGGTCAGGCTGGCAATGGTCTGCGCCAGGCCCGCGGCCGTCAGGTCTTTCTGCTGCACGAGCAGGGCCGCGCCCTGGCTCGACAAAAACTGTGCGTTGGTGGTCTGGTGGTCGTCCACCGCATGCGGGAACGGCACGAACAGCGCCGCCACACCTGCGGCGGCCACTTCCGACACCGTCATCGCGCCGGCGCGGCAGATCACCAGGTCGGCATCGGCATAGGCGCGCGCCATGTCGTCGATGAACGGCAGCGTCTGCGCCGGCACCTGCGCCGCGGCATAGTTGGCGCGCAGCGTGTCGATCTGCTTTGCGCCCGCCTGGTGCGTCACCACCGGGCGCTGGTCCTGCGGCAGCAGCGCAACGGCCTTCGGCACCACCTCGTTCAGCGCCGCGGCGCCCAGGCTGCCGCCCACCACCAGGATGCGCAGCGGGCCGGTGCGCTGGTCGTAGCGGGACTCGGGCGCGTCCAGGCACGCCAGTTCCTCGCGCACCGGATTGCCGGTCCATTCGCCGCCGGGGAGCGTATCCGGGAACGCGCACAGCACGCGGTCGGCCACCTTGGCCAGCACCTTGTTGGCCAGCCCGGCGATCGAGTTCTGCTCGTGCAGCACCAGCGGCCGCCCCAGCAGCGAGGCCATCATGCCGGCCGGGAAGGTGATATAGCCGCCCATGCCCAGCACCACGCTCGGACGCACCCGCCGCAGCGCGGCGATGCTCTGCCAGAACGCGCGCAGCAGGTTCAGCGGCAGCAGGAACTTGGTCACCAGCCCCTTGCCGCGCAGCCCGCCGAACTGGATGAATTCCATCGGGATGTCGTGCTTCGGCACCAGCGTGGCTTCCATGCCGGTGCGGTTGCCCAGCCAGACCACTTTCCAGCCCTGCTCGCGCAGCGCGTGCGCGACCGCCAGCCCCGGGAACACATGTCCCCCGGTGCCGCCGGCCATTACGAGCAGGGTGCGCGGCTGCGTCATACCTTGCCTCCGCGCATCATGACTCTGTTTTGGCTTCGGCCGCTGCGCTTAACTTCCTGCAGTCGCAGGAAGTTAGCCTTCGCCGAAATCGCGTGCTGCTGCGTTCCGGTCATACCTTCCCTCCACGCATCAGCACGCGATTTTCATAATCAATGCGAAGAAGGATCGCCAGCGCCACGCAATTCATCAGGATGCCCGAGCCGCCATAGCTGACCAGCGGCAGCGTCAGCCCCTTGGTCGGCAGCAGGCCCAGGTTCACGCCCATGTTGATAAAGGTCTGCCAGCCGATCCACACGCCGATGCCCTTGGCCACCAGGCCGGCAAAGGTGCGGTCCAGCTGCAGCGCGGTGCGGCCGATATTGAAGGCGCGCCGCACCAGCCAGTAGAACAGCACGATCACCACCAGCACGCCGATAAAGCCGAATTCCTCGCCGATCACGGCGAGGATGAAGTCGGTGTGCGCTTCGGGAAGGTAGTGCAGCTTTTCGATGCTGCCGCCCAGCCCCACGCCGGTCCACTCGCCGCGCCCGAACGCGATCAAGGAATGCGTCAGCTGGTAGGCCTTGCCCAGCGCGTTGCTCTCTTCCCATGGATTCAGGTAGGCAAAGATCCGCTCGCGCCGCCAGGGCGACGCGGTGATCAGCAGCGCGAACGCGCCCACCGCCACCCCGACCAGCCCGGCGAACAGCTTGCCGTTGATGCCGCCCAGGAACAGGATGCCCATCGCCACCGCGGCGATCACCAGGAACGCGCCCATGTCGGGCTCGAGCAGCAGCAGCAGGCCCACCACCACCACCGCCACGCCCATCGGCAGGAAGCCCTTGGACACGGTCTGCATCCACTCCTGCTTGCGTACGGTGTAGTTGGCGGCGTACAGCACCACCGCCAGCTTCATCAGCTCGGACGGCTGGAAGTTCATCACCCCCAGCGGAATCCAGCGCCGCGCGCCGTTCACGCCCTTGCCCACGAACGGCACCAGCACGATCACCAGCAGGATCAGGGCAAGGATGAAAAGCTTGGGCGCGTAGCGGTCCCATACCTTGACCGGCACCTGGAACGCGGCCAGCCCCACCGACAGCCCGATCCCCAGCGCGAACGCGTGGCGCAGCAAGAAGTGGCTTTCGCGATAGTTGGCGTAGCGCGGCGAGTCCGGCAGCGCGATCGAGGCCGAGTAGACCATCACCAGGCCGAGCGCGAGCAGCACGATCGAGACCCACAGCATGGGCTGGTCGTACTCCATCATGCGCGAGCGGGTCGGCTTGACGCCCGACACCGCGTCGCGCAGGCCGCCCCAGGCATTGCCGATGGTGGCGCCGATAAAGCCGCTGCGCTTGACCTGTGCATCGCTCATGGCAGGATCCCCCGGGACAGCGCCAGTTCTTCCACCGCGCCGCGGAATACCTCGGCGCGGTGCACGTAGTTGCGGAACATGTCGAGGCTGGCGCACGCCGGCGACAGCAGCACCGCGTCGCCGGCCTGTGCCAGCGCGGCGGCCTGCGTCACCGCCTGTTCCAGCGTGGCGGCGTCGACCAGGCTGGCGCCGCTGCCCTGCAGCGCATCGCGCAGTTCGGCCGCGGCGCGGCCGATCAGCACCACCGCGCGCGCGTACTGCGCCACCGGCGCGGCCAGCGGCGAGAAATCCTGCCCCTTGCCCTCACCCCCGGCGATCAGCACCACGCGCTTGTCCAGGCCCGACAGCGCGGCCACGGTGGCGCCCACGTTGGTGCCCTTGCTGTCGTCGAAATACTCGACGTCGTCGATGGTGGCGACCCACTCCACCCGGTGCGGTTCGCCGCGGTATTCGCGCAGGCCGTGCAGCAGCGCGTTCAGCGGCAGGTCGATGGCACGGCACAGCGCCAGCGCCGCCATGGCGTTGGTGGCGTTATGCATGCCGCGGATATGCAGCGCATCGGCCGGCATCAGGCGCTTGTGGCGCACCGGCACCGCTTCCGGCGCGGCCTCGGCGGCCTTGCGGCGGCGCGGCTTGCCCTCCCCTTCCGCGTCGGGATCGGGCTCGGCCAGCACCAGCCAGGGCATGCCGCCCTCGCGCAGGATGCCGAAGCTGCCCGGCACTTCGGGCAGATCGATGCCGAAGGTCACGGGGGTCGAGCCCGGGCGCGTCATGTCCAGCGTCAGGCGGTCGTTGCGGTTCAGCACCTGCACGCACGCGTGGCCGGCCGGGCCGAAGATGCGCGCCTTCGACGCGGCATAAGCTTCCATCGAGCCGTGCCAGTCGAGGTGGTCCTGCGTCACGTTGAGCACGGTGGCGGCATGCGGCGCCAGCGTATGGGTGGTTTCCAGCTGGAAGCTCGACAGCTCCAGCACCCAGACCTCCGGCAGCGACGCCGAGGCGATGCAGGCCGACAGCTTGTCCAGCGCCGACGGGCTGATATTGCCCGCCACCGCCACGCTCTTGCCGGCGCGCTCGACCAGGCGGCCGGTCAGCGCGGTGGTGGTGGTCTTGCCGTTGGTGCCGGTGATCGCCAGCAGCTTCGGCGCATAGCCGGACTCGGCTTCGAGGTGGCGCAGCGCGCGCACGAACAGCTCGATCTCGCCCCACACCGGGATGCCGCGCGCCTGCGCCGCGGCCAGCAGCGCGCCGGTGGCGGCCTCCAGCGGCGACAGGCCGGGGCTGATCGCCACCAGGCCGATGCCGTCGAGCAGGCTCTCGGCGAACGGGCCGCCGACGAATTCGGCC
Source organism: Cupriavidus taiwanensis (assembly GCF_900250075.1). Taxonomy (NCBI): domain Bacteria; kingdom Pseudomonadati; phylum Pseudomonadota; class Betaproteobacteria; order Burkholderiales; family Burkholderiaceae; genus Cupriavidus; species Cupriavidus taiwanensis. The sequence goes on from NZ_LT977070.1 coordinate 3,274,520, forward strand.
GAAGTCAGTTCGGCCTGCAGGAACACAAGGTTGGCGGGCGCCTCGCGCGTGTCGGCCACGCGCACCGCGCAGCCGTTCAGGCCACACCAGCGCGCCATGGCCAGCCCCGACTCGCCGAGGCCCAGTACCAGCACATGAGGTTTTTGCAGCTCGCCAAACACTTCGATTTCCTGCCCTTTGGTTTCCTGTAACGATAAAGCCGCGCCTCGTCAGCGCAGCGTCTTCCTTAACGCAGCTTCAGCGTCGACAACCCGATCAGCACCAGCAGCATGGTGATGATCCAGAAGCGCACCGTGACCTGGGTTTCCTTCCAGCCGCCCAGCTCGAAATGGTGATGCAGCGGCGCCATGCGGAACAGCCGCCGGCCTTCGCCATAGCGCCGCTTGGTGATCTTGAACCACGTGACCTGCGCCATCACCGACAGCGTCTCGACCACGAAGATGCCGCCCATCACGAACAGCACGATCTCCTGGCGCACGATCACCGCCACCGTGCCCAGCGCGCCGCCCAGCGCCAGCGCGCCCACGTCGCCCATGAACACCTGGGCCGGATGCGCGTTGAACCAGAGGAACGCCAGCCCCGCTCCACCCAGCGCCGAGCAGAAGATCAGCAGCTCGCCCGCGCCCGGGATATGCGGGAACAGCAGGTACTTGCTGTAGACCGCGTTGCCCATCACATAGGCAAACACGCCCAGGCCACCGCCGACCAGCACCACCGGCATGATCACCAGTCCGTCCAGGCCGTCGGTCAGGTTGACCGCGTTGCTCGAGCCCACGATCACCAGGTAGGTCAGCACGATGAAGCCGGCCACGCCCAGCGGGTAGCTGATCTCCTTGAAGAAAGGCACGATCAGGTTGGACTTGTACGGCATGTCCAGCGACAGCCCGCCCTCCACCCAGTTCAGGAACAGCTCCCAGACCCGCACATTGCTGCTCTCGGACACCGAGAACGCCAGGTAGACCGCGGCCACCAGGCCGATCAGCGTCTGCCAGAAAAACTTCTCGCGGCTCGACATGCCGCGCGGATCGCGATACACCACCTTGCGGTAGTCGTCGACCCAGCCGATCGCGCCATAGCCGAACGTGACCAGCATCACCACCCAGATAAAGCGGTTGCCCCAGTCGCACCACAGCAGCGTCGACACGGCGATCGACACCAGCACCAGCACGCCGCCCATGGTGGGCGTGCCGGACTTGACCAGATGGGTCTGCGGGCCGATGGTGCGCACCGCCTGGCCGACCTTCAGCTCGGTCAGCTTGCGGATCACCCACGGCCCGAACGCCAGGCCGATCACCAGCGCGGTGACGTTGGCCATCACCGCGCGGAAAGTCAGGTAGTTGACGACCCGGAGGAAGCTGTAGTCGTTTTGCAGCCACTGGGCCAGAGCCAATAACATCGTGTTGTCTTATTTAGTGTGCGGAAGTGTCTGCGACCAGCGCCGCGACCATCCGTTCCATGCGCATGAAGCGCGATCCCTTCACCAGCACGGCGCCCGCTTGCGCCACCATGCCCCCGCTGTCTTCCTCCAAGGCCTTTGCCAGGTCTTGCGCGCTGCCGAAATGGCGGCCGTTGGCGCCGAACGCCTGCACCGCGTGCAGCGCCAGATCGCCGGTGGCCCACAGCACGTCGATGCCGCGCGCCTGGGCGTAGGCACCGATCTCTTCGTGGAACGCCGGCCCCTGGTCGCCCACTTCGCCCATGTCGCCCAGCACCAGCACGCGCGGCGCGGCAAAGCCGGCCAGCACATCGATGGCGGCGCGCATCGAGTCCGGGTTGGCGTTGTAGGTGTCGTCGATCACCACGGTGCCGGCCGGCGTGTACTTGACCTGCAGCCGCCCCTTCACGGGCTTGAACTCCGCCAGGCCCGCCTGGATGGCCGGCACGTGCACGCCCGCGGCGAGCGCGCAGGCGATCGCCGCCAGCGCGTTGCGCACGTTGTGCTCGCCCAGCAGCGCCAGCCGCACCTCGAAGGCATGGCCCGGCGCGCGCACCTGCATCACCTGCACGCCGTCGACCAGTTCCACGGTGGCATGCACGTCGGCCTGCTGCGAGGTGCCGAACGACAGCACGCGGCGCGTGCCCGCGGCCGCGCGCCACACCGGGGCGTAGGCGCCGCCGCTTTGCGCGTCGAGCGGGAATACCGCCACGCCGTCGGCAGGCAGCGCCGCGATCGCGGCGGCGTGCTCGTGCGCCACCGCTTCCACGCTGACCATGAACTCCTGGTGCTCGCGCTGCGCGTTGGTGATCACCGCCACGGTGGGCTGGGCGATGCCGGCCAGGTAGACCGTCTCGCCCGGATGGTTCATGCCGAGCTCCAGCACCGCCAGCTTGTGCGTGGCGCGCAGGCGCAGCACCGTCAGCGGCAGCCCGATATCGTTGTTCAGGTTGCCGCCGGTGGCCAGGCGCTGGTCTTCGCCGACGGCCGCGGCAAAGATCGCCGCGATCATTTCCTTGACCGTGGTCTTGCCATTGCTGCCGGTCACCGCCACCGTCGGCAGCGTGAACTGGCGGCGCCAGCCGGCGCCCAGTTCGCCCAGCGCCAGGCGCGTGTCCGGCGCGACGATGGCCGGCACCGCGGCGTCGACCTCGCGGCTGACCAGCACCGCGGCCGCGCCACGCGCGACCACGTCGGCAATGAAGTCGTGCGCGTCGAAGCGCTCGCCCTGCAGCGCCACGAACAGATCGCCGGGCTCGACGCTGCGGCTGTCGGTATGCACGCGCGCAAACGGCACGGTGCCGTCGCCGCGAATGCGCGCGCCGGCGATCCAGCCGGCGGCCTGCTGCAAGGTGGTCATGGTGGTCTGGCTCATGCCGATACTCCGCGCGTGGCCAGTGCCAGCCGTACGTGTTCGCGATCCGAGAACGGCCGCTTGCGGCCCTGGATCTCCTGGGTGGCCTCGTGGCCCTTGCCGGCCACCAGCACCACGTCGGCCGGCGCGGCGTGCCGCACGGCATAGAGGATGGCGGCGGCGCGGTCTTCGATCTGGCGCCCGCGCGCGCGCTCGGCCATGCCGTCGGCAATCGCGTCGAGGATGTCCTGCGGGTCTTCGCTGCGCGGGTTGTCGCTGGTCAGCACGACCTCGTCGGCCAGGCGCTCGGCCACGGCGCCCATCAGCGGGCGCTTGATCGGATCGCGGTCGCCGCCGCAGCCGAACACGCACCACAGGCGGCCGTTGCGCGCCTGCGCCACCGGGCGCAGTGCGGCCAGGGTCTGCTCGAGCGCGTCGGGGGTGTGGGCATAGTCGACCACGGCCAGCGGCGCCTGCGCGGCGTCATGGCCGGCGCCGAACAGCTCCATGCGGCCTTCCACCGGCGCGAGCGCGCGCAGCGCGGCAATCGCCGCGTCCCACGCCACGCCGTTGGCCAATGCCGCGCCCAGCACCGCCAGCAGGTTGCTGACGTTGAAGGCGCCGATCATCGGCGTCGCCATCTCGGCGTGGCCGAAGCTGCCGTCGATATGGAAGGCGGTGCCGGTTGCGGTGGCGCGCACGTTGGTGGCGCGCAGCCATGCGCCGCGCGGGCCGCGCACCGTGGCAGCGGCGGGGCCGTCGATGCCGTACTCGATCACGTGCGGCGCGGCCACGGCGGCGGCGTCGGCCGCCAGCAGGCGCTGGCCCATGCCGTCGTCGCGGTTGATTACCGCGGTGCGCAGGCCGTCCCAGCGGAACAGGCGCGCCTTGGCGGCCTCGTACTCGGCCATCGAGCCGTGGTAGTCGAGATGGTCCTGGGTCAGGTTGGTCAGCACCGCCACCGAGAAATGCGTGCCGGCCACGCGCTCCTGCTCGAGGCCGTGCGAGGACACTTCCATCGCCACGGCGCGCGCGCCGGCATCGTGCAGCGTGGCCAGGCTGGCCTGCAGCTGCACCGCGTCCGGCGTGGTGAAGCCGGTGGCCTGCAGTGCGTCGGGGAAACCGGTGCCGAGCGTCCCGATCGCCGCGCACGGCGTGCCGGCGGCCTGCAGCACGCGTGCCAGCCACTGGCTGCACGAGGTCTTGCCGTTGGTGCCGGTGATGCCGGTCACGGCCAGGCCGCGCGCCGGGTTGCCGTGCCAGCCGGCGGCGATCGGGCCGGCCAGCTGATGCAGGCGGCTCACCGCCAGGTGCGGCACCGCGTCGCCAAAGGGCCAGTCGAAGCCGTCGGCCTCGTAGACCACGGCGCCGGCGCCGGCGGCGATCGCCTGCGCGATATAGGGACGGCCATCGGTGGCCAAGCGGTCGTTGCCCAGCACGTAGGCGAAGAACACATCGCCGCGCGCCAGGCGCCGGGTATCGCCGCTCAGCTGCGCCGCGGCGGCCACGTTGGTACGCAGCCAGGCCAGCGCGTTGCTGGCCTGGGCGGTGACCTCGAGGGGGAGCAGGGGCTTGGCCGTCATCGGTTCGATCTCATTGGGTCGAGCTCCACGGTTCGCTTTCCTGCACCTTGTCGCTGACCACCAGCTGGCGGATCGGCGAATCGGGCTGGACGTTCAGCGCGCGCAGCGTGCCGCCGGTGATGGCGGCGAACGCCGGGCCGGCGACCAGGCCGCCGTAGTGGCTGCCGGCGGTGGGCTCGTCCACGCTGACGGCGACGATGATGCGCGGGTTGGACATCGGCGCCAGGCCGATGAACGAGGCGCGGTACTTGCTGCGGTTATAGCCGCGCCCTTCATGCTTGTAGGCGGTGCCGGTCTTGCCGCCGACGCGGTAGCCCATCACCTGCGCCTCGGGCGCGGTACCGCCGGGCGCGGTCACGGTTTCCATCATCGCGCGCACGTCGCGCGCCACCTGCGGCGACAGTATGCGCTCGCCGGTGGCGGGGCCGTTGGTGCGGAACATCGTCACCGGGATCAGTTCGCCGTCATGCGCGAAGATGGTGTAGGCATGCGCCATCTGGAACAGCGACACCGACAGGCCGTAGCCGTACGACATGGTGGCCTGCTCGATCGGGCGCCAGCTCTTGTACGGGCGCACGCGCCCCGCCACCGCGCCCGGGAAGCCGATCTTGGGCGCCTGCCCCAGGCCGATGCTGGTGTACATGTCCCACATTTCCTGCGGCTTCATCATCATCGCGATCTTGGTCGTGCCGATGTTGGACGACTTCTGGATCACGCCGGTGACGGTGAGCGCGCCGTAGTTGTGGGTATCGGTGATGGTGGCGCCTTCGAAGTTGTACTTGCCGGTGGTGGCGATCACCGTCGACGGCGACACGCGCTTGAGCTGCAGCGCCAGCCCCACCGTGATCGGCTTCATCATCGAGCCGGGCTCGAAGGTGTCGGTCAGCACGCGGTTGCGCAGCTGCTCGCCCGACAGCCGGGTGCGGTCGTTGGGGTTGTAGGTGGGCCAGTTGGCCAGCGCCAGCACTTCGCCGGTCTGGGCGTCGAGCACCACCGCGCTGGCGGCCTTGGCCTTGTGCTTGTCGACCACGGCCTTGAGCTCGTTGTAGGCCAGGTACTGGATCTTGGCGTCGATCGACAGCTGGATGTCCTCGCCGTCGCGCGGAGTCTTGAGCACGCCGATGTCCTCGACCACGCGACCGAGCCGGTCCTTGATCACCTGGCGCGCGCCGGCACGGCCGGCCAGGCCGCTCTCGCGCGCCAGCTCGACCCCTTCCTGGCCGCGATCCTCGACGTTGGTGAAGCCGACGATATGCGCCATCGCCTCCCCTTCCGGGTAGAAGCGCTTGTATTCGCGGGTCTGGTGGATGCCGTCGATCTTGAGCGCGGCGATCTTGTCGGCGACGTCGGGCAGCACCTGGCGCTTCAGGTAGACAAAGCCCTTGTCCTCGGACAGCTTCTTGCCCAGTTCCTTCTCGGACATGCCGAGCAGCCTGGCCAGCTGGCGGATCTTGGCCGCCTCGACCTGGTTGGGCACGTCCTCGGGCACCGCCCAGATCGCCTTGACCGGCAGGCTGGTGGCCAGCACCAGGCCGTTGCGGTCGAGGATCTTGCCGCGCGTGGCCGGCAGTTCCAGCGTGCGCTGGAAGCGCTTCTTGCCCTCGGCCTCGTAGAACTGGTTGCCCGGCCCCTGGATCCACGCGGCGCGCACGGCCAGCGCGACGAACGCGGCGAACATCAGGAACACCACCAGCTTGGAGCGCCACATCGGCAGGCGCAGGCCCAGCACCGGGCTGGCGGCGAACTGGCCGCTGCGCGGGCGCGAGGCGGTGCCGTTGCGGTCACGGCGGGGCGGGTTGGGGCGGGCCATGCTCATCAGCGCGCCTCCGCTGCGCTGGCCGGCGCGGACGGTGCCGGCGGCAGCACGATGCCGGACAGGTACTGGGTCTTGCCGGGGTTGACCGGCGCCATCTTCAGCTGCGCGCGCGCCGCATCGGCAATGCGCGCGCTCTTGCCCAGCGCGCTCTGCTGGTATTGCAGGCGCGACCAGTCGATATCGAGCTGCCGCTCTTCCGCCTGGGCGCGCTCGAGCGCGACGAACAGCGTGCGCGCCTGGTGCTGCGCGCTCACCAGCGACAGCGCGCACAGGATCAGCGCGGCCAGCAGGAAGAAGGTCAGGCGGTTCATGCGCGCGCACCTCCGCCGGCCGGCGCCAGCTTCTCGGCCACGCGCATCACCGCCGAGCGCGCGCGCGGGTTGGCGGCCACCTCTTCGGCGCCCGGCTTGTAGCGGCCGAGCAGGCGCAGCGTCGGTTGCGGCAGGTCGGCCGCGCGCAGCGGCGCCCGGCGCAGCGCCGGATCGGCATCCTGCTGGGGACGGGCGTGCGCCGCCATGAACCGCTTGACGATGCGGTCCTCCAGCGAATGGAAGCTGATCACCACCAGGCGTCCCCCTACCTGCAGCAGGTCATAAGCCGCCTTCAGCCCTCTTTCGAGGTCCTCAAGCTCTTGATTGACGTGAATCCGTAGAGCCTGAAAGGTGCGGGTCGCAGGGTCCTGACCCTTCTCGCGTGTTTTGACGGCTTTCGCCACGAGCGCGGCAAGGTCGGCAGTAGTGGCGACGGGTCCGCCATCGCCGGATTGGCTCCGGCGAGCAACAATCGCCTTTGCAATCTGTACAGCAAACCGTTCTTCCCCATAGTCTCGTATCACCCTGGCAATGTCCTGCTCATCCGCCTGCGCCAGCCACTGGGCGGCGGTGATGCCGCGCGTGGTGTCCATGCGCATGTCCAGCGGGCCCTCGAAACGAAAGGAAAACCCCCTCGCCGCCTCATCGATCTGGGGCGAGCTGATCCCCAGGTCGAGCAGCACGCCGGCGACATGGCCGCGCCCCGACAGGCGCTCGGCCATGGCCGCAAAGCTCGCGTGCTCAATGGAGAAGCGGGCATCCTTGATGGTGCCCGCTTCTGCGATTGCTGCTGGGTCCTTGTCGAACGCAACCAGGGCCCCGTCTGGCCCCAGCCGGGCCAGTACCGCCCGGCTGTGCCCTCCCCTGCCGAAGGTGCCGTCGACATACACCCCGTCGGGCCGCCAGACCAAGGCGTCGACGGCCTCGTCCAGCAGCACGGTGCGATGCTGCAAGGCGGGGGTTGCCGGGGTTCCGGTAGGACTCATGACCTCTTCAGAAAGAGAAATTCTTCAATGCTTCGGGCATGCCCTGCGCCATCGCCTGCTGTTCCTTGGCGGCGTACGTCGCGGCATCCCACACTTCGAAATGGCTGCCCATGCCGAGCAGCATGACTTCCTTGTCGAGCATGGCGGCACTGCGCAGCTCCGGCGCGATCAGCACGCGGCCCGCGCCGTCCATTTCCACGTCGGCGGCGTTGCCCAGGAAGATGCGTTTCCACCAGTGCGCATCCATCGGCAGCGCTGCAATGCGCGTGCGGAAGTTTTCCCACTCGGGCCGGGGAAACAGCAGCAGGCAGCCATCCGGGTGCTTGGTCAGCGTCACCCGGCCCTCGGCCTGCTGTTGCAGCGCTTCGCGATGCCGCGACGGAATCGACATCCGCCCCTTGGCATCCAGCGACAGCGCCGATGCTCCCTGAAACAAGCTCGCTCCCGGTCCACGCCGGCCCTGCGAACGGTTCGCCGGCCGGCCTGCGCGTGAATCCTTCCGTTCCGACTATGGTGAGAATCATCCCATGGCCGGGGCCCAATTTCACACAAAAATACACTTCCTCACACTATTTCCCACTTTAGAGGAAGCGATATGGCCGGTCAAGGCTGCAGGCGGGGCTGCAAACGAGATTTTTTTAATCAGAACAATGACTTAGCGCGCACACCTCACGCACCTCGAAAGTGAATCCTTAATGAAATGAAGATCTTAGGGAGGAAAGCAGAGAAACCACCTGAGAACCACTTGCGGAGGAACTGCCGACCGCGCGGAAAAGACCTGTCCCGGCGCGCGCCCCGAGGATACAACAATTGCCCGCCAGCCCTGCTGAATTCAGGGCTGGGCGGGAACCGGCCGGGCCCGGCCGGCGGGCGTCAGATGCGGTAGGCGGCGGTGGTCATCACGCGCGAGGCACCGCGCATCAGCGCGCGCACCGGCGCGGGCAGGGGCATGCCGCCGGCCTCGCGCGCGGCGTCGCCGTGGCGGATCTCGTCGTCGCGCATCTGCTCGAGGATGGCGCGCGAGCGCCCGTCGGACTCGGGCAGGCGGTCCAGGTGTCCGCCGAGGTGGTGCTCGACCTGGCGCTCGGTCTCGGCCACGAAGCCGAGGCTGACGCGGTCGCCGGCGCGCCCGGCGACCCAGCCGATGGCAAAGGCGCCGGCGTACCAGAGCGGATTGAGCAGGCTGGGGCGCGAGCCCAGCTCGCGCAGGCGCTCGGCGCACCAGGCCAGGTGGTCTTCCTCTTCGCGCGCGGCGGCGTCCATCTGGGCGCGCACGGCGCCGTTGCGCGCGGTCAGCTTCTGCGCCTGGTACAGGGCCTGGGCGCAGACCTCGCCGACATGGTTGATGCGCATCAGGCCGGCCACATGGCGGCGCTCGTCGGCGCTCATCTGTTCGGTGTCCGGCGCCAGCCGGTCAGCCGGGTTGGCGCGCGCCGAGCGCGTGGCGCCGGCAATGGCGCGCAGGGCCACGTCGAATTCTTTGATCAGGGTGTCCATGTCGCAGAGGCGGTTGGAATCGGTGCCCGGGCCAGCCCCGCCATGGTGGGGTGCGCGGCCGCGGCGCGGCACGCCGGGGCGCCATCGGGATTACCCGTATTGTAGCTTGCCTCTAATCGCCGCCAGCCCGCATCCCGCCTTGCGTTGATACGCCCGGCTACTCAGAAACCCTGAGTTGTTAAAACAAGACAAGGGGTTGGGCCCCAATGGTGAACGAAAAGTTGTTTGTTACAGTACTTCGCAACTTCGCAGGAAGTTTGACGCACGGGGGATGGAGACCATCAGGAGGTTCTCCCGCGCAGTCACCAATAATTCTTACAGTGGAGATCAACGAGCATGAAGAAATCGCTTCTGGCGCTGGCAGCGCTTGGCGCATTTGCTGGGGCGGCGCAGGCCCAATCGAGCGTGACCCTGTACGGTGTGGTCGATGCCAACATCGAATACGTGAGCAACATGTCCAGCGTCACGCCGTCGCTCGCCAACGGCCTCGCAGTCGGCCCGGCGGAAAACGTCTTCCGGCTGACCTCGGGCGGCCTGTCCGGTTCGCGTTGGGGTCTGCGTGGCGTGGAAGACCTGGGCAGCGGCATGAAGGCGCTGTTCGTGCTCGAAAGCGGTTTCGGTCTCGATGACGGCAGGTCGCAGCAAGGCGGCCGACTGTTCGGTCGTCAGGCTTACGTCGGCCTGGAAAGTGCCCAGGTCGGCCGCTTCACCTTCGGTCGCCAGTACACCACGCTGTTCGACATGATGGCCAACTTCTCGCCGACCGGCTACGCCACCCAGTATGAACCGGTGGTGGCGCAGCTGGGCCTGAACTTCCGCTCGGACAACACCGCCAAGTACACCGGCAAGTTCGGTCCGGTCACGGGGATCGCCCACTGGTCGTTCGGCAACGGCGTCGCCGGCGCCGGCGAGGTCCCGGGCCAGTTCCGCCGCGACACCGGCTACGGTGCCGGCCTGGCATGGGCAGCAGGCCCGTTCGGCATTTCGGCGGCCTACGACCAGTACAACCCGACCCTGAACGCCGCCGGCGGCACCGGCGACTTCAAGAAGGCGGCCGTCGCCGCCAGCTACGCCTTCGGCCCCGCCAAGCTGATGGCCGGCTACCGCTGGGGCATGAACAAGGCTCCCAACGACAACACCATCCTGAAGGACAACTACTACTGGGTCGGCGCCAACTACCAGGTCAGCCCGGCGCTGGGCCTGACGCTCGCCTACTTCTACGACGACGTCAAGAACCTGAACCTGGCCGCCACCGGCACCACCAACAACATCAAGAACCCCTGGCAGATCTCGTTTGTCGCGGACTACAACCTGTCCAAGCGCACCGACGTCTACCTGACCGCGGCCTTCTCGAAGAACGCCGGCCTGAACTTCGACACCTCGGCAATCAGCTTCGCCAACGGTTACTTCCTGGGTACCGGCGAAGACAAGATGATTGGCGCCGCCATCGGCATCCGCCACAAGTTCTAAGCAGTCCAAGCTCGAACTGGAAAGGCACCTCCGGGTGCCTTTTTTCATTGGCAGGACCGCGCCCCACGATACGCCATAGGGCATCACCTCATCGGCTCCGTCGCGGGTGCCAACTAGAATGCACTGACCATGCCGCCGTCAGGTGCCGCGGCCAATCCCAGGGAGACCAAGCATGCAACCCACTCGCCGGCGCGTCGTTGCGCTGCTGCTGTCCGCCAGCCTCGGCGCGCTCGCCGGCCAGCCGGCGCTGGCCGCCGACCCGTATCCGGCCAAGCCGATCCGGCTGGTGGTGCCCTTCGCCGCCGGCGGCACCACCGACATCCTGGCGCGCGCGGTGGCGGCCGAGCTGGCCAAGCTGCCGGGCTGGAACGTGGTGGTCGACAACAAGCCCGGCGCCGGCGGCAATATCGGCGCCGACATCGTCGCCAAGGCCGCGCCCGACGGCTACACGCTGCTGATGGGCACGGTCGGCACCCACGGCATCAACCAGTCGCTGTACGGCAAGCTGCCGTTCGACCCGATCAAGGACTTCGCGCCGATCACCGAAGTGGCGGCGGTGCCCAACGTGCTGGTGCTCAATCCGGCGTTTGCGCAGCAGCACAAGATCGACAGCGTCAAGGACCTGATCGCCTATGCGCGCGCCAATCCCGGCAAGATCAACATGGCCTCGAGCGGCAACGGCACCTCGATCCACCTGGCCGGCGAGCTGTTCAAGACGCAAACCCGGACCTTCATGGTGCACTTCCCGTACAAGGGCAGCGGCCCCGCGCTGACCGACCTGGCGGGCGGCACCATGCAGGTGATGTTCGACAACCTGCCGTCATCGATGGCGCTGATCAAGAGCGGCAAGCTCAAGGCGCTGGCAGTGACCAGCGCCAAGCCATCGCCGGCGCTGCCGGGCGTGCCGACCATCGCCCAGGCGGCGGGCCTGCCGCAGTACGAGGCCAGCTCGTGGTTCGGCATGCTGGCGCCGGCGGGCACGCCGCCGGACGTGATCCAGCGCATCCATCAGGAAGTGGCCAAGGCGCTGGGCGCCCCGGCGGTGCGCGAGCGGCTGCAGGCGCAGGGTGCCGAGCCGGTCGGCAACACGCCAGAGCAGTTCGCCGCCTTCATCCGCGCCGAAACCGCGAAATGGGCCAAGGTGGTCAAGGATTCGGGCGCCAAGGTGGATTGACGCTGGTTTGCGCCGGATCAGTTGAATTGATCGCCGGCAGGGCCGGGGCGTTTATCGGGTATATATCGCGCATATACTTGAGGCATCAAATGTCGGCCGCCCGCAGCGTGGGCGGCCCCTGGCGGCGCCTGCCGCACACTGCTACCCCAGGCCGCACTGAAGATGCCCAACCTGTCCCCCGCCACCGGCGCCGAGAGCGCGCCGGTCGACCTCGAAACCCGCGCCGACCACACCGAGCACGAGGCACTGCGGCTGTGGCTGCGGCTGCTGACCTGTACCAACCTCATAGAAGCCGATATCCGCTCGCGGCTGCGCCAGGACTTCGCCTGCACCCTGCCCCGCTTCGACCTGATGGCGCAGCTCGACCGCCATCCCGAGGGGCTCAAGATGGGCGAACTGTCGCGCCGCATGATGGTGACCGGCGGCAACGTCACGGGCATCACCGACCAGCTGCAGCAGGAAGGGCTGGTCTCGCGCGAGGCCCTGCCCACCGATCGGCGCGCCTATCTGATCCGCCTGACGCCGGCCGGGCGCGCCGCGTTCTCGCGCATGGCGCGCGCGCACGAGGACTGGATTGGGCAACTGTTCTCGGGCCTGGCCGAGACCGACCGGCGCGCCTTGTTCCGACTGCTGGGCCGGCTCAAATCCGGCCTGATCTCGCCATGAAACCGCTTGCCATCCTCACCCTGTGCGGCGCGCTGCCGGTGCTGGCCGCCTGCAGCAGCACGCCGCAGCCACCGCAGGTCACCCCGGTGAACGCCACCATCAAGCTTGGCCACGTCACGGAAAGGGTGTTCCTGACCCGCCTGGACGTGGCCCAGGTGCCTTCCTACTACGGCGGCGGCACCAGTGTCGGCGTGGGTGCGGCGAGCGGCAGCCACGGCGGCGGCGGCGTGGGCGTGGGCTTCGCCTTCGACCTGAGCCGGCTGTTCAGCAAGCCGGCGCCGGTGCAGCAGGTGGACCTGTTCCAGTACAAGGTGCGCACCCTGGACGGCGCGATGGTGTCGGCCAACGCACCGGCGGCGCCGGGGCTGGAGCCAGGCGCGTGCGTACGCGTGATCTACCCCGACGGCGGCCAGGAGGCGCGCCTGGCGCCGTCGAACGAGTGCTGAGCCTGAACGGCCCCGCCTGAACGCACAACGGCCTCCAGGGAGGCCGTTGTCGTTTGCCGTGGCGGGAGGGCCGGGATCAGGCTGCCGCGCGGCTGTCGCGCAGTTCGCGCCGAAGGATCTTGCCGACGTTGGTCTTCGGCAGCTCGGTGCGGAACTCGACGTACTTGGGCCGCTTGTAGCCGGTCAGGCGCTCCTTGCAGAATTCGATCACGTCGGCCTCGGTCAGCCCCGGGTCCTTCTTCACCACGAACAGCTTGACCACCTCGCCCGAGTGCGTGTCCGGCACGCCGACCGCCGCCACTTCCAGCACGCCCGGGCACTCCGCCACCACGCCTTCGACTTCGTTCGGATAGACGTTGAAGCCCGACACCAGGATCATGTCCTTCTTGCGGTCGACGATCTTCGTGTAGCCCCGCTCGTCCATCACGCCGATGTCGCCGGTCTTGAAGAAGCCGTCCGGAGTCATGACCTTGGCGGTCTCGTCCGGGCGGTTCCAGTAGCCGGCCATCACCTGCGGGCCGCGGATGCAGATCTCGCCGGGCTGGCCCAGCGGCACGTCGTTGCCGTCGTCATCGCGGATCACGACTTCGGTCGACGGCAGCGGCATGCCGATGGTGCCCGAGAACGCGTCGGTGTCGGTCGGGTTGCAGGTGGCCGACGGCGAGGTCTCGGACAGCCCGTAGCCCTCGATGATGGGGCAGCCGGTCTTGGCCAGCCATTGCTTGGCCACCGCCTCCTGCACCGCCATGCCGCCGCCGTTGGCCACGCGCAGGCCGGAGAAGTCGACCTTGCCGATCTCCGGGTTGTTGAGCAGCGCGTTGTACAGCGTGTTGACGGCCGGGAACATGTTGAACTTGTACTTCTGCAGTTCCTTGATGAAGCCCGGGATGTCGCGCGGGTTCGGGATCAGCACGCTGGTGCCGCCGCTGCGCATGCCCAGCAGGCAGCAGACCGTCAGCGCGAAGATGTGGTACAGCGGCAGCGCGGTGATGGTGATGGGCTGGTCGATATGGGCGCCCTTGTTCAGCGCCGGCTGCATCCACGCCTCGGACTGCAGCACGTTGGCGACCACGTTACGGTGCAGCAGCACCGCGCCCTTGGACACCCCGGTGGTGCCGCCCGTGTACTGCAGGAAGGCGATGTCGTCGGGGCCGGTGGTGGCCGGCTGCAGCGCCAGCTTGCGGCCCTCGGCCAGCACGCTGTTGAAGCGCACGCAGTTGGGCAACTCCCACGCCGGCACCATCTTCTTGACATTGCGCACGACGAAATTGACGATCGCGCCCTTCAGCCCGCCCAGCATGTCGCCCATGCTGGCCACCACCACGTGCTTGACCGGGGTCCGGGGCAGCACCTGCTGCAGCGTCGCGGCAAAGTTCTCCAGGATCACGATGGCTTCGGCGCCGCTGTCCTTGAGCTGGTGCTCGAGTTCGCGCGGGGTGTAAAGCGGGTTGACGTTGACCACCACGAATCCCGCGCGCAGCACCGCGGCCAGCACCACCGGGTATTGCAGCACGTTGGGCATCATGATCGCCACGCGCGCGCCGGGACGCAGCCCACGCGACTGCAGCCACGCCGCGAAATGTCCAGAGAGCCGGTCCAGTTCACCGTAGGTGATGGCCTTGTCCATGCAGATGAAGGCCTTGCGGTCGGCATAGGTGTGGAAAGACGCCTCGAGCAGCGCAGCGAGCGAGCGGAACTGGCTGGCATCGATCTCGGCAGGGACGCCAGCCGGGTAGTGTTTCAGCCAAATTCTTTCCATAGCACCGTCTCCTGAATTTCTGAATGGTCGTTCGATTTTTCCGAGATGCTAAACGTGCGTTCCGGTTAAAACAACAACTTAGACGAAGTCCTCAGGGTCTTCCGCCTATCCTTTGCGCCCATGGCGAGCATTATGCGCCACCGATCGGACATGGGCAGCGGGATAACCCCTAGGTGCCCGCGCCGCGCTCAGCCATCGCTGGGCAGCACCAGCTTCATCATGCTGGCGGCGAGTTCCTGCGCCAGCGTTTCGGGGTCGGTGCGCCCGGGTTCGTGCCAGGTGTAAAGGAACCCGACCACACTGCCGATCGCATGCGCGGTCACGCGTGCGTCGCCAAAGGCGAACACGCCCTCGCGCTTGCCTTCGTCCAGCAGCGCATAGAGGTCGCGATAGAAGTCCCTCGCCATGCTGTCGAGCCAGGCCACGGTGTCCGGGCGCAGGTACTGCCGGTCGCGGAAGCTCAGCGTGGCCGGCACGTGGCAAGCGATGCAGCGCCGCGCCATCTCGAGCAGGCAGGCATGCAGCCGGGCCAGCACGGGTTGCGCCGGATCCGCGGTCTCGCGGATCACGGGCAGGCAGGTCTGGGCCGACTCGCGACACAGGATGTCGAAGATCTCGTACTTGTCGGTGAAGTAGTAATAGACCGCCGGCTTGGTCACGCCCAGCGCACGGCACAGGTCGTTCATGGTCATGCCGGGGTAGCCCTTGCTGTAGAACAGCTGCGCGGCGGTATCGAGGATCTGCCGGCGGCGCGCCTCCTGACGCTCGGCGATATGCGGGCGGGCCGGCTGGGGCTCCGGCGGCGCGCCCGACGGCGGCGCCAGCGGTTCGGATCTTGGAGCAATCGACATGACGGCATTCTCGCACGCGGCGCGGGGAGCGCAGCACCGTGGTTACCCGCCCAGGGAGCGCCTGCGGCCTAGTTGACGGCGGCCTTGCCGCCCGCGGTCAGCGTGTCGGTGCGGGTCGCCGGCGGCGCCAGCCGGCGCAATGCCGCCTCGCGCTCGCGGGCGGGCAGCGCGCCGATGCGGCGCGCCTCGTCGTAGAAGCGCTGCCAGTCGCCGTCGCAGCGCGCCAGCAGCGCGGTAAAGGCCGGCACCCATTGCTGGTAGGTCGCCACCGCGGCCAGGTGGGCGTTGGTCAGCGGCTGGTCGAACCAGCGGTCATAGCCGCTATAGCCGCCCCACTCCACGCGCAACCGCGCATAGCCGGCGCGCAGGTCGGCAAAGATCTTCGCCTTGCCCTCGCGCTTGGCGGCGTCGTCGAGTGGGGTCTGGTACAGCGCCACCAGCCGGTCGCGCGTGCCCAGCAGCAGCGCGCGGAACTGCTGGCGCCGGGCATCGTACTGGCGATAGCTGGTACGCGCGTCCTCCGACGCATCCTGGTCCAGCCAGCGTTCCACGCCGGCCGCTTCGACCGCGGTGGCGAAGGACTCGTTGAACGCGGTGTCGTTGCGCACGTACACCACCTGGTGCGCCAGTTCATGAAAGATCAGCCGCGCCAGCTCGCCCTCGGGCAGGTAGACGAAGGTGTTGAGCAGCGGGTCATCGAAATAGCCCAGCGTCGAATAGGCGGGGACGCCGGCGACATAGGTCTCGAGCCCGTCGCGGCGCAGGCCTTGCGCGTACTGCTCGGCGTCGGACTGGGCGTAGTAGCCGCGGTAGCTGATGCAGCCGACGATGGGGAAGCACCACTTGCGCAGTTCCATCGACAGCTCGGGCGTGGCGAACACGCTCCACACCACGTAGGGCCGGTGCAGGTTGGCGTAGCGGCGGTAGCTGCCGTTGTCGGGCAGCTTCAGCTCGCGCGAGGCAAAATCGCGCATGCGGCCGGCCAGCGCCAGCCGCTGCGCCAGGCGCGCATCGTTGGCGTCGCGCGCGCTGGCGATGGCGTCGGTGAGCGGCTGCGCCTGGGCCATGACGCCGAGATGGCCGCCGATCGACTGCGCGTAGTAGCCGACCGCCTCGCATCCCGCCGTCACCACCACCAGGGCCGACAGCGCCGCCACGCCCACGAGTGCCGCCCAGCCGCGGCGGCCGCGCGGCCGCGTCATGCCGCCTCGACCGCCCCTTGTGCGCAGGCTTCGACCTGCACCAGGCAGTCGTAGAACACCGGCGCGCGACCCAGGTCGGTCAGGCGCTGGCTGGTCAGCTCATTGGCGTTCTTGCCGTCGGACGCAAGCTTCTTCCACCAGATCGACAGCCCTACCACCAGTCCGCGCCGGGCGCGATCGGTCACGCGCGCGCGCGCCACCATGCTGCCGCGGTCATTGAAGGCGCGCACCAGCGCGCCGTGCACGATGCCGCGCTCGGCGGCATCGGCCGGATGGATGTCCAGGTGCGGCTCGCCCTCGGTGGCGCGCAGGCTGTCGACGTTGACGAACGAGCTGTTGAGGAAATTGCGCGCCGGCGGCGAGATCATCGCCAGCGGATAGCGCGCCGCCAGTTCCGGCGCGGTCTGCGGCGCTTCGTATTGCGGCACGTAGTCGGGCAGCGGGTCGAAGCCGTCGCGCGCCATCGGCTCGGAATAAAACTGGCACTTGCCCGATGCCGTGGGGAAGCCGCCCTCGGCGAACGGCGCCGCCGGCAGCGCCAGCTTCTGCCAGCCCTGCGCTTTCAGCGAATCCCAGCTGATGCCGGCCGCGCGCGCATCGTCCGGCAGGATCGCCTGCGCGGCAATCGCCTCGTCGCTGTCGGCAAAGCAGGCCTCGGTAAAGCCCATGCGCTGCGCCAGCCGGCGGAAGATCTCGGTGTTGGGCAGGGCCTCGCCCAGCGGCGCGATGGCGGCGTTGTTGGCCAGGAAATAGGTATGGCCGTAGGCCTTGTGCACGTCGGTGTGCTCGAGCTGCGTGGTCGCGGGCAGGATGATGTCGGCATAGTCGGCGGTATCGGTGCGGAAATGCTCCAGCACCACCGTGAACAGGTCCTCGCGCGCGAAGCCCGCCGCGACCTTGCCCGATTCCGGCGCCACCGCCACCGGGTTGCTGTTGTAGACCACCACCGCCTCGATGCGCGGCGCGCCCGGCGCGCCCCCGGCCAGCAAGGCATCGCCGATGGTGCTCATGTTGACCAGGCGCGGCAGCTGCTGCGGCCATCCCGGCAGCAGGTCCGGGCGCTGCAGCGCGGCTTCGTTGATCGGGAAGAAACCCGAGGTCGACAACTGCAGGCCACCCGCCGGATGGCGCCAGGCGCCCACCAGCGAGGGCAGGCACGCCACCGCGCGCACCGCCTGGCCGCCGCCGTGGACGCGCTGCATGCCGTAGTTCAGCCGGATCGCCACCGGCTGGCGCTCGCGCACCGCCAGCTGGCCGTAGAGCCCGGCCAGCCATTCGATGTCCTCGACCGGGATGCCGCAGATCTCGGCGGCACGCGCCGGCGGATAGGCCTGCGCGCGCTCGCGCAGCGCCTCGAAACCCACCGTGTGGCGTTCGATGTAGTCGTGGTCGAGCAGGTCGTCGCGGATCAGCACGTGCATCATCGCCAGCGCCAGCGCGCCGTCGGTGCCGGGCATCGGGGCGATATGGCGGTGGCACTTCTCGGCGCTGAGCGAGCGGTACGGGTCGATCGCCACCAGCGTGGCGCCGCGCCGCTTGGCCTCCTGCGCGCGGGTCCAGAAGTGCAGGTTGGACGCAATCGGGTTGCCGCCCCAGATGATCACCAGCCTGGCATCGACCACGTGCTCCATGTCCATGCCCACGCTGGCGCCGTAGGTGTAGCGCAGCGCGGTGGCGCCGGCGCTGGCGCAGATGGTGCGGTCCAGCCGCGACGCGCCCAGCTTGTTGAAGAAGCGCGCCGCCATGCTCTCGCCCTGCACCAGCCCCATGGTGCCGGCATAGCTGTACGGCACGATCGCCTGCGGATCGCGTGCGGCGATCGCCTGCAGGCGCGTGGCGATGGTATCGAGCGCCTCATCCCAGGAGATCGGCGCGAACTTGCCCTCGCCCTTCTGGCCGACGCGCTTCATCGGCGTGAGCAGGCGGTCCGGGTGGTAGGTGCGCTCGGTGTAGCGCGACACCTTGGTGCAGAGCACGCCTTGCGTGCCGGGATGGTCGGGATCGCCCGCTACCTTGACGGCGCGGCCGTCCTCGACGGTGACGAGCAAGGCACAAGTATCGGGGCAGTCATGCGGGCAGGCGGCGCGGACGATGCGGGAAGCCATGGGGTCTCCGGGCGGGGCTGTGTTGTTTTCGTTCGGTCGTACGGAACGGGAGATGCCGGCGCAGGCCGCGGATGGCAGCGCCTGCGTCGCGCCGGCCGGCGGCGCATTCCCCCGGGCGTGCGGGGCGACGGCGGGGAGTATCTCGTCCCGATTGTATTCGATTATGATGTGCCGGCGCGCTCGCGGCACAGACCGGGACGCGCACCATGCCGCACGATCCAGCAGCTCGCCGGCGCAGACCGGCCAACGCGGCGAACGGGTAACCGAACCATCATTCGCGGGGGGTTTATGTCTTTCCGATCCGGGGTCAACGGCCGGCTTGCCGGCCTGCTGGTGGCGTGCGCCATCGGCACCGGCGGCGCGTCCTGCGCCGCCTTGGCGGCTAACACTGCAACCACTGCTGCCACATCCGAGCAAGGCGTCACCGCCGACACCATCCTGCTGGGCCAGTCCGCCGCGCTGACGGGCCCGACCGCCGTTCTCGGCAAGCAGATGAACTCTGGCGCGCGGCTGTACTTCGACCACATCAACCAGCAGGGCGGCATCCACGGGCGCAAGATCCGGCTCGAGGCGCTGGACGACTATTACGAACCCGAACCAGCGGCCAAGAACACGAAGAAGCTGATCGAAGAGGATCGCGTCTTCGCCCTGTTCGGCTATGTCGGCACGCCCACCAGCCAGGCCGCGCTGCCGCTGGCGATCCAGGCCAGGGTGCCGTTCTTCGGTCCATACACCGGCGCGCAGTCGCTGCGCGAGCCGCGCAGCCGCTACGTGTTCCATGTGCGCGCCGGCTACAACGAGGAAACCGCGGCCATCGTGCGCCAGATCCAGACCACCGGGCTCAAGCGCGTGGCCGTGGTCTACAACGAGGATGCCTACGGCAAGGCCGGCCTGGACGGGCTGGAGCGCGCGCTCAAGGCCGCGCCCGACAGCGGCGTGCAGATCGTCGCGCGCGAGCCCGTGGTGCGCAACACCACGGAGATCGGCGACGCCATGCAGGGCTCGATGAAGGCAAAGCCCGACGCGGTGGTCATGATCAGCGCCTACCGCACCGCCGGCGCGTTCGTGAAGGAAGCGCTGCGCCGCGGCTACAACGGCCAGTTCTACAACGTCTCCTTCGTCGGCACGCAGGCGCTGGCCAACGTGGTCGGCGCGCAGGGCAGCGGCGTGATCATCTCGCAGGTCATGCCGCACCCGGGCAACGCCACGCTGCCGATCGTGCGCGAATACCTGCGCCTGCTGCAGGCCGCGGGCAAGCCCAGCGAATTCGACTATGCCAGCATCGAGGGCTTCATCGCCGCCAAGACCTTCACCGAAGGCCTGCGCCGCGCGGGCAAGGACCTGACGCGCGAGAAGCTGGTGACCGCACTGGAATCGATGCGCAACTATGACCTGGGCGGCTTCATCGTCAACTTCACGCCCGAGAACCATGTCGGCTCGAAGTTCGTGGAGATGACGATCATCAATTCGAAGGGCCAGGTGATCCGCTGACGCGCTCAGCGTGACCGCATGTTGTCTCCCCTCTCCCGCTTGCGGGAGAGGGGCCGGGGGAGAGGGCAGGCGCATGGCAAGCATCAAGGCGCCTCACTCCGTCGAGACTCCTGCCCTCTCCCCCGCCCCTCTCCCATAAATGGGAGAGGGGAGCAAACCAACGCCGGTTGAAACGCCCTACTTCATGTCATTCAAATGACATGCCGAGAACCGCAGCGGCGCAATCTCCTTGAGCAGCGGCTGCTCTTCGCGGCAACGCGGCATCGCGTGCGGGCAGCGCGGATGGAAATGGCAGCCGCTCGGCGGGTGCAGCGGCGACGGGATCTCGCCGCGGATCGCGACGTAGTTCTTGCGCGCCACCTCCAGCTTGGGCGCCTCCGCCAGCAGCGCCTGCGTATAGGGATGGTTGGGCGCGGCGAACACGTCCTCGGTCGGCGCGGATTCGACCACCCGTCCCAGGTACATGATCACCACCCGGTCGCTGATGTGCTTGACCACGCCCAGGTCGTGGCTGATGAACAGGTAGGTCAGGTTCAGTTCTTCACGCAGGCGCATGAACAGGTTCAGCACCTGCGCCTGGATCGACACGTCCAGCGCCGCCACCGATTCGTCGCAGACCAGGAACTCCGGCTTCACCGCGAGCGCGCGCGCGATGCCGATGCGCGCGCGCTGGCCACCGGAGAACTGGTGCGGAAAGCGGCGCAGCACGGTCGGGTCCATGCCCACGCGCACCAGCATGTCTTCGACATAGCCCTTTTGCGCGCCGCGTTCGACCATGCCGTGCACCACCGGCGCCTCGCCGACGATATCGAGCACGCGCAGCCGCGGGTTGAGCGAGGCGTACGGGTCCTGAAAGATCATCTGGATCGCCAACTGCTTCTCGCGACGCTTGTCGGGAGGCAGGTGATCCAGGTTGGTGCCGCGCCACAGGCGCTCGCCTTCGGTCAGCGAGTGCAGGCCCACGGCCATGCGGCCGAGCGTGGACTTGCCGCAGCCGGATTCGCCCACCAGCCCCACTACCTCGCCGGCGCGGATGCTCAGGTCGACCCGGTCCACCGCATGCACCACCTCTTCGCGCGCATGCGCGCCGAACAGGTTGGCGATGCGCGCCGCGGCATCGAGCGACTTGACGAAGCGCTTGGACACGCCGCGCAGTTCAAGGATCGGCGCAGCGGGCGTCGCGCCTTCTTGCCCGGCCGGTTCGGTCATCGGGCGGGATTGCAGTGCAGTGGCGTTCATGCCGCCTCCTGGTTGGCGAGCACCGGATGGAAGCAGCGCAGGCGGCGCCCGTCCGCGGCGGTTTCCAGCGGGGGTTCGGTCTTGCAGGCCGCGGTCGCATAGGGACAGCGCTCGCGGAACGAGCAGCCGCCCGGCAGGTTCAGCAGCGATGGCGTCATGCCCGGGATCTGCCGCAGCGGCGCGCCGCGCGGATTGCGCGACGGCGCCGAGCTGATCAGCCCGTGCGTGTAGGGATGTTCGGGGCGCTCCAGTACCTGGCGCACGTCGCCGGCCTCGACGATCTTGCCGGCATACATCACGCAGACGGAATCGGCCAGTCCCGCCACCACCGACAGATCGTGCGTGATCCAGATCAGCGCAGTGCCGGACTCGCGGCACAGGGTCTGCATCTCGTACAGGATCTGGCCCTGGATGGTGACGTCGAGCGCCGTGGTCGGTTCGTCGGCAATGATCAGGTCGGGCTTGTTCAGCAGCGCCGTGGCAATGGCCACGCGCTGGCGCATGCCGCCCGAGAACTGGTGCGGATAGGCCTGCAGGCGCTCGTCCGGCGACGGAATGCCGACCCGTGCCAGCGCATTGCGCGCGCGCTCGCGCGCCACCGCCTTGCTCACGTTCTCATGTGCCAGCACCGCCTCGATCATCTGCGTGTCGATGCGCAGCACCGGGTTGAGCGTCATCATCGGATCCTGGAAGATCATCGCGATGCGGTTGCCGCGCACGTCGCGCTGCTGCGCCGGCGTGAGCGCGCGCAGGTCGCGCGTGACGCCGTCGCGGCTGGTCAGCGCGATGCGCCCGTCGACGATCTTCCCCGGCGGGTCGATCAGGCCCATGATCG
The DNA here is from genome assembly GCF_900250075.1 of Cupriavidus taiwanensis. Lineage (NCBI taxonomy): Bacteria > Pseudomonadati > Pseudomonadota > Betaproteobacteria > Burkholderiales > Burkholderiaceae > Cupriavidus > Cupriavidus taiwanensis. Next base: position 3,296,740 of record NZ_LT977070.1, read on the forward strand.
AATAGCCGGTCATGGACTTGCCCGAGCCGGACTCGCCCACCAGCCCCATGATCTCGCCGCGGCCCACGGTGAAGGACACGTCGTCGACGGCCCGGGCGATGCCGCCGCGCGTATAGAAATGCGTTTTCAGGTGTTCTACCACCAGTGTCGGTTGTGCCATGTTGCGCTCCCCGTTATTGCGTCTGCAGGCGCGGGTTCAGCACATCGCGCAGCTGGTCGGCGACCAGGTTCATCGCCACGATGGTGACCACCAGCGCGATGCCCGGGAAGAAGCTGATCCAGTACTTGCCCGACAGCATGTACTGCTGGCCGTTCGAGATCAGCGAACCGAGCGACGGCTCGGTGATCGGCACGCCCAGCCCGAGGAAGGACAACGTGGCCTCCAGCGTGATCGCCGAGGCCACCTGCAGCGCCGCGATCACGATCAGCGGCGGCAGGCAGTTGGGCAGCAGGTGGCGGAACATGATGCGCGCGGGCGGCAGGCCCAGGCAGGTGGCGGCTTCGATGTACTCCTTGCGGCGTTCGACCAGCGCGGCGCTGCGCGTGGTGCGCGCATAGTAGGCCCACTGCACCGCGACCAGCGCGATCACGATATTGCCCAGCCCCGGGCGCAGGAAGGCCAGCAGGATCAGCGCCAGCAGGATCGGCGGGAACGACAGCTGCAGGTCCGCCACACGCATGATGAAGGCCTCGGTGCGCCCGCCCAGGAAGCCGGCCAGCAGGCCCAGCGTGGCGCCCAGCAGCAGCGCGATCAGGGTGCTGACCACGCCCACGCCGATGCTGATGCGCAGCCCGTACATCACCGCCGACAGGATGTCGCGGCCCTGCTCGTCCGAGCCCAGCAGGAAGGTCATGCCGCTGCCAGCCTGCTCGCCCGGCGCCAGGCGCGCGTCGAGCACGTCCAGCGTGGCCAGGTCATACGGGTTCTGCGGCGCCAGCCACGGCGCGAAGATGGCGATCAGGATGATGGTCACCAGCGTGGCCAGCCCGGCCACGGCGATCTTGCTGGCGAAGAACTCGGCGGCAAAGCGCCGCCACGGGGACTGCTCGCGCGCCGCGGCGCGCGGCGGCGTCTTGTCTTCGGGTTCGACAGTTACTGCGGTCATGGCTCAGCCCTTGTTGTCGGCAATGCGCACGCGCGGATCGAGCATGCTGTAGATGATGTCCACCACCAGGTTGATCAGGATGAACAGCGTCACGATCACCATCAGGTAGGCGACGATCACCGGCCGGTCCAGCAGCTGGATCGAGTCGATGATGAGCTTGCCCATGCCGGGCCAGGCGAAGATGGTCTCGGTCACGATCGCAAAGGCGATGATCGAGCCGAACTGCAGCGCGATCACGGTGACGATGGGGATCAGGATGTTCTTCAGCACGTGCACGCCGACGATGCGGGTGTTGGACAAGCCCTTGGCGCGCGCGAACTTGACGTAGTCCTGCAGCATCGCCTCCTGCGTGCCGGCGCGCGTGAGCCGGATCACCATGGCGATGTTGAGCAGCGACAGCGTCACGGCGGGCAAGATCAGGTGGCGGATCCCGTCCGCGGTCAGGAAGCTGAGCGGGATGCCCAGCACGCGCACGGTCTCGCCGCGGCCGTTGGACGGCAGCCAGCCCAGCTGCACCGCGAACACCATGATCAGCATCAGCCCGACCCAGAAGGTGGGCAGCGAGAAGCCGAGGATCGACACCGTCATGATCGACTTGCCGGCAATGCCCTTGGGCCGCAGCCCGGCCCACAGGCCCAGCGGGATGCCCAGCACGATCGCCAGCAGGATCGCGCAGACCGCCAGCTCCATGGTCGCCGGCATGCGTTCGAAGATGAGCTTGAGCGCCGGCGTGCCATGCGCGAACGACGTGCCCAGGTTGCCTTGCAGCGCGTTCTGCAGGAACACCCAGTACTGCTCCCACAGCGGCTTGTCCAGGCCCAGCGCCGCGATGGTGCGCTTGATGTCCTCCTGGTCGGCCTGCGGATTGATCAGGATGTCGACGGGATTGCCGATGGCAAAGACGCCGAGGAAAACCAGCAGCGACATGACGAAGAGCACGACCACGCTCTGCATCAGGCGCCGGATGATAAAGACCAGCATATTCGAACCACTTTCCTTTCGCGCGGGAATGCGCACGCCGCCCGGGAGCGCGTGGCGCTTCCAGGCGGCGCGGCAGCCATGCGCGGCACCGCGAACTCAGCAGCAGGCAGCCTGCTTACTGGGGCTTGAAATTATGCGCGTACGTGCGCTCGTCGGTGCGCGGCACGTAGACGATGCCCTTCTGCGTGGCCCAGGTGGTCACCTGCTGGTGGATCGGGATGATACCGCCATCGTTGATCGCGATCGCGGTGGCTTCCTGCAGCAGCTTGGAGCGCTCGGTGTCGTCCACCGTCGACAGCGCCTTTTCCAGCACCACGTCCATCTTCGGGTTGCAGTACTCGCCCCAGTTGGTGGTGCCGAAGCCCTTCTTGCTGTCTTCGCACGCCAGCAGCGCGCGCAGCGGCGAGCTGACCTCGCCGGTCTGGGCGCCCCAGCCGAGCAGGCCGAACGACCACTCGTGCTTGATGCCCTTGGACGAGTACGTTGCCATCGGCATGCCCTCGACCTTGGTGGCGATGCCGATGCGGGTCAGGTTCTGCGCGATGGTCTGGGCAATCTTCTCGTCGTTGACGTAGCGGTTGTTGGGCGTGTGCAGCGTCACGCCGAAGCCGTTGGGGAAGCCCGCCTCGGCCAGCAGCTTCTTGGCGCCCTCGGGGTCGTACTTGACCGTCTTCAGGTTGGGGTTGTAGCCGAACAGCGTGGGCGGCACCAGGTTGTTGGTCGGCTCGGACAGGCCTTCCATCAGCCGGTCCTTGATGCCCTGCCGGTTGATCGCCATGCTGATGGCGTTGCGCACGCGCGTGTCCTTCAGCGGGTTCTTGTCCAGTGGCGCGCCTTCCTTGGTGGTGACGTAAGGCGACTTGTCGCGCTTGGCATCGAAGTACAGGTAGATCACGCGGTGCGAGATCTTGGAGAAGAACGCCAGCTTGGGATCGTTGCGCACCTTGGGCAGGTCGGGCGTGGGCACGTTCTCGATGGCCTGCACATCGCCCGACAGCAGCGCCGCCAGGCGCGTCGCCGGGTTGGGGATGAAGCGCAGCGTGACCTTGTCCCAGGCCGGCTTGTTGCCCCAGTAATCGTTGTTGCGCACCAGCTCGACCCGGTCGTCGCGCGCATAGCTGACGAACTTGAACGGGCCGGTGCCGACCATGCCCTTGCCCTGCGCGAAGTCATCCGAGCTCAGGCCCTGCGTGGCCTTCTTCTGCACGATGAAGATCGAGGTCAGGTCGTTCAGCATCAGCGGATACGGCTGGGCGGTGGTGAGCTGGATGGTGTGCTTGTCGATGATCTTCTTGTTGACGATCGCCTTGGTGTAGACGTCGAACTTGCCCGGGCTGTTCTGGATCGTGGCGGGGCGGTCGAGCGACCAGATCACGTCCTCGGCGGTCAGCTCGGAGCCATCGTGGAACTTCACGCCCTTGCGGATCTTGAATTCCCACGTGAGGTTGTTGACCAGCTTCCACGACTCGGCCAGGCCCGGGATGATGCGGCTGTCCGGGTCCATCTTGGTCAGCGAGTCGAAGATATGCTCGGAAACATTGATGTTGGAGAACAGGTTGTAGAAGTGCGGATCCATCGAGGTCGGCGGCGAACTCATGGCCAGTTTGAGGTCCGCGGCCTGGGCGGTGCCGGCCAGCGCGAGGCCAAGGGCCCCCGCCACCGCGACCGCGCCAATTGCCTTCTTGAAAGTGCGAAGGGACATCGCGCAATTCTCCCTGTAGGAAGTGAAGCAGACGTTTTAGGATCGGCAATGCGCGCGCGCAGCGGGTCACGAGCGGCGCTGCTTTTTGGTGCGATGGGGCATCACAAAGCGACGGTATTGCCGGCCGGGCACTTCAAGCATGAACTGTTCCAGCAGTGCGCATGCCACGGCAATGCGGGGAAACCCACCCGCGCCGGCATATTGCACTGCGCCAAGGCGACGATCGCGCAGCAAATCGCCGCGTTTTGGCGCTTTCGCGACAGGCATCGTATGATCCGGGTATCCCATTGCTAACGCCTTCGACCCCAAGGCCGCCCGGCATCATGAAGCTGATCCCCGAAATCCTGCAGGCGCAAGCCGAAATCCGCGCGATCCGGCGCGACATCCACGCCCATCCTGAACTCTGCTTCGAAGAGCAGCGCACCGCCGACGTAGTCGCGCGCAACCTGGAAGCGTGGGGCATCGAAGTCCACCGCGGGCTGGGCACCACCGGCCTGGTCGGTGTGATTCGCAATGGCAGCAGCACGCGCACCATCGGCCTGCGCGCCGACATGGACGCATTGCCGCTGCAGGAAGCCAACACCTTCGACCACCGCTCGCAGCACACCGGCAAGATGCACGCGTGCGGCCATGACGGCCACACCGCCATGCTGCTGGGCGCAGCGCGCTACCTGGCACAGCACAAGCCCTTCGACGGCACCGTGCACCTGATCTTCCAGCCGGCCGAGGAAGGCGGCGGCGGCGCGCGCGAGATGATCAAGGACGGCCTGTTCGAGCGCTTTCCGTGCGACGCGGTGTTCGGGGTGCACAACTGGCCGGGCATGCCGGTGGGTGCCTTCGGCACGCGCGCGGGCCCGCTGATGGCCTCGAGCAACGAGTTCCGCATCGTCGTGCGCGGCAAGGGCGCGCATGCGGCCATGCCCAACAACGGCAACGACCCGGTCTTCACCGCGGCGCAGATCGTGTCTGCGCTGCAGGGCATCATCACGCGCAACAAACGCCCGATCGATACCGCGGTGATCTCGGTCACGCAGTTCCATGCCGGCGATGCCACCAACATCGTGCCGGACCAGGCCTGGATCGGCGGTACCGTGCGTACCTTCACGGTGCCGGTGCTGGACCTGATCGAGCGGCGCATGGAAGAGGTGGCGCGCGCGGTCGCGGCCGCATTCGACTGCACCATCGAATACGAATTCCACCGCAACTATCCGCCCACCATCAACAGCGAGGCCGAGACCGGCTTTGCCGCCGCGGTCGCCGCCGAGCTGGTCGGCGCGGACAACGTCGACAGCAACGTCGAGCCCACCATGGGCGCCGAGGATTTCTCGTTCATGCTGCAGCACAAGCCGGGCTGCTATCTGTTCCTGGGCAATGGCGACGGCGGCCATCGCGATGCCGGCCATGGCATCGGGCCTTGCATGCTGCACAACCCCAGCTACGATTTCAACGACGAACTGCTGCCGGTCGGCTCGACCTTCTTCGTGCGGCTGGTGGAGAAGTGGCTCGCTCCTGCCTGATGGCAGGTAGTTGACGGCATAGACCAGAGCGTGCCCGAGCACGCCTGCCTGAGCAGGGCAATACGATCACAAAGGGGAGCTTCGGCGATGGGGCGTTCGGCGCTGGATCGCGAGACCGCGCGCAGCTTTGCGCGCGTGGCGCTGGAGAATATCCTGCGCCGTTATCCGTACAAGCTGGACCACATGATGGCGGGCGCCGGCGATCTCGCCGGGCCGGCCGCCTGGCATCCGGTGTTTTGCGGCAGCTACGACTGGCACTCCAGCGTGCATATGCACTGGCTGCTGGTGCGGTTGCTGGCACTGCATCCGGACCTCGACGAAGCGCCGCGCATCCGCGCCATGCTGGACGCTCAGCTGCGCCCAGACGCCATGGCCGCCGAACTCGCGTACTTCCGCCGGCCGGAGGCCCGCACCTTCGAGCGCCCCTACGGCTGGGGCTGGATGCTGAAGCTGCAAGCCGAGCTGCTGGCGCTGGCACGGCACGACCCGCATGCCACGGCCTGGGCCGAAGCCTGCGCACCGCTGGCCTCGCACTTATCGCAACAACTGGCGGATTTCCTCGATGCGGCAGCGTTTCCGGTGCGCACCGGGACCCATTTCAACAGCGCCTTCGCGCTGGTCATGGCCCTTTCCTATGCGCGCGCGCATCAGGATCTGGCCTTGCGGCGCGCCATCGTACGGCGCGCCCACCGCTGGTTCGGCCACGACCAGAAGTATCCGGCCCGCTACGAGCCCGGCGGTGACGAGTTCCTGTCCGGCGGACTGACCGAAGCCGTGCTGATGCACGCCGTGATGGACGGCTGCGCGTTTTCGGAATGGTGGGAGTTGTTCGTGCCGGGCCAGGCCGAACTGGCCAACTGGCTGACGCCGGTCACGGTGACCAACCGCGGCGACCCCAAGGCCGCACACCTGGACGGCCTGAACCTGTCACGCGCGTGGTGCTGGCGCATGCTGGAACCCGCCCTGCCCGATCCGCTGCGGCCGCTGGCAATCCGCGCGTGGTCGGACCATATCGAGGCGTCGCTGCCCCAGGCGGTGGAGGGCGAGTATGTGTCCACGCACTGGCTGGCCTCGTTCGCGGTGCTCGCGCTGGCCGAGCCGATCGGCGGCTGAGGGCGCCGCCGGCGCGGCAACCTAGTCCAGCGCGATGTCGCCGTACCAGGCTTCGGCCTTGCTCTTGGTATTGTCGGTATCGGTCATGATGCCGACCGCGATGACGCGGCCGGGATCGGTCCCGAACGCCTTGCGGTAGTCGGCGCGCAGATCGCGCTCGTGGCAACGCCACTCATTGGCGTGCTTCATGCCGCTATCCACTACGATCATGCGCACGCGATCGGTATGCGGGTTCTTCACCACCGCGCCTTCCGCGCGCTGCCCGCCCCAGATATACATCAGCGTCGCGTACGGCATCTCGCGCCCGGTGGTCAGCCGCGCCATCTCGTACATCAGCTGGTCCTTGAGCGGCAGTGCGCCCTTGTCGCCGTCGAACGCGACAAACAGGCGCAGCGGCGAATCCTCGCGCGGGCCATGACTGTTGTCGGCGTTGCGGATGATGCCGCTGGTCTTCCAGGTCCAGCGCAGCATGCCGGCGTCGCGCTCGCGCAGCGGCACATAGAGGCCAGAGGCCGAACTGTCGGCCTTGGCGTGCACCACGACACGCTGGTCGACCTCGGCCATCGAGTAAGTGGTGGGAATCTTGTTGCGGTTGATGGTCCACGGCTGCCAGCCAACGGGCAGCCGGTTGCCGCGTGGGGAAACCGAAAACAACGGCAGCGTGGCGAGGGTGGCCGGCGAAGCGTCGGCGGGTTCGCCATCGTCCCCTGCTTCCGCATCGGCCGCCAGCGGGTTGGCAGCGGCCAGGGCGTCGGGTTCAATGACCGCGGTCTCGGCCTGCGCGGCGGCGTGGGCGGCCATGCGCTCGGTGAAGGCCTGGCAATCAATGGCGGAGCCGGAGGCAATCGGGGCGGCGGGAGCCGAGCCGCCTTGCGGTGGGGAAGGTTGAGGGGAAGTGGAAGCGCACCCTGCCAGCAGCAGCGCGCCGGCGGCGCCAGTCAAAACCAGCCGGAACCTCTTGGCCGTCATGTAACCCCTCGAAACCCGAAATCGCGGACCCGCTCTGTCGGCATCGGCCCGCTCTATTGCTCACTGCTTGCTGCAAACGCGTGTTGCAACCGCCTTCGTGCCACCCGTTGGCACTTGAGGGTCGAACATAGCAGAAGGCGGACCGGTCAGGAATGCGCCACGACCCGCAATGCAGCATGAAAACAACGGGGTTCGGCGTGCCGGCGTCAGGGCAATAGCGAGCGCAGCGTTTCCGCTACGCCAAAGACAAAA